>JAYSRF010000114.1:0-94445 GCA_043721195.1 Fluviicola sp. | reverse complement strand
ATTCAACAAATCATGATTCTCGCGGAATTAAAAATAGCTGGTGCGTATCATGATACCGAGAATAACCGAATCTATCTTTTTGGTAAAACAAACAAACAACCTGTAGAATATTATTACCGGCACGTTGAATTTTTAAAGAATGGTGGTGCACTTTGGTCTAATTGGGAGAAGATGAATGTTACAATCCCTGCAGAAGATGTATCAGCTATTCGTTACAATGGTAAACTCTATGTCTTCTGGACTAGTTTCCAACGAAAAGATATATCAGATGTGAATTTAGGCGTGCAGGAAGTGAGAATGCATACCTATGATGTCTATGCCAATTATTCATTTTTGCAGGTTGATAATAAGTGGTGTGCTCCGCAAAAGATAGAGTTAGGTTATCGAAAAAGCAGTTCCTTTGATCCCTTTTTAAGAATCAATAAATACAAGAATCAAGTGAATGCTGGTGATACACCAACGTTGAAACCAGAGGCGGGTGAAATACGGGAAAATGTATTAAAAGAATTTGAACGAATCGTTTACCGTAAACCCTATCCATTAGAAACCCAAGATCGGAATACCTTGAGGCTCGATTATATTTGGACAGATAAAAAGAATGCGCTTCAACCGGTATATAAAAATACACGTGCAGTATTTGATGGTTTTACGAAGAGCGTGAAATTAAAAATAGACATGCCTTTAATTGATTTAATTACCGTAGACGTAGAGTTCTCATTTAACCGCTTTGATCAAATTGTAACGGTAGCAAGTAGCCCGAATCAAAGTACACCACCTTCACCGATAACAATTAGTTCACGAACGTTTACTGGAACGATAGGAAATGATAAACTGGATTTTATTTTTTCATTTGATGCAACAGGTACGCATTATACCTTAAAAACAGGTAATTCAGCAGGTAACAAACTCGTTTTCTTTGAAGAATCGAACAAGGACATAGGAAATGGTAATGTTGATTTGATTCATAAGATTGTATATGTTCCAGTTAATTTATTAGACTATCAGAAAAACTTCATCAAATTAGCAGATCAAAAAAAGATAGCTTCTTCCTTGCCTGTAGCCAGTCAATTAACCTCTTTGAAACAAGAATACAAAGCCTATTACGATACGTTCGATAACTTTTTTGTTACAAATGGGTCCAATGATTATGCAGATGGGGTGAATGATTATAAGATTCAGCAAAATGATATGGTGGCGATTCTTACCACACCAACTGTTCCAGACAGTAATAAAGGACATAAACTGAACCCAGAATACATTCAATTATTATGGGATAAAGTATCCATTAGTATGGATGATTTGTTGGATTACAATACACAACGCCAGGTTGCAGAGCAAATAGATTACAGTAAAAGTTTTGGAAATTACTTTTATGAGCTCTTTTTCCATATCCCTATGCGCATTGCAGATCATTTAAATGCTGCTGGAAAATACCGTGAAGCAAATCAATGGTACAGTTATATTTATAATCCAACTGCCATTAAAGAAAAATTCGAACAATTGGTATTCCCGCATGATGTCAACTGGCGGTTTGCAGCCTTTCGAAGTATTGGAATTAAAAAACTGAAAGAAATCTACAGTGATCCCAATGCGATTGAAATGTATCAACGCAATCCCGGTAATCCGCATGCAATTGCCCGACTGCGAATTGGAGCGTATCAAAAAAATGTGGTCATGAAATACCTGGATAATTTGATGGATTGGGCCGATTATCTGTTTGAACAATACACGCCAGAAAGTACTAGTGAGGCAAGGCATTTATACGATATTGTAAAAACCATTTTAGGTAATAAACCAGAAAAAACAGGACAATGTAAAGACATGAAAGTCTTGACCTATAATGACATTAATGTAACGAAGAATTCGGAGTTTATTTACAATCTTTTTGGCGTTGCCAATAGTGGATATAAAAGCAACGTAACTGCACAACAAAAGGGGAGGAGAAATGGTAGATCGACTCCTTCATCCCAACGAATGCAACACAGTACTTCATTTGCGAAAATTTCGTATTCAAACAACGTAATTAAAAATTCTTCTCAACTAGATAAAGCACTAGGGAGACCCACAAAACCTCAAAATTACTTTGATATTGATTCCGATTTGATTTTCTGTTTTCCACACAACAAAGATTTTATAGCGTACTGGGATCGGGTAAATGATCGCATCTATAAATTGAATAATTGCATGGACTTGAATGGGGTGAAAAAATTAATGCCGGCCTTTGCCCCAGAAATTGATCCAGCACTGCTTGCCCGCATGGTGGCAGGAGGAATGTCGTTTGATGAAATAACGGCGACAATTGGCGGACAACTTCCCAATCATCGTTTTGTGTACTTAATTGAAAAAGCCAAACAATTTTGCACTACCGTACAAAGTTTTGGCGGTGCGTTATTTAATGCTATTGAAAAAAGAGATGCGGAAGAGTTAACCTTGCTACGCACAAGGCATGAACAGAATATACTATCGTTAACTTCAAAAAACAAAAAACGACAAATAGATCAGGTAAAAGCGAATTACGCGAACCTCCTTGAAAACAAAACCACTATTGAAAATCGTAAATCACATTACCAAGGACTTCTGGAAGAAGGACTCATTGAATGGGAAAATGTGGAGCAGATCGCGAAATGGACTTCAGGTACGATCCGAACAGCAGAAGGAGTGTTGCAATTGCTAGCGGGTGGTTTTGGACTCCTTCCTCAATTAGGAAGCCCATTTGCAATGAAATATGGTGGAGTTGAATTGAGTGGGAGTGCCGATAAATTTGCAAACGCACTTGAAGCCACTGCCAAAGTAGCAGACAATGTTGCAATCCTAGCTGGATTAGAAGCGTCACATCAACGACGCGAAGAAGATTGGAAATTCCAGTTTGAAACAGCCAATCAGGAACTAAAAGGAATGGCAGAACAATTGAGAGCTTCCGAAATAGCAGTAGCCATGGCAGAGTTTGATTTGGAACTCCACGAAACAAACATTGATCAGTACAAGGAACTGTATGAATTTTATACCACTAAATTCTCCAATTACAAACATTATACCTTCCAAGTACAGCAATTACAAAAGTTATACCGAATGGCATTTAATTTAGCCAATGACTTCGCTTTACAAACTCAAAAAGCATTTGAATTTGAACGATTTGGCATAACACCGATTACCAGTAATTTTATTCAATCGGATAATTGGAGTAGCGATAAAAACGGATTGTTTGCAGGAGAACGCTTAATGCTGCAATTGCTGCAACTCGAAAAAGAGTTTATTGATACAGATAAGCGAAAAAATGAAATCACACAGCATTTTAGTATGCTTCAAATTGCGCCTGATAAATTATATGATTTGAAAACAACTGGTGAATGTGTTGATTTCTCCATTCCAGAAGCAATTTTTGATTTAACCTATCCAGGTTATTTCAGACGCATTATCAAATCTGTTCGAGTGACGATTCCTTGTATTGCGGGACCATATACAAATATCGGAGCAACACTGACATTGGGGACCAATAAAATCAGAAAAGACAAAGGCAGTGCATTAATTGATTTTGATTTTAACGGTTGTGAAATGATCGCTACGAGTAATGCACAGAACGATGGCGGTCAATTTGAACTCAATTTCAGAGATGAACGCTATCTACCTTTTGAAGGAGCTGGTGCTGTTAGTAGTTGGACGTTATCATTACCAAAAGCGAAACAGGCATTTGATTACACAACAATAGCTGATGTCGTAATGCATATCAGTTATACGGCAGATTATGACGTTGTGTTTAAAGAGTATGTAGAAACAAAATTGATTGCTGCATTAAATGTGATTAACGGAAAGGGTCTAATTCGGGTATTTAGTCTTCGTCATGATTTTCCAAATGAATGGAATCTGCTGAGATTACCTGCTAACAATATCGATAGCATTTTAGAATTGAAAGCAGAGCATTTCCCTTATTTTTCGAATGCGGATGACATCGTAAGTATAGAACCGAATTGCTTCACAATTGATTCTTCGAATAAACTTGAATTCATGCCGGATAATGAAGGGATTACGAAGGACAATAAAATGAAGATAAAGATCCCGAATGGAGTTGGTAAAAAGGGTTATAAAGATGTAATTTTCTTGGTGAAGTATGTGGTAAATTGACCTTGTTATAGATCAATTTCAGTCTTATTAGGGAGACTACGCTTTTTAAAAAGATGTATTATAATTGGAGATCAGGTTCTAAACCTTAATCCGATTATAATATATCTTTCTTTGGGTACGGAAAATGGATGTTTTTGGTTTAATAGATCTAATTTGAAAGTTCATCTTTCAATAAAAAAAATCACTTCATTTAATTAGCTTTGAATCAATTAATTAAAGTTATATTATTGGTTTTAAAATAATTAAATTTTAATATTTTGAATAAATAGATAAATTTCATTCGTATAATCAACCTACAAAACCGTTTTGATCGCCTCTAAAATCAGTGTTTTTAGTTCCTGACTTCCCGTATCATCCATATCATTGTGCTTGGCAAACTCACCCAATTCAAGAATTTGAATGCCCGTTTTTTGTTGTTCTTCTAGCGTAGGTAACACACTTGGGTCGGCTTCATAATCACCTGCTCGAATGGAAAGGATTTTTGGTTTACTTATTCTAGGAATGGGCATTCGGCGATGATCTAAGGAAATAACGGTCGATACAAGGTCTGGATGCTCATTATCAAACAACATAGAAATATCACCACCATTGGAATGTCCAATCAAGATCAATTCGTTGAACTTTCTGGTAGGAAACTGAGCTGTTAACTCAGCAATTGTAAACTCAATGCTTGCGACACCTCTATCCCAAACAGGTTTCCGTAATTCATAGATGTTTCCTGTTGTTGCAATGGGTTCATCTTCTGGTAAAACAAATTGGATGCTCAAAACAAGAAAACCTTCGTTGGCAAGTTGGTTCGCAATGTAACTGTAATCGGTGTTTTTAGAACCGTAACCACCACCTAGAATCACCACGCGGTGGTTATCATTCGAGGCATTTTCATACACTTCAATCGGGATGATTCTAGTGCGAGTCGTATCTGTTAATTCCAGATTATACTGGGAAGGAGTGATGGTTTCACTGTAATAATCGACAATTGCCCGCGTAACTTTTGCAATAATGTATTCGTTTGTTTCATAGCTTTCCTTACTATTCGAGACGAATACAGCAATAGCCAAATGTTGTCCATTCGGTAAAGCAACAATTCCTACATCGTTAACAGCAGCAATGATTCCTTGTTCATTGGTACCTGAAGTTCCTGTTTTGTGAGCAACCATGGTTTCAGCGGGCAACATGCCTTTCATTCTGTTTGGACCAGTTGATGTTTCTTGCATCAGCTGCATTAGAAAAGTGGAACTTGTTTCTGATAAGTCTTTTTTAGTAACTAGATTTTTCAGTAATTGGGTCATAGCACTTGGTGTACACCAATTTGTGAATTGAACATCCCAATCCTTGCTCATTTCCAATTCAGTAGCACTAATTTGAATGGCTTTTACACCTGTTTTATGAATGTAGTTGTTTACTTTTTTTGTTCCTTTCAATAAGTTGAATAGAATATCGCACGCATTGTTGTCACTTCCCGAAACGGAATAATAAAGTAATTCTGAGATCGAGAGATCAATGTCCCCTTTTGGAAATGCATCTAGAATTGGACTCCAGGTATCGGGCTTTAAATCATCTTCTGAAATGTGAATAGATTGATCCAGTTTTAGTTTCCCTAAATCCACTTGATGCAAAACGGCAACCGCTAAAGGAAATTTATAGACACTCAACATGGGGAAATGATGGGAATTGTTGATGGTCAATGTATCGTGATTGTCCAAATTCACAACTGAAATCCCTACTGTAGCATTGTATGGTTGAATGATTTCCAACAGCCGTTGTCTTAGATCTAAGGAAGCTTTTTTTGCGCCACTTTCAACAGTATTTTGAGCAAAAGCACCACTGTTCAACAGCGTAAATGCGAAGAGGAGTAGGATCAGCGATTTCATGGTAAATCAATGAACAATTGAAGCCGAAGGATATTTTGTTGAATCATGAGGAACCAAAAGTAACGAATTTGGGTCGGAATCCTGGTTAGTTTGCGCTTTCTAATAGGTTAAATCTATTCAATATTACGTGTATTATGTTTTCAATTAAAATTCAAATAAAGTAAGAATGTAATTGAACAGCGCACAAAATTTGGTCAATTCTCATCTAACCTATTTTTCTAACCTTGAAATTTAAGAGCAAATCGTTGAAATTCAATAAAACCGACATTAATAAGCAAATCATTTTCATACAATTGAATTAGTATTGTTGATATTTCTTGAATTGATTGAAATGTCTTTTTAAGGTATGTTAAGGAATCGGTTGTTTGGATAAATTGAAATAGATAAAAATCTGAGATAGCCCCATAATTACCTGAAAGGTTGATTTTAACATCTACTAATTGTTTGGATATTCGATTCTCAAATTTGCATGCATCACCGTGAAATTGATAGATCCAGTTATTTGATAACTCACCTTTCCAACGATTGTTTTTTCTACTAATCAATTCACTAAATGGATCTTTTTTTGTAAGATCTAGGTTGTTTTCTTTCGCTAAAACTTGAATAAGTTCTTTCGCTTTTTGATCAAAGAGTGTAATCGCTTCAAGTAATAATTGATCTTTTTTATTCATGAATATAATTTCATTTTTGTTAGTCTTTTTCAAACTAGAATCGTGCTCCCGCCAATTACTTTCCAATGATGTTCAAATGATTTCCAAACCCGAATGGTGCGAAAGTGCGCGTTGAATGGTTGATCAAAAAAAACACCGTCGAGTTGAATCACACTAGTAACAACAGCTGTTTCGTCAAATAATTCAATTTCTTGGTTGTGAATTGTAAAGGCATTGAGCACCATTTTTTTCGTGCGGTAACTCTCCAAATCCATTTCCTTAGTGATGACATCTCCGTTTGGAATGGAAAACAACAAACGTTCGTGTAACAAATCGTCTAACAACGCAAGATTGGTCGTTTGCATGGCATTGAGAAGCGCATTTTCGTGTCGAATAATGGTGTCTTTTGTCATAAAACGATGGTGTAAATGTATTTATTGATCAATCAATGAGAGCGCAAGAGGTAGATTATCCTTGTTCAACTTC
Source organism: Fluviicola sp. (assembly GCA_043721195.1). GTDB lineage: Bacteria > Bacteroidota > Bacteroidia > Flavobacteriales_D > Crocinitomicaceae > Fluviicola. Next base: position 87,319 of record JAYSRF010000114.1, on the reverse strand, counting down.
CAACACATTATTCAAGGAAACAAACAACTGTCCTTGCAAGTCAAAATTCGCTTTTGCTATTTGTTTTGTTTCAGGGTGAATGCCGTAACGCAATGCTGCCAATTGCAAGGTGTGATCATTATCCAATTGCAATTTGATTTGAACAGGAACGTAAATTTTTTCTTCCTTCAATTGCGCAAATTCATCGTAATCTTGGTAATAATCCCATTCATAACTTACATCCGTAATTGTAGCTCCAATCAACTGTTCCAAGGCTCTCGTTTCTTCTGGATCGATGGTGTAAACCGTTTCATCCGTTTGCAATTGGTCCATGGTTTTTTCAGTCGAATAATCGAACCCGTCAAATTCGCTGTTCCAACCAAAACTAAAGATTCCAGATTCTAATGTCAGTTGAACGCCTGTATCAAATACCCAAATGGAGTTTGGATCAAAAATAAAGTACGAATCGTTCAAGTTAAAGAATTGAATTCCAGCTATTTTTTGATTCACTAAATGAGCTGTGATCTTGGTTGCGCTTTCTTGCATGTGCTACTTTTTTGCGCTAAAGATAGGAAAGAAATAGCAATAGTTTTTGAGGTAATCTAACTCAGTTTTATAGTTTTTTCAACCCTCTTCTTGGAATAAATTTCTCATTCTAAATAGTCCTTGTTCTAATAATGAGACAGTATAGAATTCTTGATTGTCATTTTAAGATTTAACTAGATATGATATTGAAAATCAATGTTATATGTTCCGTAATATTGCGGGATTACTGGCGGGATTCCAGTTTAACTAAAATCAATTATAATTTAAGAACTAAAACCAACCTTAGTCTTCAAAAGTGATCACTTTTCTTTTCCTAATTTCTAATTTTCATCTTAAATCATTAAAATCACATTTCTCCTAAAAACAAAAGGCCTCACCGAAGCGAACCCTTTCATTTTAGCAAATACTATTTTAATTAGAAGCCATTGCTACGAAATCATCGTAAGCTACTTCTTTGTTGGTCAATTTCACTGTAGTTTTGAAATAGTTGGTCAATTTTGCTTCAGCTAACATATCGTAGATTTTGTTTGCTTCATCGCGATTTGCCAATGCTTTCGCAGCTTGTGTAGTCAATTCGTTGTCTTCTGGAGCTGGTAAACCATATTGAGCGTATTGGTTCACTAACAATCCTTTTGTAAACTCAATGGCTTCGTGTTGATCCAATTTAATGTCATTGGATTTGAAAATATGCCCTTGAATCAATTGCCATTTTAAATCTTTCGCGTAGTTGTCGTACTCTTCTTCTACTTGTTCAGGAGAAATAGGTTTGTCGTTTGACATACGAATCCAACGTTTCAAGAAATCATCTGGTAAAGAAACAGCCGTTTTGTCCAATAATTCGCGGTAAACAGCACGTGTCAATAAACGGTCAGAATCGTTTGCGAACATTTGATCTAAATCAAGTGCGATTCGTTCACGCAATGCTTTTTCAGAATCAATTGTCCCTGGACCAAACAATTTATCAAACAATTCTTGGTTCAATTCAGCCAATTCCATTTGTTTGATGTCATTGATTGTCAATTGGTAGTTATCAGAATGATTGACCAATTCTTCTTCAGTGATTCCTAATAACGCTGCTTTATCGCGATCTCCACGTGTAATTGCAGTTGCTGAAATGGATAATTTATCGCCAATTGCTTTTCCAACCAACGTCGCTTTTACTGCTTTATCTTCAACAAATTCAAGGGAAGTAGTAGAAGAATGCATAATTCCACCTTCTTTGATTGTTCCGTCTTCGTTCAATTCAACAAATTGACCCAAAATCATATCCGTTTCACCTACTTTGTCTACAGAAATCAATTTTCCATAACGGCGACGTAAATCATCGATTTGTTTGTCCAATAAGGTGTCATCGATTTTTACTTTTACGTAATCAAACTTCGATTTAGCACCTAATTCCAAGTTAATTGTTGGAGAATAGCCAATTTCATAGATAAATTCAAAATCACCAGGTTGTTCGAAATCACCTTTTACTTCTGCATCTTCTTTTGGAATTGGACTACCTAGAATCTCTAATTTATTTTCAAGCACGTAATTTTGCAATGCTTGAGAAACCAATTTATTCATTTCTTCAGCCAATACAGGTCTTCCGTATTGTTTTTGAATCAATCCCATTGGTACTTTTCCTGGACGAAATCCTGGAATTTTTGCTTGTTTACGGTATTTTTCAAGAGAAGTATTTACTTTTCCTTGGTAATCAGCTGGCGAAACTTGCACAGTCAATAGGGCAGTTTGCGCATTCACTTCTTCACGAATTACGTTCATTCCGTTCTTCTTTTGATAAGTTAGTACAAATAAAAAAGTCTCGCTTCAATGACGATACGAGACTTTTCTTCTAATTTTTAAGTGCGGATGGAGGGACTCGAACCCGCACACCTCTCGGAACCAGATCCTAAGTCTGGCGTGTCTACCAATTTCACCACACCCGCAGTACCTCTGAAAAGTTGATCCAATCGATCTTTAATTGAGGTTATTTCAAAAACCCATTCGTTAAAATGGTGGACAAAAGTAGTGATTATTTTATTTGTTGCAAGTAAAACAACGATTAAATCTGAAAAAACACCAACATGAACAATGATTTAGTGTAAAGTGGTGTTTTTTAAACTGAAATACATCTGTAAATCAAATGGTTATAAACTTGTAATCCGTGATCTGCCAGAAAAGTGTACTTTCGATTCGTGTTTTTTTTAAATCATTTAAAGTAAAAGTAAATCACAGTCGTCTTCCTTCACATGGAGTTGGCAATAAATTATGCGATGAGCGAACAACAAACGAATTCATTTGGTAAAATGGTTCAGCAATTTGGGACAAAATTGTTTGGCTTTGTTCGTGGTAAAGTAAAAACGAAAGAAGATGCGGAAGATATTCTGCAAGATGTGTGGTATCAATTCAGTAAATTGACAGACATCGATGAATTGGAAAATACAGGAGCTTGGTTGTTTCAAGTTGCGCGAAATAAAGTCACTGATCGTTACCGCAAAAAAACAACCGATTCGTTAGAAGATTTTGTCTATGAAAACGATAATGGTGATTTTTCGTTCAAAGATATTTTACTCTTAGACGATCGAAATAACCCAGAACTAGGAGTTTTCAAAGAATTGTTTTGGCAAGAATTAATGGTCGCCCTAGATGAACTTCCAGCCAATCAAAGGGAAGTGTTTGTACTGAATGAAATTGAGGACTTGACAATGCAAGAAATTGCGGATCAAACAGGAGAAAACCTCAAAACAATTATCAGTAGAAAAGGTTATGCTGTAAAACATTTGAGAAATAGATTACGTTATTTGTATCAAGAATTGAATCAATAAGAAAAGAGATGAACGAACATAACTATAAGAAGGGAGGAAAATTTATTTTTATCCCCATTTTCTTCGCCGCAATCAGTGCAGTTGTCCTGTTTTTGTGGAATTGGTTGATGCCAGAATTATTCGGACTAAAACACATTAATTATTGGCAAGCAATGGGATTGTTGCTTCTGTCACGCATTTTAGTTGGAGGTTTTCATTTTGGAGGCAAACCCAAATTTGCAGAACGAAAAGCAATGCGCGAAAAATTCATGGGCATGACCGATGAAGAAAAACAAGCATTTAAAGAACAATGGAAACAGCGCTGTGGAAAGTAATGGAGGAATTGAAATAGAAAAATGAAATAGGGGAGTCTTCTACAATTTGTGGGAGACTTTTTTGTTGGAAATAATTTGTAATACCATTTAAGCTTTGAATTTACTTGAAATTAACCACATAAGGGCACATAGAATGCACTATGTTTTCTATGTGCCCTTATGCGGTGAACGCCTAGGTGGTTGGTTAAAATTGATCATGAATTTCTATCGTGTTTTTATAGAAAAATCAAAGATAAACGGTTATAAAGACTGGTTGTTTGCAAATGCACTAATGATTTGTTACGTAATTGCGTTATCCCATTCAGTATTCCGATAGTTATCGGAATGCGGGATTACTGAATTTATAATACTATTTAACAGTTGTTTATGTATTAATTTCAAGTATAAAACTCAAAAAAAAACTCAACTAAATACTCGGATGATTCGATAATTGTCCACGCAAATCATTCCCAGTATTCATCAGCCAAAAAGCATTCCCGAAATTTATTTCATCCAATTTAAAGTAATTCTTCCCACTCTCCGTCTTCCTTTAAAAGCAAACAAATTAAACTTAGAAAAAATGACAACATCAGTTTTAAAAGCAATAGCAAAAGGAATCCTGCTTGGAGCAGCCTTATTTTTCATCCCACATTTCATCCTCGGTTTTTTAATCGTATTTGGAATCATGCGTTTGTTTATGGGCAAACGAAGAGGTGGATGTCATAATGGTCGATCACGATTTGATTTTATGGACCGCATCCGCCAAATGTCTGACGAAGAATATGAACAATTCAAGACACAAAAACACTGTCATTGCTAATTCAAGAATTACAAACGAGTAGAAATAATTAAAAATTCAATCATGAAAAAAGGAGCTAAAGTTATAATCGTGGCCATTACGGCAGCAGCAACACTTGGAAGTTTGTGGGCATTTGCACCACGCCATTGTCGCCAGCAACATGGGATGTGTGGAACTGAAATGCAACATCAATGTCATCATTCTTGTTCACATCATCCCGAACACCAATCACACCACCAACGGTAGTTTGATAAACAATTGACATACAATTAAGTCGTTACAAAAAATCCCTGACAGTTATTGCCAGGGATTTTTTAATGTAATGATTTTTAAGAGCTTTTCTATCAATTATCGTTCATCAATAATTTCATTGATGTTTCGTTCAACCGATTCCAGATCTTCTTTGATAAGATCTTTGTAGCAACATTCGAGGTACTCCAATAATGGTTTTTCGCGGACAACTATATCTTCAATTCTCGTTTCGCCATTCAATACGCGAATAGCTAAATAAAGTTCATCTGGGCGATTACGGGTATATTCCGCCATCACTTCCTCCGCTTTTTTAGCTTTGTCTTCATTGATAAAGTACTTATTCAAGTTATCTATTTTCACTTGAACGTTGGATTCATAAATGAATAGTAGTTGAGCTTCAATGTAATCACTCTGTTTTGGACGTTCTTTTACAGCGGTTGAGAAGTACGAAAATCCAAGACTGTCTTTTTCTAATAACACATAAACGGGGTCACCTTGCTTTAAATCATCTGTAAATGGTATACGATCTTCAAACCTCAAGCGCAGGTATTTTCCGCGAAATGGATCAAATGGATCATAGCCCTGAAGCCTGATTTTATGCCGATGACCGTTTTCAAGTACATCTTCTGAATTCATAATAATGTAAAGCGGAACCAGAATAACAAGAACAGCAAATACAGCAAAAATGATTTTTTTTGATTTCATAACTTACTCTTCTAATGGGTCTTTGGATAAATAGTGGATCAAAAAGAACATGAAACCCACACCGATAAAAAGAATTCCTTTGAGCCAGAATGAAATATCCATATCGAAATAACGCATCCACAATAAGAAGCAAATCACAATTAGCCCGTAAATCATGTATAAAATGCTTCCAGATTTACTTCCTTGAATCATTGCATTGATGCCAAATCCTATGACATAAAAATTGAGTAGAAGGGAACTCAACCAAGTTAGATCAAAATCGTCGTAGTTTTTTAAAAAATGGACGAGGTACATCAACACAAACAAAAAGGGAACAAAAATCACGTAACGATTGAGTGGCATGCCTCTTTTTCTACTGATAATAGCGATTATAGTCAGTCCAGCTAATAGAACAAAGCCAGTATAGAAAAAGAAGATTTGCTCAGCTGTCCAAGTCGACATCAAATCAAGATTATCTATTCTGAAACCTTCTTGGAAAATGGTGTCATTTGAGAAGAAAAGTAAGTTAAAGAATAAATGAAAGAAAGCCACGGTTTGAAAAGGCCTAGCTAGGGCTGAAAGGTTGTGTCTGAAGTATTTTTTTCCGACAAGATAATACGCCAATAATATGGAAAGCCCCCACCAGATATAGCCAGCTTTAACAGCTAACGGCAAAGCAAGGACAAGCGCAATTGCTATGATCCAACCCAAATAAATGGATCTAAATCCTTGGATCGTTGATTTTCGGTTTAAGTTAAGGTAGAAATGTAGGAGAAGTGGGACAAGAAATACCCAAAACAAATAATATTTTTCACTTAAATTATAACCTGAAGGCACAATAAAACCTGGAATAAAGTTTGGTGTCAAAAATTTAAACGACAATAAGAGATAAAAGAAGGCAATTCCAGAAGCTCTAGCAATGAAAAAGAGCGGAATGGAACAGCATAACCAAACAATCACAAACTTATCAAAATCGCCATCCATTTGGTAGGTCTGACTCACCAAAGCAATGGAAGCGCCAATCATGAGCATTAAAAACAAGGAAGAAGCTTCAATCCAAGAAGTAGATTCTTTGTGTTTGAATAGCGCAATATAATACACATAAAGTGCAACAAAAGTGGGCACGAAACTTAATGCACCTCGCACATGTTTGGGGAAATCATCCCAATTATGAGAAATAATGGCAAACACACCAGCCGAAGCAAACAAAGCCCCAATTGTACCTGCAAGCGTTAAGAATAGTTTACCAACAGATTTGTCTTTTTTGCTTAAAAACGATTGTATTTTCTTATTCGCGTCGGCATTCAAAATTCCTTTTGTTTCCAATGAATCGAGGAAAGGTGAGAGTGTTTGGACATTCATAGGCTGTTGTATTTGATGAAGTTTAACGTATTAACCGTTTTATTTGAGTCAAAAGATAAAAAGAAATCTCGATTAAGTTGGTTTATTCCTTCACAAACATAGAATGAACGTTGAATAATGGATTCGGAAAAACAACCAACAACAATTTTACAGCAGTACCACCTGTTTTTCGATTGTTGAACTTCCAAAAGCACTATTTTCGTACTTTATCATTTGAGTTATGAAATCGATAGTTATTCTGTTACTTCAATTCGTTTTTGTGGGGGTTGTTTCTGCACAATTTTCCCAAGCTGATTCATTGCGAGGTGGAATTGGCGAAGGTCGTTATTGGTGGGATTTGATCCATTATGACTTGAACGTAACATTTGATATCGATAAGAAAGAAATTCAGGGATTTAATACCATTACGTTTGAATATGAAGCTGGTACTCCACGTCATCAAGTAGAAGCTGAAATTTTTCAAATTGATCTGCAACAACCCTTAGTTCTAGATAGTATTCGACTTCTTGGTTGTGCATCATCGAATGCATTCATCATTGGTAGCTCAATTAATCGGATTGGGAATGCTTATTTATTGAATGTGCCATCCGATTGGATTTCCACTAGCGGAACCTATTCTTTAACTGTTTTTTATCACGGAAAACCGCGTGAAGCTGTCAATCCGCCTTGGGATGGTGGGTTAGTTTGGGAAAAAGATGCCAATGGAAAACCATGGGTAACAGTTGCATGCCAAGGATTGGGTGCGAGTGTTTGGTTTCCATGTAAAGATTCTCAATACGACGAACCGAAAAGTGTGAATATGCACTATACCTGTGATTCAAAGCTAATGTGTGTGAGCAACGGACGATTTGTGGATCGCAAAGAGCATAAAAATGGTACATCGACCTATTCGTGGGAAGTGTTGAATCCGATCAATAATTACAACATGGTTCCCTACATCGGTGATTACGTCAATTTGCACGAACATTACGCTGGAGAAAAAGGAATCTTAGAACTTGATTATTGGGTGCTGCGCGGTAACGAAGAAAAAGCTGAAGTGCATTTTAAAGAAGTACCACGCATGTTGGAAGCATTGGAATATTGGTTTGGACCTTATCCGTTTTATGAAGATGGCTATAAATTAGTCGAAGCGCCACATTTGGGAATGGAACACCAAAGTGCGATTGCTTATGGGAATAATTTTCAAAACGGTTATTTCGGTAAGGATTTAAGTGGAACTGGTGAAGGATTAAAATGGGATTTTATCATAGTGCATGAAAGCGGTCATGAATGGTATGGAAACAACATCACTTCGGAGGACATCGCTGATATGTGGATTCATGAATCATTTACCAACTATTCCGAAACACTGTTTATGGATTATTGGTTTGGAACAGAAGCTGCGAACACTTATTGCAAAGGATTGCGTAAGAAAATTGTCAATGACATTCCGATTATTGGTCCTTACGGAGTCAACAAAGAAGGAAGTGGTGACATGTATTACAAAGGAGCAAATATGTTGCACACGATTCGTCAGTTAGTTTCGAATGATTCTGTTTTTCGTTTGATGTTGCGCGAAATGAACACGAAATTCTATCACCAAACGGTTACAACTGATGAAATTGAGCATTTCATGAGTGATTATTTGAAAATGGACTTATCCTTGGTGTTTGATCAGTATTTACGCACCAAAAATCCACCAACTTTAGAAGTAAAGTACTATCGAAATCACATCAAATACCGATGGGTTGATTGCGTAAAAGGGTTTGATATGCCCATTTATTTTGATCAGTATGGAAAGTTTACTGCTACTTCAAAGTGGAAAAAACTCGCCTATACTGGATTTGGTGTTCCAGTTGTAAATGCCAATCTGTACGTTCGTTTGAAACGCGCTGCTCCTAAATCGAATGGTTTGAGGGTAGAGTAGGGTTCACCTCCCAGCGCCTATGCTTTAGCTTCAACGCAATTATAGTGGAGGAAGGTAGCGTACATTTTCCATAAGAACTTTTAACAGGCATTGTCAACATTCATCAAAAATACACCATCGCTCCTGTGAATGCTTTTCGGATGCGTTCTTGCTCTTCAATTGCAAAATGATTCCCTTCCAGGTGCAAGATTTTTAATCCTTTCATGCCCACGGACTCTATGGGAAGAGCCGTTAATTGATTATTCGTGAGGTGAAGTTCTTCCAATTTACGGAGATTGTTCAAAGCAATAGGAAATTCGGTGAATTGATTATTTGAAAGATCCAGGAATTGCAAGTTTTTGAGTGATTGAAACGAACGGGGCAAGATCGAAAGTTGATTGTTAGAAAGATTACACGTTGTCAGTCTTCGTAAATTAATCACTTTTTCAAGCATTGACAATTGATTTCCAGAAAGATCTAGTTTCACTAAAAAGGGCAAATCGAAGAATTTTTTAGGCAATTTAGTTAGCTTATTGTTCGATAGATGTACTTCTTTTAAGTAATTCAAATCGATGATCGAAATGGGTAATTCAACGATGAGGTTATCCGAACAATTCAAGTAATCCAACCGTTTTAGATTTCCAATTCCACCTTCGAGTGAAGGAAGTTGATTTTTACTCAAATCAAGGTATTGCAAAGCAGTAAGTTTGTAAACACGTTTTGGAAGTTCTTGTAATGTACTTTCGCTTAAATCCAATTGAGTAATGTTCTTTTTGCGTTTAAAGCGAATATCCTTCATCGACTGTATAGGCTGAATTTTAACCTTCAATTTATCTGATTCGCATCCTTTTTTGGCAATTTTAAAGCGACTTTCTTTTGAATCTGCTACTTCTCCAGTTTCCGAATAATTGATTTGTAGGTTTTCTAAATCGTCTTCAATTGTATACAATCCACCATTGGTGACTCTAGCAAGATAGACTAAATCTGGATTGATTCCATATTCTTCTCGATAACCGCATACAATTATGCGAACAGGAACATCAATTAGTTTGGCCAATGAAATATCGCGAATACACGGATAATTATCTGCTATTAAAACCACTTCTTTTAAATCGTCTCGTTCTGCAATTGCTGCTAGAATGGCTTCAATGTCGTTTTCAGGGCCGTCACCACCACCACCGTTCATCATTACCAATTGAAAAAGACCAATCAATTTCTCTACATTATCTGCTTTTTGGATATAGATTCCTCCCGTTTCGCCTATTTTTTTATCAAATGTTGATTTCGCATCGCCGTCATTAAACAAGGTGATTTGTTCGATTCCAGAAATTTCGCTGTTTCGTATATGCCATTCTACCACTTGCGACCCATAACCATACATACTACCTGTCCAGTCATTTACAACGGCTACTTCTTGCCATTCCGGGTGACGAGAAAGCACCTTGAATACAATAGAATCACTTCGATAAAGGTTGACAACACTATTGAGTTCTGTTAAATAACGATCGCGTTCAATTTTCTCAATTTTGGTTAAATCTTGATCCGGTTTATTTTTTTGTTCAGCTTCCAAAACAGTTCGAATAATGGCACGCTGCTCATCCATTGTTTTGCCAATTAGCAATTCTTTCAAGGAATCACTGAAAAAAGTGGATTGTTGTACATACGAAATACTGGTTTTCAATTCTTCATAGGAGGTTTGTGCTGAACCAGCTGTTTTCGAGGGATCAACTACCTGATGAGCAATTTGGGGTTCCAATTCAGTTTCTTCCGAATAGGGACGATACCAAATCAATACACCGTGCAATAATTGATCAACTTGATTGTCATCAATACAATGGGTTTGAAGTACTTTATTCCATTCAAGTGAAGGATCATTCAGATCGCTGTCCAATTCAAATAAGTGGTTCAATCGATTGAAGAGCAAGGGAAAAATCTCAGTGTAAACTCCTTTTTTCAACGGATATTTTGAATAAACCACATCAATTCGATACACTTCCACGCTGTCTTTTAGTTGGAGCCATTCCTCGCTATTTACGAATTCGGATGACCGAAAACCATTTTTCAGGAAAAGCGTTTGTGCATTGGTATCGCGAAATTCATCGATTTCAATCGTGTGGAGCAAATTGGCTATTTCGCGCCCATATTTTTTTGCGTCAGTTAGTTTACTTGGATCAAATTGTTCCTGAGAAAAGCTCCAAGTCAATTGGAATAATAAAAAGGCAGTAAGTATGTTTCGGCAGCAGATCATTTTATGCGATTTGTTTTCTTTGGATGTTACACTAACGGAAGAAGTAACCACTAATTGTTGAAATAATAATAGGGTTGTTCTCTATTCGAAGACAATGATGAGGTGATTGAAAGTCGAGTCTCTTAAAATTTAAAAAAAGTCTAATATTTGTTGTCATCCCCCTCAATCCCCCTTCAAAGGGGGAAGTTAGATCTTACTCATTAAAACAAATAGTGGACTTTCTATAACATGTACTCTTATTATCACTTCAATAAGGATCTTAATGACGAATCTTAAAAGCTAGTAGGATTGTTTCCCCCTTTGAAGGGGGATTGAGGGGGATGACAACGAAAATTATAATGTGAGGAATCTCAGCTCATTCAATCTCTCAACAACGAGGGAGACAGATCCCAATTCGAAGCAATAATCAATCGACTCAATTCTTCTGTAGCAAAATCTAGCACGATAATCCCTAACTTACCACTCGATTGATTCAGACACCCAATCAATCGCGGATGAATAAAATTCACCACCGAAGCAATATTCGGAATTCCAAACAATTTTGGTTCGTAACCACTTGTATAATTGATGTACAATCTGTTGTCAGTTGATTGTTTTGCCGCGATTAACATCGAATCAATAGCATTCCATTTTTCAAGATGGTTAGTCACTTTGTACTGATCTTGGATGCTCAATACTACTTGTGGAGATTCAATGTCGAATGTTGAATTGTCTTTCCAGTATGTTGCCGCTATTCCGAATGGTTCATTTGTAGCCGAAAAACGACGCAACAACACTAATTTTCCCCTCGTTTCTCCCAAGGAAGGAACGCTATCGTCTATGTACCATCGATCGGGATTTGCCAAAATAAATTCATTCAAGGTCGTTTCAAAAAGCTGCGAATTCTTGTTGGCTTTGTATTCTTCTTTGATCGAAAGTAGAATTGTTTCACTTGGGTGAGCAATCAAAAAGGCGATACAGCTTGCTTGAACTGCGCTAAAAGTTAACTGTTGATCCACACTTCCATGGTAAATACTAAACATGTTGTTGGTGTGTCTGCAACGAAGGTCTAAAAAGCGAATGCCTGCATTTAGTTGTTCTTCAATGGTCAATTCCTGACACTTAGCAGTATGGGAAACTTGCTCAAAACGCGCTCCAGCATTGTGTGTTCCAGGAAGAGACAATGAAGTCAGTTTTGTTGAATCAGCGATGTTCGCCATCCAATTTGATAAGTCAATGGAATCAATCGAGTTGTTCATCTTTTCAGAAAGTTGTTGACCTTTCCCAATAAAGGAAAGGAGTACTAACAGTAAGATGAAAAAGAAACGCATACGAAACATTTACAACCTATATACAACCCCAACCCTCACTGAAACAGCTATAGGGTACAAGCGTTCGCTACCTCTTGGTGGATAATAAATTGTTTTCGGACGATGTATTAAACGAGGTTTCCAAAAAGCTTCTAAGGAATAAAACCCACCCCAATGACCTTTTCTGAAATGCGAATACTGATAACCGAATCGCATTCCTGCCAATTGGATGTTGGAGCCATTTTCAGGTGAAGTATAGGTGGTGTATGTTCCATCGATTTGGCGTTTAAATGACGTATATTGGAAATAGATGTTTTGCAACAAATCTGCATGAAAACGCGAAATGACGGTCTTTTTGGAATTCTTTTTTGCTGCCACAAATGCTACTCCAACTGAAAGTGCATGTGATCGAAAACCAAAATTATAGCGTGGTTCGCCCAAGGAAGTTGTATCAACTTGATAATAATCAATCCCCATAAAAAAGGTTGAATACGTTAGTTGATTGTAAAAATAACCTGCTCGGATTTCCAAGCTGCAATTTCGCTGTTCTTCTCCATGTTTACCAGTAGAAAGGGTGCTTGTGCTAAACGGCGACCAAGCAACAGTAAGTGACGAAATGGAATAACTAGGTGTTTCAGTAGTTGTTCCATCATTCATTATATCTAGTAGACGTGATTTGCAAGGGTCTAATTTGATAATTGGTGTCAAGAACGTTTGTACATGAACAGAAAAACGTCTACCAATTGGTTGAAGAATCCCTAGTGTTACTCCTGTTGCGCGGGACTTATTGTAAATATGTGTGTGGTGTTCAATTCCCAAATTGAATTCAGTAGAAAGGGGTATTGGAGTACTTTTGGTTGTATCTTGAGCGAACGATGGTGCGTGTAAAACTGCAAAGATGATAAAAGGTAAATGGCGCATCGGGATATGCATTATTAGTTATTAAAAAAAATCCTGTTAATTAGATTGTATAGATTACTCCAATCCTTGCAGAAACAGCAAAGGGTAAGATCTTTTCCCCGCCACGAGTATAGGCAAAATCTCGATTTGCATGATACGAATAAATTGGTTTCCAAAATACTTCTATTGAATAAAACCCGCCCCAATGTCCCTTTCTGAAATGCGTATACTCATAACCTAAGCGCATTCCTGCCAATTGCAAGTTTGGACCATTTTTTGGAGATGTATACGGTATGTACGTGCCATCAACTAAATGCGTGTAACCAACATATTGGAACGAAACACTCTGCAAAAAGTCGACATGATAACGGGTAATGATTGTTTTTTTTACAGTTTTTTTAATCGAAACAAGCTCTAATCCAGCTGAAAGTGAATGCGATCTAAAACCGAAAGTGTAAGCCGGTTCTCCAACTGCTGTAGTATCTCGCTGATAATAGTCTATTCCAAAGCTCCAACTAGGCAGAGTAAGTTGATTGTAAAAATAACCTGCTCGAATTCCCCATGAATTTTGGCGTTGTTTTAATCCTCTTTTCCCAAAAGAATTCTTGTGAGTAATAATAGGAGACCATGTGCATGTCAGGGAAGAAATGAGACAACTCGGAACACGAACCGTTTTATTGTTGTCAACAAAATCAGCTAATTCTTGTTTACTCGGGTCTAATTCCACGATGGGTGCTAAAAAACTATCTGCACGAAGTGAAAAACGATTTCCTAAAGGTTGAATAATACCAATTGTTAACCCTGTTGCATGAGCCACACTAGAGAGATGTGTGTGTCGTTCAATTCCAACATGAAATTCAGTTGATCGAGCATAGGGTTGTACATTGATGGAATCTTGTGCAAATGAAGGAAAGGATTGAAGAGCAATTAAGATAAGGGGTAAAAAGCGCATAGGTGAACTCAGTAATTGTTTTTAACGGTTAAAACTACTAAAATCGACACAACTAAAATTCAGGAAATAGTGATTAATAACTTTCAATGAAAATTCAGCACTGTTCTTTGAAGATTTCTAATAGAGTAGAATGATTTTGTTAATTAAATCTGAAATCTTCATTCCAAACCGCCTGTTCATTTGCGTACTTTTGCCCAAAATTAGTGGGTGATGGTTACATACGATCCAAAAGAATTGCCAATTCCGAAATTGCACCAATACTTGTTAGGTGCTATAGGTCCGCGACCAATTGCGTTTGCGTCTACTATTGATGCTGAGGGAAATAACAATCTTTCGCCTTTCAGTTTTTTCAATGTGTTTAGTGCTTCACCACCCATTTTGATTTTTTCTCCTGCACGAAACGGACGCACGAATACAACAAAAGACACCTACAACAATGTGAAACAAGTTGCTGAAGTGGTGATCAATATTGTGAATTACGACATCCTTCACCAAATGAGTTTGAGTAGCTCACCTTATCCACCTGAGGTAGATGAGTTTGTGAAAGCCGGATTTACACCGATTCCATCAGAAACCATTCGACCAATGCGAGTGAAAGAATCGCCCGTGCAGTTTGAATGCAAGGTAAATCAGGTGATTGAATTAGGCGATCAAGGTGGTGCTGGAAACTTGGTGATATGTGAAGTCACAAAAATTCATATCAGCGAAGATGTGCTTGATGAAAATGGCATGATTGATCAGAAAAAAATCAACTTAGTTGCACGGATGGGTGGAAATTGGTACTGTCATGCCAATGAAGCATCCATGTTTGAAATTACGAAGCCCATTACCACTATTGGAATTGGTTTCGATCAATTACCAGCAGATGTACGAACGAGTAAGTTTCTCAATGGTAATGACTTGGCGCAATTGGCTGGTGTTACTGAGTTGCCAAATGAAACCGATGTGAACGAGTATAAATTATTGGAATTAAGTGAAATTTTCCTAACTTTAGAAGACGAACCAGCAAAATTGGAGGCGACATTGCATGAACGCGCCAAACAACTGATTGCTGAAAACGATATTACTGCAGCTTGGTTAACCTTGCTTGCCTTTAATGATTAATAAAAGAATAAAACCAATAGCATGTTTAAATTATCCGGAACATTAAAAGTAAAGAATGATACTGTTCAAGTGTCAGAGAAATTCTCAAAGCGTGAATTCGTTTTGACTGATGCATCAAGCATGTATCCACAAGATATTATGTTTCAATTGACACAAGATAAATGCAATCTAATTGATGCATTTAACGTCAATGAACAAATCGAAGTATCGTTTAACTTACGTGGACGTGAGTGGACTAGCCCACAAGGTGAAGTACGTTATTTCAATACGTTGGATGCTTGGAGAATTGAGAAAGTTGGTGCTGCAATGGGTGGTGGAATGCCACAAGGTGGTCCAAGTGCGATGAACCTTGATCCAATTGCTTCTCCAGCTTCAACTGCTGCTAGCGACGACGACGATTTACCGTTCTAATTGAAAATGTAAAATTGAAAATGTAAAATTGAATAGTGAAACTACTTTTCAATTTTACATTTTCAATTAAAGTCACCTTCCTTTCCATTCTGGTTGTGCAAACAACGAAGAGCCCAGCGGTGCAAATAAATACTGCGATTAATAGCGAACCCAAAAGCCATTAATCACCTACCTACAAAAAAAACACTAGCACCAAAATCACCCCCAATACTTTACTAACTGTAATACATCAAGAAGATTGTAATAATCTCGTACATGCATTTATGTGCGATCTATAATTCTCAAGTGAATAACTTTTATTTTTTTAACACAATTCATTAAAATTGTTTGAATTTAAAATCCAATCCTTGTTATCGAAGATTATCGACTTATCAGCGAGTATTTCTAATTATAGATGGTAAATAAGTGATTTACTAAATTTTAGTAAATAGTTAATAAAAAATTGATATTAAGATAAACTAATTATTGCGTTAACTTCGAGCAGATTTATTATTGACACTGCTACATTATGAAACGAACGCGACTCAAAAAGCTATCCAATTCACTTCTTATTTTGTGCTATCTAGCCATTCATTATTCAACCTCATTTGGTCAATGTTCCGTTATTGGTCCGCCGAATGTTTCGATTAACTGTGGTAGTTCAACTACATTAGCTGCTACTACAAATGCAGTTAGTTATTCAGTTGTAGCAAGTGCATGTACTCCTGTTGCAATTGCTGGAACAAATGCTTTTCCTGTTACGTGTGATGATTGTGTAACTGGTCAAATTCCAATCGGGTTTAATTTCAATTTTTATGGTAATATCTACAGTTCTGCTGTAATATCATCGAATGGTTTATTGGGATTTGGTCCATTCACCTTTACTGGATATACACCTTTTGCTATTCCAGCTGGTGGTTTGCCGAATAACTATATCGCAGGGTTTATGTGTGATATTGATATTCGATACGGTGGAACTATAACCTATCAGACTGTTGGAATTGCTCCTAATAGAAGGTTTGTCGTGTCTTACAATAATGTTGTACCATACAACATGGGATCTTCAGCTGGTACAGGTACTGCTTCATTTCAGATTATCTTAAATGAGAGTGGATCGTTTCAAGTAGTAGTTTCGCAATTGTCAGCCAATTGGAATGCAAGTACATCTGGTGCATTAGCAACTTCTGGGGCTGAAAACATTGATGGAACTCTTGCTTTCCCAGTACCTGGTAGAAATGCAACGGATTGGCCCGGAATTACTCCTGGACAACAAGATTGTTATTTATTTAATCCTGTACCTTGTATTTTCCAACGGTGGGAATTAGCTGGCACGACCATGACAACCAATCCAAATTATACTGTTTCACCCACGACCACCACGACTTATACAGGTGTCTGGAATTGTGGAGGAAGTGTTTGTACCTACAATACGGTTGTGAGTCTAAATACTACTTTAACAATGGGTTCACCAACGATGAACACCAATTGTTCAACACCAAATGGAGCCATAGCATTTACGACTACAGGTTTTGCAGATGGAAATTATACGCTTAACTATACCTTGAATGGAACACCAACTAGTGCTACTGTGACTGTCACAGCTGGTTCATTTACGTTAGGTGGTTTGAATGCAGGGAATTATGCAAATTTTGTACTTGGAACAGCTGGTTGTACTGCTTCAGCTGCTGGTCCAACAGCAATAACCAGCCCAACGTTACCTACCTCAACAGGTGTTGTAATTTGTCAAGGAGGAAGTGGAACAATTAGTACTTCTTCTTGTGGTGTCGCTGGCATCACAACAGCTCAAGGTGCAGTATTTAATTCTGGATCCTTAACTGCTGCTGATCCAACATGGAACCGAAATAGTTCTGGTACATTTTGTAGTGCTACTGCTGGTACAAGCTATTACTATGATGTATACTCGTTCACTGTTTCGACTGCTGGAAGCTACACCTTTGCTGGTTGTTTTCCTGTAATTGATTCATACGGTTCACTTTATCAAAATGCGTTTAATGGTGCTGCCCCTTGTGGTACTCCAACTGATCACATTATTTCAGATGATGACGGAAATGGAGCTTTATGTTCATTAGATCCACTTCTTACAGCAACGCTTTCTCCTGGAATAACTTATTATATTGTTTCAACTTCATTCAGTTCACTTGTTACAGATACTTATTCTTGGACATTTACAGGACCTCCAGGCGCAACAATTTCTACAGGTACAGGTTCAACAATTCAATGGTACACTGCACCAACCGGTGGAACGTCTATCAGTAGCAATAACCCATTAAATCCTGTTGGGGTAGTAGGTTCTGGTCTCGCTAACACGAATACTCCAGGAACTTATACTTATTACTCCGCTTGCTCTGCTTCGCCAACATGCAGAACTGCTACAACTTTTGTTATTAGTGCAAATTCAGTTCCTCCAACTTCCATAAGTGGTGTAGGTAATATTTGTCAAGGTACTTCTGCAACATTATCGGTTGTGGGTGGTTCATTAGCCGTTGGAGCAACATGGCAATGGTATACAGGTTCTTGTGGCGGTACATTGGTAGGAACAGGAAATTCGATCACCGTTTCTCCTACAACTACAACAACTTATTATGTGCGTGCTTCAGCTGGTACTTCTTGTCCTGCAAGTGCATGCACAAGTGGAACAGTAACATTACCTCCAGCAGGTACAACTCTTGCCAATAATACAGATGCTGCTACTTGTGTGGTTAATCAAAATGGATATGTTCATTTCTACCATTCAAGTGGACGTTTAATTGCATCAATTAATTCATTCGGCCAAAATCTAGGGAATGTTACAGCAGTAGCATATACAGGTGCACCGGTTAATATGGACGCATGTAATGCTCCTGGTTCATCTTACATGGCAACAGCTTTAGGGAGACATTGGCTAATTACACCTCAATTTCAACCTGCAACTCCAATTGATGTAGTGTTGCACTTCGATCAATCTGAGTATACGACTTTGCAAACAGCTGCAAATGGAAACATTAGTCCGTATGACAACTTAACTGGAATTGTTGACTTAAAATTGAGTAAGTATTCAGGACCATTGAATGTTGATGCGTTTGTAACAAACAATTGTGTTGGCGCCGGTGGTAGTGGAGGAACAACACTACACAATCAAGCTGCCAATGGAAATATCACCACCCTTCTACCTGGTTTTAGTGCAACAGGAAGATATACTAGACACTCGATTCCTGGGTTTTCAGAATTATGGTTACATGGAAGTATGTTAGGCAGTCCACTTCCAGTAGAATTGATTTCTTTCAATGTGAATTGTGAAATAGGTAATGCTTCAAAAATTAGTTGGAGTACAGCTTCTGAATCATTCTGTGATACATATATAGTTGAACGAAGTGGTGTTTCTTCTGATTGGACACCCATTGCTGAGGTGAATTGCAGTGGAAACTCTACAGTCATTTCTAATTATGAAGTAATAGATCCAGAAAGAATTAGTGGAACATCTTATTACCGATTAAAACAAATTGATTTGAATGGAGATGTTAAAATATTTGATGCAGTTTCAGTTACATGCAACTCTGATGAATGGAATATCGTTACGTATCCAAACCCAGCTGAAAGCGAATTCTCTGTACTGATCAATTGTGCTAAATCACTTGGAGATGCTACAGTTGTCTTGACAGATGTTTCAGGTAAATTAATTAGTGAAAGAGGTATTGATTTAATCAAAGGACAAACAGTCGTTCCTTTTGAAACAACTGGTTTAAGCGATGGAACATACTTTATCGAAGTTAGAAATGAACTAGGGCAATTTAGTCCTGTAAAAATTATCATTCAAAAATAAAATCATGAAAAACATATTAATCATTTTAGTTGTAGCATTATTCCCATTCATGGGGTTTTCTCAAAATTCAGATAAACTTGGTACTACTGAATATGCTGTCCTGCAATCACAAGAAATAGTCAATTACTATAAATTGGATTTTGAACTGGCAAAACAGATCGAAAAAATCAATCTATTATGTGCTGAAAAAGTAAGATCATTGCAAGCGGATACTCAAATGCCTATTGAGACGATTGAAGCTGGGATTCAATTCAATATGGAGGAAAGAGAACGTTCGGTTAAAAATTTATTAACCCTAAAACAATTGGAATGGTTCAATGATTTTCAGCGAAAATCTATTTATAATCAGCCAGTAAATTAATTGTAAGCTTGTCTTAATTATTAAAGGTCGTTTCGTAAGGAACGGCCTTTTTACCTTCCTTTCCATTCTGGTTGTGCAAACAACGAAGAGCCCAACAGTGCAAATAAATACAACGGGTAAAACAATTCAAACAAGATCAATCCACTGATCGTTTCAATAGTCCATTTTTCGCGAATCATTCGAATTAACGCAAAATCAAAAGCAGTTTTGAGCACAATTATCAAGATTGTTAACCACATCGCTGGGGCAAAAAAAGTGAGAATCAACAGCAGAAAGTAGAATAAATGCAACACAACTGCCCAAATTCCTAGGAAACTATTCAATGTATCGCCAACATGCCCCGTTTTACTTAGCCAACGAACCCGTTGATCCATCGTTTGTCCAATCGTATCAGGTGTTGGTGTAAAGACACAAAGTGCTTTGTTTTCAATAATTTCAATTGTCTTGTTTTGATCACGAAAGGCGCGTAACGTGTAAATATCGTCACCACTTGCAATGTGTTCGTGGGTTTCAAAATCGTCTACTGATTCAAAAACATCAACACGAAACAAGAGGTTCGCACCACTCGCGTTCACAGGACGTGACCAGCCTGCAATGCCCCGATTGAGTAAAGTCGTGAACAAGTATTCTAAAGTAAAAAAGGAATGCCACCAGCGTTTAGTTGTCATTTCAACAGGTAGAATCACCAAATCGGCTGCTGGAACAGTTAATAGTTGTTTTACATAATCACTTCCAAACTGTACGTCTGCATCCATCGTGAGGCAATAATCGGTAGTCACATGATCCATTCCAAAGCGAATAGCATGTTTTTTTCCCGTTTGTTCATCTGGCAAATTCAGTAAGCGAATAGGGAAGTGCCCCATGTCGACAAAGGTTTTTCGAAAATCATCCGTTGAATGATCGTTCACGAAAATCCATTTTACAGGTTGGTATTTCTGACTTCGAATACAATTGAGAAAATGAACCAGGTTCGGTGCTTCATTTCGAAAAGGAATCACAACAGTAATCTGATCAATTGAAATGGCTTTTTTCACTGTTCGCTCTGAACGCAAACGCTGAATTCCGAATATAAGTCCAAGAATGGAACATGAATAGGCTATGAACCAGCCGCTAATCAACCACATGCGAACGCTTTTTTGAAATTGGGAACCACACGTAACTGCTTACAAGAGCAGGCAATACATTGTTGAACAACCATATAATTAAACTAACTAAAACAACATCTGGAATGCTTACCATTGAATCGGTGAAAACAAAAATAGCCGCAGTTTCTCGAATGACGATTTTTCCAGACCACAAAGATGGCACGAAAGAAGTTAGTAAGAAAATCAGCCATACATGAATGAGGAGAAACCAAAAATCAGTGTATCCAAATGCCATAAAGAGCAACACATATTGGAGGGAGAACACCAAAAAACGCACATTGCTCCAGAAAAATAAAGGAATTCTTAATGAACTTAATCGATCTTGAAGAATTCTAAAATGACGAATGGTTTTATTGCGTGTTGCACGTTTCGGGATCAAATATTCACCAAAAAAGTAACCAATCAGAATAATGAATCCCAATGCGAGTACAAATCCCGCAAGTGATAAGCTTAATTTGTGACTAAAAGCACAAGCAATTGCCCCATAAAAAATGGTTGGTAAAACTTGACTCACATTTGAGACAAAAGTGGACAAGACAATAAACATACGGTCGCGTTTTCGGAAGTATGTCATGCGTCCTAAAAAATTCCCCCAACCATTTGGCGTGAGAAAACCTGTGCCAATTCCAGCGAAGAATGCAGAACGAATGGCGGTTTTATCTGAAAGTAAGTGTTGAGCAATGCGTTTCCATTTCAACCACTCACATCCTTGATTTGCACCAATTAACACGAATGCGAGGAGCAAATAAAGTGGCGATTTGAGGTCAAAAGCGTGCATCTTCGACCAATCTTCGGAATATAATTGCCAAAAGATGAAACCGAGTAAACAAATGAACAAAACGACCTTCAGCCAAATCCCATTCACTCGCACTTTTTTCCTAGTTTTAGAAGCTGAATGCATTTCAATGGTTGAAGATAAAATAATTCTCGGAATTGACCCCGGAACAACGGTTCTTGGGTATGGTTTAATTCATATTAAAGGAACAAAAATAGAAATGCTCAATTTCGGAATTATTCAATTAAATAAATTGGAAAATCAACCCGATAAATTAAAGCGCATTTTTGACCGAATTGATGGGTTGATGGAAGAATATCAACCTGATGAAATGGCAATTGAAGCACCGTTTTTTGGTAAAAATGTGCAATCAATGTTGAAATTAGGTCGCGCACAAGGGGTTGCCATTGCTGCTGCTTTGCGTCGCAATATTCCGTATGAAGAATATACACCAAAACGCATCAAACAAGCGGTCACAGGAAATGGTAATGCTTCCAAAGAACAAGTTGCGGCAATGTTGCAAAATCTACTTCGTTTTGAAGAAATGCCCAAATACTTGGATGCAACTGATGGTTTGGCAGCAGCAGTTTGTCACCATTTTTCGAAGGGAATTGGAGAAAACAATAAAGCAAAAGGAAGCGGATGGAGTGCTTTTTTAAGTAAAAATCCCGATCGTAAAGTCCGTTAATAGTAATATCGGATTCATTCCAGTCTATTTTTCTGCAGTTTTCCGCAAATTGATTTCGGTTTACCGCAGTATTTTCGGTTTACCGCTGTGGTTAATACTGAATTTTTTATTTTTTGAAATAATTCAATTTAAAATGAATTATAAATTGTTTGTATTCAGTAATTTAGTCTTGTCACACATCGCATATTTATGACGATAAGATAACTTAGTTTAGAGGTATTAGAAGAGTACCAAGCGCAAAAAAAGGAGGTTGATCACTGGTCAACCTCCTTTTTGATTCAAGACCTTATTGCTTAATAAATTTTTGTACTGATTTACTACTTCCTGAATGCAATGCAACAACATAAACACCCGAGGACAATTCTGCTACATTCAAATTAACAACTGTCTGATTGCTTTCTAAAGACATGGTTGTTACTACTCGACCATTCAGATCCATAATTTCGATTAACTCAGCACTAATTGAGTTGGCATTTTCCCAAGCAACGGTTAATTTCTCACTTACTGGATTTGGAAAAACCATTAAGGTGTTCAACATTTCGTTTTCGGTTATACCTGCAGATGAACCTCCAGGAGTATAATCTATGTTCCCTTGCGCTAAGTATGCATTGTCGTCTGGATTATCTGTAGAGCTTGAAATGTCATCATCTGCATCTACGTATACTCCAAGTCTATATGAACCAGCAGGCAGGCCTAAACTAGATAAATCAATGTTTTGATCGATGTAATCACGACCTCCAAAATGGTAAATTCCAGCATCGTTGTATGTTTGTACAAATGTTGGGTTTGATCCATCCCAGATATACACTTTTATGGTAAAGGGAGGAGTTACATAATCAGAATTGGAACCTTCTGCGAAAACAGAGAAGTTTAATCCACTCACTATTTTTGTGTTATCGTTGTAACTTGTCCAATACAAGTTATCTGGTAAATTGCCAAGAAGGATATTGGCGTCTTCTACCGTTTGTCCAAAAGACATTCCAGTTAACAAAGTAACTGCTGCACATGTAAACATTTTTTTCATGATTGAAATTTTTAATTGTTTCAACAAAGTAAATGCTGAGTAGGTGCACATTCCAATTTTCGAGGGCGTACAAAAAGGGGTACAACTGTTTATTTAGCTCATTATCAAATGTTTAAGCTGTTGTTATTTTGATCGTTCTTGAATCATTTTGCAAATTCGATCAAAAACACATTTAAATCCTGTTCACTTTGAAGTGCCATTTTTTTGCGTAAACGTTGCCGTGATTTTTTAACGCTATCAGATGAGATGCCTAGAATGGATGCTATTTCTTTGGAATTCAACTGCAACGTAATCAAAGCAGCTAGTCTTAATTCTGCAGCTGTAATTCCAGTGAAACTCTTTTTCATTCGGGTCATAAATTGTGGGAAAACCTCTGCGAAACGGAGCTTAAATTCTTCCCAATCGTCATCGGTTATGATGCGTGATAACGACAACTTATTTAGTTGCTCAATGTGATCATCCAATGGATCATTACTAATTAATTGAGATTCTTGTAGTTGAATGTGTAATGCATCAATAACGCTATTTTTTTCAATTAAATGATGTGTATAGCTCATCAACTCTTCGCGATTGTGCGCAATTTTTTGCTGTAAAATGATATTTCGCTTGTGGTGTTTTCGTTGAAGATAAAAGAATAACCAAGTAGCTAAAACAAGTAAAACAATTATTCCAGTAATTAAAAAGAGTTGTTGTTTGTTACTCAGTTTAGATTGTTTTTCAAGTGTTGAAATATGTTGAAGTTGTTTCTTTGTGGCAACTTGTATGAGTAACCCAGCTAATTTTTGATTCGTTAATTCATGGAATAATTGCTCATTGGCTGCAGTGTGAAGTTTATAATACCACATCGCTTCTTTGGATTGACCTCGTTCTTCATATAATTGAGCTAATAATAAGCTCGTTTCTACCTTGTAATATAAGGAATGAATCTGATCCGATTGAACGTATGCTTGTTCTAAATAAGTAATTGCTTCTTCTGTTTTTCCTTGAACAACTCGTAACCTTCCTAAGTTGTTTAATGCGATGATTTCACCAAGTGCATCTTGAATGGATTGTTTTATTGTAAGTCCTTTTTGAAAATAGTCATTGGCTTTTTCGTAGTTCTTTTGTTCTTGATAAATACTGCCAATATTCAGTAAAGAGTGCGCAATTCCTTTACGTTCGTCTGTTATGGTATAAATGGCAAGGGCTTTTTGATGATAGAACAAAGAACTATCCATGTTTTGCATTTTGAAAAAACATACACCCAAATTCGTCAAACATTTAGCCTTACCCGAATTGTTATCTAATTCATCTTCTAAACGGATAGAGGAACGGTAATGGAAAATAGCTTGCTCATAATTAGTTAATGCAGCATAGATAATTCCAATATTGGTGTGCACAAATGCTTGAATTTTTAGATCCTCATGCCGTTCGCCAATTTCCAAAGCAAGCACATAATTTTTTAAAGCACGTTCGTAAGTTCCTAATTCATAATAAATGATTCCTTTGTTGCTATATACAATCGCTTTTCCTTCCCAATCATTTGTTCGTTTAAATTCTTTCAGTGCTAGATCGTAACTAACCAAAGCGCTATCGTACTTTCCCGTTTCCCAGTACATTAAGCCAAATAGGTTCTGCAAATTCCCGATTTGGGTGCGGTTGTTGAGTTCTGAAAATTGAATCAAGGACTTCTTTAAAAAGACAGTAGCTTGCTGGTTATTTCCGATGATGGAATAAGTTGTTCCACGATTTTTATAAGAAAAAGCCAATCCAGTCCAATAACGCAAATCACGACTCATTTGTGTGGCTCGTTCTCCAAAATAAAGTGCCTTTTTGGTGTTAATGTGGCGATATCCCCAACTAAGTTGATTCAATAAATCAACACGAGCGGTGTCTTTTTTGATCGTTAAATCGTTTTCCATCTGTCTTAATGATGCGACAGATTGTGAATAGGAAATCACTGAAAAAAGTGAAAATAAAAGATGAATTCCGTAGTTTTTCCAATTCATAAGCGAAAGTATTCCAGTTAAATTGGCAACTGTTTTCAATTTTCATTCCGTTTTTTTAAAAAGCGAAAAATTGTTAGTTTTTATTCATTAAAACGTTCCTTTCTTGATAAATAAACATTCAACACAACAGCCAATTCAACACCTTCTTGGCGATTCAATGGACCTAATTAACATACGGCTAATAATCCCACTTTCTTCTAAATGAATCGTAGAAATTGACACCGACTTTGAATTGAACATTAGCTTTCGTAAAGGTAGATGCTGCTGAAACTGCGTAGACACCAATTTTGAATCGTTGTTTTCTGATTCTGATCACACGCTCTAATCCAACATATAATTCTGCTTGGGTGAACTTAGAATCTGGAATGATCAATAAACTTCCACCCACGGTTTCTTCCAATTTTAAACGATTTAATAACCAAACTTTATTCAAGAAAAAGCCGTTAAAATGGTGAATGGCTGTAAATTGTAAATAACTATTAGAGGTATTCAACGCTGTATCGAGTAATTGCAAGGAATTGACGGGATTGGAGAAAAAGAATTTATCCGATGTACGAAAGTATTTGTGTTCAACCAAGCGCAAATCTGCTTTCCGCAAGAAAGATCCAGCAAGCAATTTAAATTCTGATTGACCAAGTGAATTCAAGTTGATTTCGTCTGTTAACCGTACTTCAACAAAATCAAAGTTGGATTGACCACCAAATAATTTCGGAATTCCTTTTTTATATTGAAGACTTAATACAGGCCATTGAGAACCAATGATAATTTTTTGATTGCCTTTTAGCATATATTTCTGGCGGAAATGATACGAGAATTCTACATCCGTCATGAATATTTTATAGCCTTCGAATGGTTCTGGTTTGGAGAAAAAACCAAAATTATCAACCCAACTTGGGTATTCAATGTTGTCAATTGATTGGCGATCTGAATAGAAAATCCCTGCTTTAAAATACAAACCATTGACCAATTCCATGCGGTGGTAAATTTCCATTTTTCGATTGCGAACCCGGTTCGCTGGTGCAAATGTTCCTTGAATACTTTGGTAACCATTCATAAAATCATAGACATCGCCCACTTCTACAAAGAATTTTGAAAAGCGTCTCGGATTGTACATATAACCAACCCCAATTTGACCTTTTAAGTCTTTGTTGTGAAATCCATAATCAATTTGAGGATTGATCGATAATTCGTGGTTGTTTTTAAACGTTTTATCATACGAAACATTGAGTCGATGACGGTAACCACCAACACCAAATGGAACAACTTGGTTGATGAGTCCATCAATATAAAATTCTTGTTTTTTAAATGTATTTCTGAATCCAACACCATTGAATAAAAAATCCCAAATATTGAGTGTGTTGTAGGTGCTATCTTGCTGTTTTAAATAGGCTTCACTTGCATAATACTTAGTAATACTATCCTGCTGTTGGATAAACGTGATTTCTTCTTGTTTTAGATAAAACGGCCGGATGGAATTCCAATAACTGGAATCGCGTGTATAGGCTTCTGGCGTATATACTTGTGTTTCTAACCAAAACTTGCGATCTGAATCATCGTAATCAAACGCATAATCTGAATGCAATAAACGCACATTTCCATGAATTTTTTCTTTTCCTTCTTTCAATAAATAAACAAATTCACGTCGTGTAGGAACAATGCGAGAACCAATTTTTTCATAGTCACAGACTAAGTGCATTTCTTTAAAATACGTCAAAGCACCTTTATTAACACTCAATTCGTAAGCAACTAATTCCCAAGAGGTATCGCGTATAAACAAGGAGCCTTCAAACAAAGCTTCTTCCCGAAAACGCGGTTGTACATGAATTTCATAGATCTTCTGATTGTCTTCGTAAAAGGAACTTTCCACTCGGAAACTATAATAAAGAAATGCATTGTAAGCCATCGGTGAAATGAGTGGGCGTTGACTGATTCCAGGAGCTTCAATTAAATTATCAAATACATTTACATCAGCGTCTTTTATGCCGTTTACGAATAAATATGGATTGCTTGGATTAGTTGTTGTTGGTTCAAGAATTTCATCATCCATTCCACCAGCTACAAAAGTCACGGAACTCCCATTTTGCGCATGTTCTGTTAAATCAACATAAGCCGTTATGACATCTTTATAGCGATTCGCAGATTTGTAATAAGACATTCCATTCCATTCGGTGATGTTCATTTTTTTTCTGGAAATCAATGTATCTATTTTCAGACTGTCTTTTGTTTCTTTTTCAAGTGAAGTAAAACAATAGGTATTGCAGCTAAATTGTGCTAGTTGATCTCTGAAATAACTTCGTTTGTCAATGACTTGTTTCATGATTTCCTTACCAAGGTCTTTTTTCGTATCAGCGGTGATCACCGTTTCCTCTAATTCTTGCGCTTCCTCTTTTAAAACAATCGTAATAACCGTTATCTCTTCGCGAATGGTGATGGTATCATTTTTTGTAATGTAATCCATCGCTGAATAATTAATCTCATACTGTTCGTAATTGACCTCAAGTTGAAAATTCCCCATTGCATTGGCAACCGTACCATAACTGGTGTTTACAATACGAACCCGTGCAAATGGAATTGGATTCCCAAGGTAATCAGTTACTTGACCTTTTAGAACTTGGGAGAAACCAGTTCCTGATACTAAAAAGATAAATGAGATGAGTAAAAACTGTTTCATTCAAATTGGATTGTTCTCCAGTATGACTTTTGTAGGTAGTGAAAAGTTACAACTAATGTTCACTTTTAAAGTTTGAATGAAAGCCAATTATTTTACTATCAACTGATTAACCAGACAACAGTAAAGGAAACTAAGCAGATGTCTGTTTCCGTTCAGAAAGTAGCACAATCGTTAAAACAACGATCGTAATAAAATTGGGAATGTAATCGATCACTGAAACTTGGTAACATTTACATGGTGGTTGAATGAAATACGCTATGATGGAGAAAACGATTGTTGTCGCAAAATAGCCAACGATCATCCATAGTCGAATTCGATTTTTTTGATAGAAAAAAGACCAGACATACCCAATCAATAGCAAAAATGAACTACCGAATGAACTGAGTGCTTCTGTTCGAGTGAGGTCATTGTCGAATAAAATCAGCCAATAAAAACTCATAAATAGCAACCAAATGAGTGCGAAATAATGTGTCCATTGTTGGTGTTGTGTTTTCATGAATGTCTTCTAGATGTTGGAGGATTATAATCCACACTGAATAAAAAGAGCTTTAGATCAAAGATACAATCATTTCACCAAATGATTTTTTTTTCGAAGTTGTTAAAAAAAGTAAAGCTACATCGAATTCGACCTAATGATCATTTTGTACATTTGTTGCTATGACTCCAACTCTCGTTGCTACCATCCTCATTGCCTATTTTGTTGCATTGATTGTGATGGCTTATTTCACTTCACGTAAAGCCGATACAACAACGTTCTTTACGGGAAATCGTCAAAGTCCATGGTACTTGGTTGCTTTCGGAATGATCGGAACATCGCTTTCTGGAGTAACTTTTATTTCTGTTCCAGGAAAAGTGTATGTAGAAGGAATGGCTTACTTTCAAATTGTATTGGGCTATATTATTGGTTACATTGTCATTGCACAAGTATTGATGCCACTTTATTACCGAATGAACCTCGTTTCGATTTACGAATATCTATTGGAACGGTTTGGACTTGTGAGTTATAAAACAGGGGCGGCATTTTTTATTTTGTCGCGTACATTAGGTTCGGCCATGCGTTTGTTTTTGGCAACCAAGGTTTTACAATTGTTCTTGTTTGATGGCTTAGGCGTTCCTTATTGGGTTACAGCTTTGACTACTGTTGCGCTGATTTGGGTGTACACCTTTAAAGGTGGAATCAAAACCATTGTATATACAGATGCGTTTCAAACCATATTTCTTGTGGGTTCAGTGATCTTATGTACCATCGTAATTGCCAATGCACTGGATGTTAATTTCATGCAGTTGTTTGATAAAATATCCCACACAAGAACCGCTACTGGTCAAACGATGACTACCATGTTCCATTTTCATGATCCAGATTCAGCCTTGTTTTTTCCTAAACAATTCTTTGGAGGTATTTTTATTGCCATTGCAATGACTGGACTTGATCAGGATTTAATGCAAAAAAACCTGACCTGTAAATCGATTGGCGATGCACGTAAAAACATGTATTCGTTTACCGCCATTTTGGTCATGGTGAATTTCCTTTTCCTCTTGCTTGGTGGTGCATTGTATGTATATGCACAACAAAAAGGAGTCGATTTGCCTGTGAATGCTAAAGGCATGATTGTCACAGATGATGTCTTTCCAACACTTGCTTTTGGCGAATTTGGAACTTGGGCTGGTATTCTGTTTTTATTAGGAGTTACTGCTTCTTCCTATGCCTCAGCTGACAGTGCTTTGACGGCCCTAACGACAGGTTTTTGTATTGATTTTCTGAATTTTAACCGTCGAGAAGAAAAAGAGAAAAACCGCTATAAACTATTTGTTCACATTGGGTTTTCATTGCTCTTTTTACTCATAAGTCTCATCATGTATGTCATTTCGAGTCAAGATTTAATCGGCTTGGTTCTAAAAGTAGCATCGTATACCTATGGACCATTGTTGGGATTATTCTTCTTCGGTATCCTCACTAAACGTTCGTTAAAAGAAGTATTGGTACCAGTGATATGTTTATTAGCACCAACGCTGTGTTATATTCTTGCCGATCATTCTGCAGCGTGGTTTGGTGGCTATCAGTTTGGTTTTGAATTACTCATTCTCAATGGAGTTCTTACTTTCAGTGGTTTGTATCTGATCTCCAAAAAACCAATTGTTACTCCAAGTTTAGCGGAATCTGTATAGAAATGAAATCTCTTCATGTAAAGAAAAATCAATTATCTATACATGAAGATTGACACATGTAAAGAAAAAGCAATAATCTTTACATGAAAAAAGCACATGTAAAGAAAAATCAATTATCTTTACATGAAGATCATAACGTGTAAAGAAAAATCAATAATCTTTACATGAGCAATAAGAACCAGATGAAATGGCAACCCACATATTTACCATTTAATGTAGATTTTGAAACAAGAACGGTACTCAAAAAACTAACAATTGCCCATCGAACACTTGCGGAGTTGAAAGGAATTGCCCATAGTATTCCTCGACAAGACATCTTGATCAATACCTTGGCTTTACAAGAAGCGAAAGATAGTTCTGAGGTTGAAAATATTGTGACTACACACGATGAATTGTATATGAATTCGATCAATGTGGTTCAATATGGTTCTCCACAAAGTAAAGAAGTAGAAAATTATATAGCTGCACTAAAACGTGGTTTTGATATTGTAAGTTCAAAAAAGATGCTTACCACAAACGGTATTATTGAAATTCAAGAAGTATTGGAGAAAAACAATGCAGGTTTACGAAAGCTGCCAGGTACGAATCTTAAAAATCAGGCAACTGGAGAAGTGGTGTATGAACCGCCGCAGGATCAAAGAGTAATCAACGATTTAATGCGCAATTTGGAGCAATTTATCAATGATAATGAACTCTCTGATTTAGACCCGATTGTTAAAATGGCAATCATTCATTTTCAATTTGAAAGTATTCATCCATTTTACGATGGAAATGGTCGCACAGGTCGAATCATTAACATCCTATTTCTTGTCATCAATGATCTATTGGATTTACCCATACTTTATTTGAGTCGATACATCATTCAGCATAAACCAGATTACTACCGTTTATTGCAAGGTGTTCGAGAAGATGAAAAACATTGGGAAGAATGGATTCTGTATATCATTGATGCCGTTGACCAAACAGCAAGACAAACAATTCAGTTGATTTTAGCAATGAAAGAACTCATGATGAAATTAAAGCATGAATTGCGTGATCAGTATAAGTTTTACAGCCAGGAATTATTGAATCATTTGTTCAAACAACCGTATACTAAAATTGAGTTTTTAATGAAAGAATTGAAAATCAGTCGTGTTACAGCAGCTAATTATTTGAATGCAATGGCAGCAGGCGGTATGTTGGTGAAACACAAGTTAGGTAAACACAACTATTTTGTCAATGATCGATTGATGGAATTACTGACAGCAAATCTTTAAAACCTCAGTTCGATATGATCATGAACACGAATTTCAATTCTTCTTCTAATTTTACACTATGAATATCATTCTACACGATAACAAGTTGCATCTGCGTTTCGCACCCTTAACATTAACACGCCCAGTGGGTGATTTACGAATAGGGATTTTGACGAATGCAGAACGTTGGGCAATATGGATTCCAGAAGCGACTATCTCTTTTCAAACGGAGGCCTACTTATCAACCAAGTTTCCTCGTACAACAGCTCCTGATTTCATCGAAGTCAATGCAGCTGTTATTCCCAATGAAGAAATTGCTGCAGCATTGGTACATCTAGGAAAAGATCAGCAATTGATGTTGGGTGAAATGTGGATTGCGCGAACAGGGAAAGCAACAGAAATCATTCAATTTATAGGACAAGAACCCATTGTTCTAAACCAACGGTGGGATTTGTATTTGTTGAATGATCAAGTATTGGTTGCCGATTTTTTCCTACTAACAGGTGGTCGTGAATCACAACCGCTTTCTGAAACGAATACAGTAATTGGAAATGATTCATTGATCTTTTTAGAAGAGGGCGCACAAGTCGAAGCGAGTGTGTTGAATACCACATCTGGTCCAATTTACATTGCCAAGGCAGCTGAAATCATGGAAGGATCTTTGGTTCGTGGACCGTTTTCATTGGGAGAACATGCTGTATTGAAAATGGGAGCGAAGATCTATGGAGCAACAACGATTGGCCCATATTGCAAAGTAGGAGGAGAGGTTTCCAATTCCATCTTTCAAGCGTATTCCAATAAAGGTCACGATGGGTTTTTAGGGAATTCATTGGTAGGTGAGTGGTGCAATTTTGGTGCAGATTCCAATACCTCCAATCTCAAAAACAATTACAGTTCCGTGCGGAGTTATTCGTATGAAACACAATCAGAAATGAATACACATCAGCAATTCATGGGCGTTTGCATGGGCGATCATAGTAAATGTGGTATCAATACCATGTTCAATACTGCAACAGTTGTAGGTGTTTCGTGTAATATTTATGGTGGTGGATTTCCAACTAAATTCCTTCCTTCCTTTTCATGGGGTGGATCAGATGAATTGGTGCCATACAAATTGGATAAGGCCATCGAAGCTGCCAATCAAATGATGATCCGTCGCGGGTTGAGATTGACAGAAGGTGATTTGGCGATTTTTGAAGAATTGGAACAAAAATAAGAAGTTACGCAAAGTAAAGTACTCTGCGTAACTTCTAGTAGGAGGTTATGTATTAATTCACCTCTGCTTGTTCTACAACAGTCGTTTCTGTATTGGTTTTACCGACTACAAGACCGTCCGAATTTACAGGCGTTTCAGTCACAGTGACAACAACATCCGTTGTGTTCGCTCCTGCGTAAGTCCCTTTTGTATGATAGTTGAAATTCAATGGTTCTACTTCACTACTTCCTTCCAAAACTAAAGATACTAAGGCTGTATAACTGCTATTACATTTACCCACATAATTGGTCATTTCCAGTGTTACGGAAGTGTAAGGCGCAACGTTTACAGGATAACTGTCATTTACCTCTTGTGAACTTGTGAATTCAGAACTCGTTGTTGTTTCTGTAGAATAGGTCCATTCAGCACTCGCACTTTCGTCTAGACCTAATTCGGGAACACTTGCTGTAATGGAGATCGAATAGGTGTCTTGAAATCCGCTAGTTGTTTCCCAAGCATAGTTCTGGGAATTGGTGTAGCTGTAATCGTATTCATACGATTGGGCTTGTGACGTGTTGTTATTGTACGTGATATTTGTTTGATCCATAATTTCAGGAGTCGAGAGTGTTGATGTAGCATAGACAACATCCGACATTTTAAGAGAATCGGCAGGTTTTATCAAATAAAAACCTAAACTGTCAAGTGCATTACCACCTTTTCCAGACACCCCAATTAGTGCGCCGTATCCTACATTTAAAATGTACTCTTTGTGCGAGGATGTTTTTTCTTTTGGATAAAATTCTCTCCCTAAAGAAGTTGTAAACTTAAATGCTCCAACATAAGTGTGGTCATTCCATTTGGTGTTCCAGATAGAAAGTTTAGCAATCAATTCACCTTCATTAAAGGTAAAGGAGAATTTTGTTCCTCCTTCTTTACCGAAAAGAGTTCCAGTGTCCGATGCAGAGTAATAAATTTTGATGCCGCGCATTCGGTTATCATCTGCCCAAGCCTCAATCTTGTAGATAAGTGTTCCATCTTCTTTGAAGCTGTTGAAGGTACTACCTCCACTTCCGCCCACGGTTTGTAGGGCAACGCAATGCGTTGTTGTAAAATCTGACATAATGTGTGTTATTAATTAATGAATAATAGTTGACACCGGTAATTGTGTTTTTGCATTGATCAATGAATAGTAGTAACCACTGGTGTTGGTTCTGTAAACTAATAACAACAAAATGAATGACACAAGCGTAGAAATACCTGATCGTTGAAATAAAGTAGAAACACCCTTAAATAATTAGGTCGTGTAAATGGGGCTTTTTAAAGGTTAATTTTAATAACTGCTTGAATAGAATTAGTTATTGAAATACGTTAAAACAGGAACAAAACATCAATCCCGTTCACCATTCGGGCGATACTTTTCTTGCATACCGTACAAGAAATTGCGTAATACCTGATCTTTACACAAACGGTATTTATCATGATCGGGTTTACGGAAAAAGGCACTCAATTCGTGTTTTCCAAATCGAAAATCGACCAATTGCAAGATATCTAGAATATCATCGTCTTGTAATGTCAATGCTATTTTGAGTTTCCGAAAGATGATATTGTTATTGAGGTCTTTTTCAGCAACAGGCGCAGCACCTTCTTGTTTTCCACGTTTTGCAATGATGAAACCATTCAGAAAATAAGCCAATTTATGGTCGTTTAACTTTTTCTGCTCTGGATCATCGTCTTTTTTCAACCAATCACTCACATCCGCACGTGTTACTTCCAATCCAGCCGAGCCAAAGATTTCGATCATTTTTGCGTCATTGAATTCGAAGGTGTAACGGATTCTTCGGATGATATCGTTGTTGTTCATGGTCTGAAATTTATAGAATCAAATGGCGAAAATAAGCCGTTTTATTGAATCAACAATGAAATGATAGTTCTATGCAACGACTCATCTAGAAACAATCATTTTCCCAGTTGCTGATTTTAAATCAGATCCAACAACGCGATAGAAATAAACTCCAGCCGCGTTTTCCGACAAATCAATAATAGAAGAAGTAGTAGTGAGTTGTTGATTGAGTATCTCTTTACCAAAAGCATCATAAACTGAAATAGAAAGTGTACTATTTTCTACAAGCTGTTCAATGTTGAAAATACCAGAAGATGAATTGGGGTAAACTTCGATCAGTTGAGCTGAATTGTATTCGTTGATTCCTCCAAATTGGTCAACACAGCCATTATCAGAATAAGATCCAGTTTCGTAAACGAAGAATGGGTTTAATTGGGTAGTCATTCCAGTAGTAGTTGTAAAGGTGACATTTGTCCCAACAATCATTGATAAAGTGTCAGATGAGAAGGTTTGAAAATCTGCACAAAAAGTTGAATTGCCATTTAGAGTAGAATCCATTTTAATCAAACCAATGTGGCTGTTTTGATTAAGTGATTTTATTCCATAAAGTGGGCCATTCCCAGCAATTAGAAAACCATGATCTTCCATTTCTACAACCTCTTGCGTATTTAATCTCAAATTAAGGCCAGTTAGTTGATTTCCACTTGAATCTACTTTTAATAATTCACCATCATATTGAGTTCCCGTTGTAATAATTAATGAGTTATCAGAAAGTTGCATCAAATTGGCTTTATCATACGGTTCATTACCATAGTAATGCATATTATACAACTTCCCCCATAAGAAGGTTCCTGAATAATCACATTTCATTAATCCCAACTTTTGAGTTGATAAATCTGAAATAAGCATTACAATTCCATCTGATTGGATTTCTAGATCAATTGCATCCTGTCCTACATAAGTTTTTGCCCAATTGAACTGACCATTTTCCGATATGTTTATTAATAATGCATTCGAACCGCTATATCCAGTAAGATAGAAACTGCTATCTGTGGACTGTTTGATTGATCGAATAGAACATAACGGAATTTCATCCAATTGTGTTGACCAAATTAAATTGCCTGTACTACTAAGTTTAGCAATAAAAAGTGCATCTCCATTTCCAATTGTTCCGGTAATAACATAAGTAGAATCGATTGTTTCAATAACAGCTTTTGAATCTCCAGAATTAGGAATAGTAAAACCAAAAGATTTTGTCCAAAGTGTATCACCCAAAGAGTTGATTTTCATGCAAAAAACATCGAATTCGTCTGTCACATAATTATGAACACTTCCAGTAATCAAATAAGCGGAGTCAGAAGTGTTTATCACACTGTTAAAACGCGTATTGTAGGCTATTGAATTTAAAAAAGAATATTGTTTTGTCCATAGTTGATCACCTAAAGAATCTAGACAAATGGCAAATCCATCTAAATTATAATAGTTACCTATAAACAAAACGCCATTTTCTGCTGTTGGGGCCACACTTTTTACTTCAATATCATCATCTTCATGATAAACCTTTGAGTAAGTAATTTGTTGCCCAAATGAACAATTGCATAAAAACAAGATGATGATGGGTAGTATTTTTTTCATAAGTAAACAATGTAGTTGTGTTCTTGATGCATGAATTAGTCAAAGGTTGTAAAATAGATCATTTACAACTTAAGAAGTTTCAAAACTAACTCATAATTCGTTCTTCCAAGTTGTTTTTTACTGAACGGTGCCATTCTTCGAGTAAAATGCTAAAGATGATACTGTCTCTGCGAGAACCATCAACTATGGGTAGGTGATTGCGCAAGATTCCTTCTTCAATACAACCGATTTTTCGCATTGCAGCCAAGCTACGGTGATTACGTGTATCGGCTCTTAATTCTACTCGTTCTAATTTTAACGTTTCAAAAGCGTACTGTAATAACAGAAATTTACAATGTGCATTGATTCCATTTCCTTGCTGGTGCTTTGAATACCAAGTATAACCAAGTAGGGTAGAAGCATTTGCTAATTGTAAGTCGTAATAACGTGTTGAACCAACAATTTCCCCTGAAAGACGATCAATGACTACAAAAGGGAAGGTTGTTCCTTTTTCAAAACCGCTTAATGCCTCATCAATGTAACGGATCATGTTTTCTTTTCCAGCACTAGGAACCAAGGCAAAATCCCATAATTCTGGCTCGTTTTCAGCGTAATGAACCAATTGCGGCACGTCATTTGTAGTCATGAGGCGCAACTGAAAACGTTCAGTTTCTAACTGCAAATTTGCTGGAATTGTTGACTTCATCTTTCACTTGTTTGATGAACAAATCTAACCAACTCAATTTGTTTTTTATCCTATTTGTTTGATTTTAATCCATTAAAAAATGCGTATTCTTTTTTTCTCAATCGTTTTAATAATCTTGACTTCATGTAGCAAGGAGCAACGCACAAATCGTAAGTTGGACGGTGAGTGGAATGCAACTGTTTTTATGGGCTACACACCTAATTCGGATGAATCTTACACCTTTACATTCAATAAAGACAAAGATGGTGAAGGAACAGGAACAGTTAAAGAGGTCGATGGCTTTTACACAGATGTCTATGGAATGCAGTATTTCATTAAAAACGATCGATTGACGATGATCATTGACCAAGATGCGCTTGTATTCACCATTTCAAGTATGACCAATCAAAAAATAACGCTAATCGACACCTACGACGAAACTACTATTTTAGAGAAGAAGTAAGTTGTGTTTAGATTGTTGTTCCAGACTCTGGTTTAATGAATGTTGCGGTTTAAATGAATTGACTCTGCAAGACTTTGCTTATTTTCGTAAAAACCTATTGTATGAAACTTGTTCAATCACTTGTAATCGTCGCCTTTCTTTTTCAATTAGCTGCTTGTTCGAAAAACCAGCGAACCAATCGCACCATTGAAGGAACTTGGACTGCTACAACTATTGCAGGCGTTGCCGCATCTTCGACCTTAAAAGAGTCCCTAACGTTTGCGAAAGGTAAAAAAGGTGAGGGAACTGGAACTGTGAGTATCACCCAAGGAACCGTTACAGAAGATGGCGTGATGCGTTATTTCATCAAAAACAGTCGTATTACATTGATTGTAGACGAAACAGTAACCGTTTTTTATGACATTGAAGCCTTATCTGATTCAGAAATGACCCTCAAAGATGTGGAAGGTGCATTGACTGTTTTAACGAAGTGATTATGTTTTCCCCAATAACTCTAAACGGTGTGATAGGGTCTTTTCTACAATTTTAAACTATGTGTCCTTCTGTTTTCTATGTGGTTCATCAGCAGCAATTGCATATAACACCCAATTTTCATCGTCATCCATATAATCGGTTTCGAATGTGAATCCCAATTTTTCCATCACACGGTAGGAAGAAGGATTTTCTTTATTTGCACGGGCAATTATGCGTTCCAATTTAAATTGATCAAAACCAATTGTTAAACAAGCTTCAGATGCTTCCGTTGCGTAACCTTTATTCCATTCTTTTCGGTAAAATCGATATCCTAAATCAACTTCATTTGTTTCCCGATCGCGTTTTAAACCGCACCAGCCAATAATTTCTCCAGTCGATTTTAAGACAACTGCCCATCTTCCAAAACCATTGCGCTCATAATCGGAATAGTTTTCTAAAAACGTTCGTGCTTCGTCAATAGTTGAAAAAGCTACATCACCAGTGTATTTTACTACTTCGGGGTCGCTGTTCAAATCGAAAGTAAATTGCGCATCTGCTGGTGTTAATTCACGTAAGGTAAGTCGGGAAGTGGAAGCAATTGATTTCATATCATTTTTTAGTTTTTATTACTTTGTTGTTGAAAGAGAAAAGGGAATACCATTGCTCCACTCAAGCCTAAGTAAAATTGAGCGATCACGAAAATGTACAAGACGTTTGAGATTAATGCAAGTACAATTGAATCCTCGAAACTAATTGATAGTGGATAAATAAAGAATTTCTGGATCACACTGTACACTTTTTCTCCTAGGAGAAGAATCGTAAACGAAAGCAGCATAACAGTTAAAAAACTAGCCATAGTTTTCTTTCTCTCCAACTTAATTTCATTTTTCCCGAGGTAGAATTGGGTGAAGAAAAACAGTAGAATAAAAGGAAGAAAAAACTGAATGAATTGAACAATGCCAATAATCCATTGCCACCAAGGGTTTATAGGTAATGTGGATGAGTACAACCCATAAGGTGAAGTTGGATTGTTTAAAACAAAAAGATCATTTAAGATAAACGTAATGATAACTCCAACGATTACATACCCGGAAAATGCAAGCCATATTTCAGATTTTATTCCATCAAAAGCATTGGAAAAAGTGATTTTTTCTTTCGGAGAATCAAACAGGCGTAAACTAATTGAATAAAGCCCACTATTCATAACGCATAGGAATAGAAGAATTGATTGAAGGTGAATAAAAAAATCAATTCCAGTGAAAAAATCTGAATCACCATTGGTAGCAGGATAAGAAGGGCTTACGAAAGAACTGTGAATTGAAATAACGATCAATGCAAAAATCAAACTCATTAAACTGGTTAGAATGACAAAAACAGACGTAAAACTGATCAGCGATTTTCCTTTTGCCTTGTAGATTTCAAAAATGCGATGAAGTGTATATTGGAGATTGGAAAGCAGATTCATAGTTGATGGAATTGTTTAGGTACGAAAGTAAAAACAATATCACTTAAACCTGAACGAATACTTATTTTTGTACTAAAACCCAAAAGATGAAGTTGCGTCAAGTTCCTTTAGACCAAATCAACGCTTTCCGAAAAAACACCCTGATGGAAGTGCTTGACATCACATGTATCGAATTAGGAGATGATTACCTTGTTGCTACTATGCCAGTGGATCATCGCACACACCAACCGATGGGTTTGTTGCATGGAGGCGCAAGTGCTGCTTTGATTGAATCGATTGGTTCAATGGGGTCGACCTTGTTATTGGATCTTTCGAAAGAAGCTCCAGTTGGTATAGAAATCAATGCAAATCATATCGGAGGTATGAAATCAGGCGTTGTGAAAGCAGTTGGAAAAATCGTTCACGCAGGAAAACGATCACACCTTTGGCAAGTCGATTTATACGATCAAGCAACAGATAAATTGATTTGTACAGGTCGTTTGACCATTATGGTTGTTCCTATATCATGAGCGATTCCATTCAATACCGTTTGCCGAATTCGTCAACAATTGTTACGCAATCAGGACAGTTTGAATTACTTCCCACTGGTAAAATTCCTGCTGGTTTTGTCGTTTCTGATTTTCTTCACCAACGGCTGTATCAATTTCAAGTTGACTCAGCTATCCACCATCAACAGTGGCACATTGATGCCAATCAACCTGTTGTTATTTCTCTGCGTGATTACCAAATTGAAGCGCAGGCTTTACTGAATGGTTTTTCCATGATGCAAGTCGAAAAAGCCGTTTATTCGCGCGTAAAAGCTGTTTCATTTCCCATTGAATCTGCACAGCAGTTGTTTGATCAATTGGAAGTAACCTATCCCAATGCGTTTGTCTATCTGATTTCTTCCGACTATTTTGGAACATGGATAGGGGCAACACCAGAAACATTGATTGAAACAAACGATCAACACCTCAAAACGATTGCGCTTGCAGGAACACAGCGGTCTGGAGAAACAACAGAATGGTCGCAGAAAGACCAAGAAGAACATGCATTTGTTGTCAAAGCAATTGAAGAAAATTTAAAACGAAACAACTGTACGGAATTATCAATCAATGGACCACATCTTCGTTTGGCTGGGCCAGTTCAACACTTGCAAACAGATTTTGAAGTGCAGTTAGGTTCTGTTCCAGCTTGGAATATTGCGATGGATTTACACCCAACTCCCGCTGTTTGTGGCACACCGCGCATGGCGGCATTGGATTTAATTTCCTCACGTGAAATGCACGATCGGTTTTTGTATGCTGGAATAATAGGACTTTATTCAACAGAAAAGAGTCATCTGTTTGTTAACTTACGTTGTGCTCAATTACAGCAAGATAAAGCATATTTGTACCTTGGAGGAGGTTTTACGAGTGATTCTATCCCCGATTTAGAATGGGATGAAACGGAAAATAAAAGTAGAACCTTGTTGAACTGCATCGATCAAATCACCAACTAACTGCTAAAACAATTAATTTACATCGCTAAAAACGGTCAACCTATATCAGGGAGATACACTTGATAATTTTCAATTTTCACTTGATAATTGTCTCAAACTCTCTCCAACTTAAACTCACTTGTCTTGTGGAAAACAATCTCTGGATAATCTTTTTCAGCCATTTGTAATAAGAACGAAGTTTCAGCTAGAAAAACATAATTATCATCCTTGTCCTTCGCAATATAATTGGCTTTTGCCCGCAAGAAATTTGCTAATTGTTCGTCGTTATCCGTTGTAATCCAACAAGCTTTGTGGTAACTTTTCGGTACAAAACGACATTTAGCACCGTATTCGTGATCTAATCGATAGGCGATAACCTCAAATTGCAGTTGTCCAACGGTTCCAAT
This sequence comes from Fluviicola sp., assembly GCA_043721195.1. Lineage (GTDB taxonomy): Bacteria > Bacteroidota > Bacteroidia > Flavobacteriales_D > Crocinitomicaceae > Fluviicola. The sequence continues at coordinate 46,375 of JAYSRF010000114.1, read as the reverse complement.
GATTTTACGATTTCCAGGTTGTTGAATAAACATCTGAGCAACTCCTTCGTCCATCAACTGACGAATTCCTTTTTCCAATTGTTTTGATTTCAATGGATCAAGGTTTTCTAGTTCTTGGAATAACTCTGGTGAAAAACTAGGAATTCCTTTGAACATAAAATCCTCTCCTTCATTGAGTGTGTCGCCGATTTTGAAATTTCCTGTATCGTACAAACCAATAACATCTCCAGGAAAGGCTTCGTCAATCACACTTTTATCTTGCGCCATGAATGATGTTGGATTGGAAAATTTAAACTTCTTATCCAATCGAACGTGATTGTAGAATGTATTGCGTTCAAATTTTCCAGAAACAATACGCAAAAAGGCAATCCGATCACGGTGTTTTGGGTCTAAGTTGGCATGGATTTTAAACACGAATCCAGAGAATTTTTTATCCGATGGTTCCATTCTGCCAGCATCTGTATCGCGTCCACGTGGAGAAGGAGAAATACGCACGAATGTATCCAGCAATTCCTGTACACCAAAATTATTTACCGCTGATCCAAAGAAAACCGGGGCAACATCTCCTGCTAAATAATCTTCGCGATCAAATGTATTGTAAACACCTTCAATCGTTTCCAATTCGTCACGTAATTCATTCGCTGGTTTATCGCCAACCAATGTATCCAATTCGCCACTATTCAAATCAGAAATGGAAACAATATCCTTCGCGATTTTCGTTTTATTGGCTGAAAAAACATTGATGTTCTTGTCGTAAATATTGTAAACTCCTTGAAAACGATCTCCCATTCCAATTGGCCATGTCAAAGGGCGTACATGAATATCAAGCGACGATTCCAATTCATCCAACAATTCAAATGGGTCTTTTCCTTCGCGGTCCATTTTATTGATGAAAATAATCACAGGCGTTTTCCGCATCCGACAAACTTCCATCAACCGTTTGGTTTGTTCCTCAACACCATTTGCACAGTCAATGACCAAAATAACACTATCCACAGCAGTTAAGGTGCGAAACGTATCCTCAGCAAAATCCTTGTGACCTGGTGTATCTAAAATATTGATTTGTTTTCCTGAATATTCAAACGCCATAACGGAGGTAGCAACGGAAATTCCACGTTGTTTCTCAATTTCCATGAAATCCGAAGTTGCTGTCTTTTTGATTTTGTTATTCTTCACAGCACCAGCCGATTGAATAGCTCCACCAAACAACAATAACTTTTCTGTTAGGGTCGTTTTTCCAGCATCCGGGTGAGAAATGATGCCAAATGTTCTACGCTTTTCAATTGCTTCGAGATTACTCATAAAAATAGGTATTGAATCTGTAGCATTTAACCTACAGGGGCGCAAAGATAGCTAAATTGCGAAATGGCAACAAATCGCAGTTAATAGAAAGATTATTTCAATAAATAAGATAACACAATTTCATGCGTGCCTTTACTCACACTACTCAATTTATTCGTCGTGTAATCATAGCCATAACCTACTCGGTAGCGACCTTTGAAATCATATCCTAGCATTAATCCAAGATAGTTATTTGGACTAAAGTTAATTCCTGTCCAAGTGTTTTTAAAGATCGTAATCATCAAGGAAGAATTGAGGCTGTATTTTACTGCATCCGTAACAACTTGGATTTGGGGTTTGAAACTTAAATTCTCCGAAAAATCATAGTTGTAATCGGCAAAAAGAAAATAATGTCTGGCCGTATTGTAATTTACCGTCCCTTGATTAATAGAGGGGGAATTCAACTGTGTGCAGCTTACTCCAACATTCCATTTTTCTCGGTGAAGAACGATTCCAATATTGGAAGTGAATACTGATTTTGAATACTTACTTGGCGGTAAAGAAGGATCATCAAGCGTAGATGGGGGAATCCATGCTTTATCAATACTAAAACGCGCTATTCCTGCTGAAGCGCCAAATGAAAGTAGTGTTTCTCCAAGTTTCCAATGAAAAGCATAATGCACCAATCCCATATTTGTGCGATTAAAACCAATTGTTTCGTATCGATAACTTACACCAACACCTCCATGAATTGCTGAAAGTCGAACCGCATAATTAACATTCAAGGTATTCGGCGCACCATTCACTTTATCCCATTGATTGCGGTAATGTGCATTGCCTGCGTGTTTGTAAAATAATCCAGTCGTAGCAGGATTAGTATGGATATACGAATTCCAAAATTGGGTATAGCTAACTTCTTGCTGTGCAAAAACACCTTCAAAACAACAAAAAATAATTAGTAAAAGGGAATAATGAATGTTTCTCATTAAGTTAAGTTGGTTCTTAAAAGAAACGAAAATACGTATTTTTGCGAAATGGAAATACGCATTCATGAAAGTTGGAAAAAAGAATTGGAGTCCGAGTTTTCTAAGGACTATTTTAAATCGTTGGTGTCATTTGTTCAATTAGCTTATAAGGAACATCCCAACCAAATATTTCCAAAAGGAAGTCAGATTTTTCGTGCTTTTGATGCGTGTACTTTTGATAATTTGAAAGTCGTTATTTTAGGTCAAGATCCTTATCCAACACGCGGTCATGCACACGGATTGTGTTTCAGTTGCGAAGCCAATGTTCAGCCATTACCGAAAAGTTTACAAAACATTTTTAAAGAATTGCAAGACGATTTAGGTAAGGGTGTTCCTCCAAATGGCGATTTAAACCAGTGGGCAGAACAAGGAGTTTTGTTACTCAACAGCGTTTTAACCGTGCAAGAAGGAATGGCAGATAGTCACAAAAACAGAGGTTGGGAACAATTCACAGATGCAGTAATCGCGCGAATAAATCAGGAGAAATCAGGGATTGTTTTTGTGTTGTGGGGATCGAAAGCAATTAACAAAGCTGCACAAGTTGATTCAAAAAAACACACTATTTTGACAGCGCCACATCCATCTCCCCTTTCAGTTTACCGCGGATTTTATGGCAGCAAACCTTTTTCGAAGATCAATTCTATTCTTTTTGAACAAGGAAAAACACCTATCAGTTGGGTTTAAACTAGCAACCTGAGTTCAATTATTCAAACTTTGTCAAAACAACTATAAATAGTGAGATGCGACGTTTTTCAATTCGGAATAGCTTAGTCTTGAGCTTGTCGGTGATATTTCGATACGGAGTAGGAAGTAAATTGTTGTTTTTAGTTAAAAAACCATTTTTATGGCGTTAATTAATCAACTTGTTTTCTTCGTTAGATTTTAACTTGATCCGCAACGGATCCCTTATAAAATCTGCCTTGCAACCAAATCACTTAATTAATTTTGACTTTGTTATAATAATCGAACTCAGGTTAGTACATTTGTTCCAATGAAATTACAAAACGACCTTATATTACGCGCAGCAAAAGGCGAAGACATAGAACGTTATCCAGTTTGGCTGATGCGTCAAGCAGGTAGAATCTTACCTGAATACCGTGCAGTACGCAGTAAACTTTCGGGTTTCAAAGAATTAGTAGAAACACCAGAATTGGCTGCCGAAGTAACCATTCAACCAGTAGACATTTTGGATGTAGATGCTGCAATTATCTTTTCAGATATTTTAGTAGTACCAGAAGCCATGAATGTTCCGTATGAAATGTTGGAAGCGAAAGGACCGTGGTTCAATGACACCATTCGTTCAGAAGAACAAGCTAAACGGGTTGAAACAGATTTTGATGTTGAAGACCGACTTGGTTATGTTATGGAAGCCATTCGGGTAACAATAAAAGAATTAAACGGTCGCGTTCCAGTGATTGGTTTTGCAGGCGCACCTTGGACTATACTGTGTTATATGGTTGAAGGGCATGGTTCAAAAACATTCAGTGAAGCGCGCAAGATGCTCTACACTAATCCGACTTTGGCACACCAATTGCTTCAAGGTATCACGGATGTAACAATCCGCTATTTGAAAGCACAAGTGAAAGCAGGAGTAAGTATGGTACAGGTATTCGATTCATGGGCAGGAATTTTAGGAACGCAACAATACGCAACGTTCTCACTTCCTTACTTGAAACAAATCGCATCGGCTATCAACGACGTTCCAGTGACACTTTTTTCAAAAGGCGCGATCACTTCCATCCCTGCCATTGCACAATTAGACTGTAATACGGTTGGTTTAGATTGGAACATGGATGTAGCAGCAATTCGAGCTCAAATTGGGGACTCACGCACCTTGCAAGGGAATCTAGACCCTTGTGCATTGTACGGTTCTCATGATGTAGTTTCGTCAGAAACAATAAAAATGTTACATTCGTTCGGTAAAAACAAACGACATATTGTTAATTTAGGGCATGGCGTTTATCCAGATGTAGATCCGGAAAAGGTAAAAACGTTCATTAAAACTGTAAAATCCTATGAAATCAACTAGTATGAAAATAAAGCAAGGAGTCTTGTTTGCTGCATTACTGGGGTTACCAGCATTGTTATCAGCACAAAACAATGAAAACCTCGTAGACAACGGAGGTTTTGAATCCAACACAGGTAAAGCGAAAAAATTAGGTCAAATCGACATGGCAACGGGGTGGAAATCTCCAACCGGAGCACGTGCAGATTTTTTCCTAACCGATGCAAAGATGCCAGAAATTGGTGCACCTAAAAATGCGTACGGTAAAGAAGAACCAAAGGAAGGTGAGAATTATGCAGGAATAGTAGGTTTTTCTTTTGGAAATAAAGTTCCAAGAACTTATTTGATGGCTAAATTGAAAACGCCTTTGAAAAAAGACATGAAATACTGTGTTTCATTCTATGTTTCACTATCTGAAGCGTCTAAATATGCAAGTAATCAGATCGGAGCAAATATTTCCAAAAAAGAATTTGGAACAGATCAAAAATCATCTATTATTGATAAAACACACATTTTACAACAAAACAATAAAATATTCAATGCTTTGTTTGGTTGGGAAAAAGTATGTGGGACATTTGTAGCTGAGGGTGGTGAAAAATACATCACTATCGGTAATTTCACTTCTGATGAAGACACAAAAAAGGAAAACAATAAGAAAACAGCAGATATCAAAACACAAATTATCGCTGCATATTATTACATTGATGATGTGAGTGTTACCTTAATTACAGAAGATCAAACGTGTGATTGCGGTTTAGATGAAGATCAAAATCAAGTGTCTTCAACGATTTACCAAAAAGCAGTTGTTTTAAATGACAAAATGAAGCCGCAAGAAAAAATAGAAGCTCAAGGCATTTATTTTGCTTTTGGAAAAGACCGTTTGACGCAACAAGGAATGGCTGCTTTGGATATAGTTGCTGCCGAAATGAAAGCCAACCCAGAGCTAAGTATAAATGTTAACGGATACAGCGATGTTGCTGAAGATGAACTAGCCGTTAAAAAACCATATTATGCAGAGATGGATAAAAAACGGATTGCAGTAGTAACAGCCTATCTTATTGAAAAAGGCGTGTCTGAATCCCGCATTAAAGGTTCGACTAAAGGAAGTGCAGAACCGAATCCTGAGATTACTGAATCAGATGAAGAAGATCTTAAAATGGCAAAAAATCGCCGTGTAATGATTACGGTGGAGTAATTTATAGAGATTTCATATTTGAAGAACCCTGCGAATTTTTCGTGGGGTTTCTTTTTTACATATACGCAACTATTCCTGCCATTCGAAAGACTAACTAGAAATAGTATCAATTAACTTATGAAACAATTAACCGTCTTTTTGTCTTTTATTGCCTATTTAATTCTTCAATCAACCGTTTCTGCACAAGTGGTTGGGATGAATGATGAATCAAGTCCAAGATCATGTAATGGACAAGCAGGTATAATAAATCTGAATTCGCTTATTTCTTGGAGTTTGACAACAAGTACGAACGTCATTATTCAAACGGGCGGAGATAGTTTATTGAATCTTTAGTCAAGGAACTTATATTTTAAATTACACTAATTTCCTTGGAACACAGGCAGATACATTTTCAATTGGTTTGAATTCGTGTTATGGCTTTTCAGCAAGCATTATAGCAATTCCTAGTACTAGTTTAAATCCTTGTAACGGTGCGTTAGACGTAGTTGTAAACGGTGGCACTGCCCCTTTTACTTACAATTGGTATATGCCCAGTTATGGGAATTTTGTGAGTGCTACCACTTTTTTCGATTCGCTTTGTGGAATGTGGTTAAGTTTGAATGTTACAGATGCAAACGGTTGTTACACCAGTAAAACTGCAACAATTACTGATGCATGTTCCTCTTTTTATACAACAACTTCTACTACCAATGCTACCATTGGATATTGTGATGGAACAGCAACAATCATCCCAATTGGTGGAACAGCACCTTATACTTATTCATGGAACAACGGTGCAACCACTGCATCTATTTCCAATCTTTGTCCTAGTTGGTATGGAGTGAATTATATCACTGAAACCTATTACTTCAGTGGTGGAAATGGCTTGTATTCACTGTCATTATCCGTTTACTGTCCGCAAAAATCAATAGGGCAACACCTCAAAGTTTTTGATCAACTTTATATTTCAGATGAACTAGGGTTAGTAGAAAATGTATCAAATGGATTTACAGTATTTCCAAATCCAATTGGTGAAACGCTCACCATTCAGTTTGATCAATTGGGTGACTATTCGGTTCGTCTAGTCGATCTAACAGGAAGATTCATTTTCCAAACGGAAATTCAATCTCAACAACTAATTCAATCTCAACAACTAATTCAAATCAATGGATTAGATGACCTGTCTAAAGGTGAATACCTTTGTTACATTGCAAATGAAACAGCAGTAACTGTGCAAAAATTGATCAAGTAAAAAACAATATAATGGTTTTTGAAACTCCTGTTCGAAAGATTCAGGAGTTTTTTTATCGCTTGTTTTTAATATGGCTCTGCCTCTTGCTTAATGAAGATTTTGAATCATTACCGTAATAAAAATTCAAGAAAACAGATTCTTGAGTAAAGTCTATTGGTTGTAAACTGTTTGGAAACGGCTATATATAGTACTAACTTGTGAATTAGGCTGTGAACGTTAAGAAACGAATAATCCAATTCTTCAAATTCGAAGTAATCAATGAATGAAAATTGACGCAAACTAGGTCTTATAGCAAAGTACATGACAACAACACATTCGCATTGTTTTAATTTTGAGGGGCTTAATAAAATGCATTTAATTAATTGATAATCAGTTATTTGTTATTTTTTATCATGTAGTTAGATCAATTTATCTCTTTTTCAGTCAAAGAAATTATTAACGTTCTGACTGTCATAGGTTGAGATTGTACAATTTACGTTAGAAGAGGTGTTCTGAATAGATCTCAGCGAATTGTTATACCTTTATTGAGTAAATTAACCATAATATGAAAACTTTAATTGCAATATTTCTGGCTTTTAATTACTTTTTCATCAACGCTCAACCAGGAAAATCAGACACCACGTTCAATTCTATTCCTTACAGTAAGTATGGTACTGGTAACGGTTCAAATGGTTGTCCTTATACTAATGTAACTAATAGAAAGTTTTGCGAACAACCTGATGGTAAAATCATTCTTGCTGGTGGTTTCTGTCAATTTAATGGTGTCGTACATTCCGGTGTTGTCAGGTTGAATGTAGACGGAAGTTTGGATGATTCCTTTGATGCGGGTACTACTTTTGAATACAACGTAGGAAATTATTCTTTCACTGCACTTGCTCTACAAAACGATGGAAAAGTCATTGCAATCAGAACAGAATTCGACGGCGTCAATATTAGTAGAATACGTAGATTAAACATTGATGGTAGCTTAGATGCAGCGCCTGTTTTTCAAGGTGATATTTTACAAGGAATCATTTATGAAGCCATTGTTCAACCAGACAATAAACTGATCTTGTGTGGAGATTTCACTTATGAAGACACGGATCTTTCGATGCATTATGATATAATCCGGATCAATCCAGATGGTTCATTAGACAATACATTTACAGGAGGGGATTTCGTTCTTATGCAAAATGGTAAGATCGAAGATATGAAACTAGATGCTCAAGGTAAACTGCTAATCGCTGGTGGATTTAACACGTTCAATGGTGTGAATTCGGCAGGATTTGTGCGATTAAATCCAGATGGAACAATCGATCAAACATTGAACATTGGAGCTGGAATGAATGATGCTGTGAAAAGCTTTGCAATTCAACCAGATAATAAAATTTTACTTGCTGGTGATTTTGGATTATATCAAAATATGAATACAGGTTGTTTGATTCGGATTCATCCTGATGGTGCACTAGACGGGACGTTTCAACCTTCAATGGGAACATATTGGCCTGTAGAGCATTTAAATGTACTGCCTGATAATCGTATTCTCTTCACTGGAAACAGTACGAGTTTAGGTGTAAATCATGGTTTTTTTCGTCTAAATTCGGATGGAAGTCTCGATACAGCTACTACAGGTAGTGAAGTGTATAACAGTGGTAACCCTCCGTACACGGAATTTAAGTTTTTATCATCAGGTAAGCTAATGATTATTGGCAATATCTATCAATATCAAGGTAAATACAGAGGAGGAATAGCCAGATTGGATACGAATTTTCAACTGGATTTGTCTTTTGGTATGAAACCCGGATTTATAAGTGCCGATATTCAACATACATTGGCGCAGCCAGATGGAAAAATTTTAGTTGGGAAGCGGCTAGATTATGAAGCAGATGCGCTCCATACTTATAATGATGTTTTCGTAAAAGGGCTTCTCCGCCTTCAGGCAGATGGTAGTTTGGATACAACTTTTCACATTGCTGACTCGCTTTTTGTATCTGTTCGCGCAATGGCCCGCCAACCTGATGGAAAAATCATCGTAGCAGGTAGAACAGAATGGCTGGACGGTATTGATATTTCGGGTCAGGGAAATGTAGCTCGTTTTAATCCAGACGGAAGCATTGATTCCTCGTTCTTGATTTACAATTTCACTATGTATAGTTTTAGTGAAGTATTGATACAACCAGATGGAAAAATAATTGTTTTGGGATATTTCACTCCTATTTCAGGAAACTCACTTACCAATATTGTTCGCTTCAACACCGACGGAACTCCTGATATTACATTTAATGCAGGGACAGGGACTAATGGAGAAATCACATCAGGTGCGCTCACCAATTCCGGAAAGATAATCATTGGGGGTGATTTCAATTCCTATAACGGTTTACCTTTTGTGCGTTTTGGTGCGTTGAATTCAGACGGATCCATCGATGCAGGATTTGATTTTAATGGATCAATTTTCTCTGCCCCTTGGTCAATAAAAACCCAATCTGATGGAAAAATACTACTTGCTGGGGAAACCCTTGGTGATGACAATAACTTTAGCAGGGTCTTACTGAGACTCAACCCAAATGGGAACGTTGATCCAAATTTTGAAGTGAATGGTTTTCAAAATGTTAATGTCTCAGGAGAGATTATGGACATGCTACCACTTCCGAACGGAAAGCTTTTATTGGGTGGAGAAATATATAATTTCAGTAATTCAACCGCAACGGGCATTGTGCGATTAAATGCTGATGGATCCAGAGACATGGGCTTTTTTTCAGAATACATCGTAAGTGAACCCTCTGTTTTGGTAAAAAGTATTTCTCTGGGTCTTGACGGTAAAGTCATTATTGGGGGAGATTTCTCTAAAATTACTGGAAAACCTGCCAACGGAATAGCCTTGTTACAGCATGATTTGGCTGATTATTTCACTGTTTCGTTTACAAATGTTGTGAATGATAATTGTTCGGGAAATGGTGCGGTAACTGCTTTTCCCATTGGAGGAACTCCTCCATATCAATATTCGTGGCAAAACTTAAACAATCCATCTGATTCCGTTCAGGTAATAACCGAGCAAGGAATCTATACTTGTTTTGTGCAGGATGCGACCGGATTAATTTCGTCGGCTTCGCTGTTAATTGATGGACCTTCCTTCCTAAGCGATTTTGATTTGAAATCTAATTTAGTTGCTGGTTCTTTCAGAACAGGTTTTTCTAATACAATAGCAATCAATGCGATGAATGACGGATGTATGCCTGCTTCAGGCCAATTGATCTGTGTTTTAGATTCTTTAGTGGAGTATAATTCTGCTATTCCTCTTCCTACTTTTCAAAACAATGATACGTTGATTTGGGATTTCATGAATATGACTTATGATACAGGTTTTCTAAATCCTGTTATTCAATGTACGGTTTCTTCCGATGCTCAAATTGGCGATTCGGTTACAGTGCACCTTTCTTTGACTCCGATTTCAGGTGACGCAGATACAGTAAACAACAGCAAATCGTATAGGTTCCCTGTTATCAACGGTTATGACCCCAATATTAAATCAGTTTACCCCGTTGGAAAATGTGAAGAAGCCTATATAAAAAATAGTCAGAAGTTAACCTATACTGTTCAGTTTCAGAATACAGGAAATGCTTCTGCTATTAACATTGTTGTGGTGGATTCTTTGAATGATAATTTAGATATCAATTCAGTTCATGTTGTTTCTTACAGTGATACTGTATGGACAGAAATAGCAGAAAATAATACAGTTAAATTTCACTTCGATTTAATTAATTTACCGGATAGTACCTCCAATGAAGCTGCAAGTCATGGGTATGTTACGTTTGAGGTAGATCCTATCTCGGATAATTTACCGCATAATACAGTCATTTCAAATGAAGCTGAAATCTATTTTGATTACAATCCAGCTATTGTTACGAATAGCTGTTTGAACACGATTTTTGTTGGAGACCTAGATCAATTCGATTGTAATTCAGGAAATCTAGTACTGGAAGAGTTAGCAAATGAAAACGAAATTACAGTATTTCCAAATCCAATTGGTGAAACGCTCACCATTCAGTTTGATCAATTGGGTGACTATTCGGTTCATCTAGTCGATCTAACAGGAAGATTCATTTTCCAAACGGAAATTCAGTCTCAAAAAGTGATTCAAATCAACGGATTAGATGATTTGTCTAGAGGAGAATATATCTTGTTCATTGCAAATGAAACAGGAGTAACTGTGCGAAAATTGATCAAGTAATCAAAACTATAAATGTGATTGAAACTCCTGGTCGAAAGATTCAGGAGTTTTTTTATCGCTCGTTTTTAATGTCATTTACGAAACATTTGATCTTATATTAAATTACATTACTGGAAAAAAAACAGCTCTATAAAACCTTATAATCTCAGTGAAATTAAACCAATAAAGGTTGCTAACCATTAAAAAAGGCTAGGCATTCCCTATATTTGTATGAACTTGGGTTCGGTTTTAACTTAATTAAATCTTACATGATCCATTTCCCACAATACAGAAAGCTAGACGGCTTTCATCGCTATTATCAAATCATAGACGACCGAACGTTTATTGAAATTGCTCTTATGAATGGTAAGCAACTTATCAATCGCATTGAAGCCAAACAATTTCCCGAAATGCTCCGAATCAAAGACATGTTGAATCTAGAAGGTAATTACTGCATAATGCAACAAGATGAAATTGATTTATACTTTAATCTAGGTGAATAAAAAACGGTCTTACCAAGAAGAAATCTCAATAAGACCGTTGAATTTTAGATTCAAATTAAAATTAGATTCGCACCAGTTTTCGGGTTGAATTGCCAGCTTTTAAAAAGTAAATTCCACTCGTTTGATCAATCAAATCAACACTCGTAGTTCCATTTATTAAACTGCTTGATTGAACTGTTTGTCCGTTCACATTTTCAATGGAATAATCAGTTGCACTATTCGAAGTAATCGTATAAACCCCATTCGATGGATTCGGAGCAATCGTTAATTGAATTTTTGTTGATGTATTGATTCCTGCAGGCGCTGGTGCTGAATGAGACCATTGTCTTAAAAACAACCACACTTGCATCATTTCGTTTATATCATTCAATGGTTGGTATAAATAAATATGATCAGCACCATTAAAACGCCATAATTCAACGGAAGTTAGTGGAGTACAATTATCATAAACAAAGCGGTCAATTGTAATATTATCAGTAGCTAAATTTGGCAATTGAGTAGAATCCGCAGTTGCATCACAACTATGAACATTTCTCCAGAAATTAATTGTTTCAGCTACTAAGCTCAATGATGGTAAGGCACTTCCACTATATGGAACTGTTCCATCTGCTGTTCCATGTAAATGAATTACTGGCGTTGCATAGGTAGGGACGCAATTGGCAATATCTGAAGTAGGCATGGTTCCAGCCATACAACCAATAGCAGCAATTCGACTGTTCATTGCACAGGCTAAATGATGTGTCATGATTGAACCCATTGAGAAACCCGTAAAATAAACTCTCGCAGGATCAACATTGTAATACAGAATCATTGAGTCAAGAATCGCATTCATGAAGCTGATATCATCAGCTGGACTAGCCAATAATGTACCATTATTCCAAGAAGTTTGTCCATAAGCATTTAATACGCCTTGAGGATAGATTCCTATCACACGCGCTGTATCAGCAATGTTATCGAATCCTGCTCCAACCATATCGGAGCTCGTTCCACCAATACCATGTAAAATGACAACGAGTGATACTTGTTCAGTTTGAGGATTAAATGCCGTTGGTAAATACTGTTTATACGTCCTGTTACTAGAGCCGATTGTAATGGTTTTATTTGTTAATTGTCCCCAAGAAACTGAAAAACAGCTGGCAAGCAATAACAAGCATAAAGTAGAGTAGATTTTATTCATAGTAGGTATTTTTACCAAAAATAAGACTATTTTCGGGAAACGCTAATAGACTTCTAAAAACATGTTGAAACTCGTTATTTTTATTACCCTCCCACTCATTTTGCTCATTGCTTCTTGTACAATTTCAGGAGAACAAGAGGAACAATTGAATGTGCAATTGGGTAATTACATCAAATCACACAATGAGCAACACTTATTGGAATTAATTGGTTTAACTGAACCGCATGTGGTGCGTTATTACAAAAATCAGGGCGATTCAACATTCATTGTTTATTTCAAGGATTTTCACGACGGTAGTCAGACTTACTTTGAGAATCCAACTTATAGAGAAACCAAATCGGAAGGAAAATTAATTCAACGTAAATATTGGGTAGAATATTACACCAATATTGTAGAGATCAACCATGAATATTGTATTTTCGCTCTGTCTGATGATGGTGGAGATAATTGGTTTTTCCTAAAACAAGACGATTACCGAAACAAAGATATTAAAGGATTTAAACGTCTTTTTGACTGATTACAAACGAAACGTATGCACTACAGACTATTACTATCTTATTGTATTCTCTGCACTGTTCCACTTTTTAGCCAAGGTTGGCGACCAGTTGGTGCACGTTCAGCTGCTTTAGCAAATACGTCTGTTTGTTTAGACGATGTGTGGGCTTATCATAATAATCCAGGTGCTACAGCTGGGATAAAGCAATTTTCTGTTGGTCTTTATTATGAAGCACGTTTTTTAGCGAAAGAACTCCAAACACAAGGATTAGCAATGGCAATTCCGCTCAAAAAAGGAGTGATTTCAGTCGGTGGACAATTTTATGGATACGAACAATACCGTCATACCCGTGCTGGAGTTGGTTATGCACTGAGTTTGAGTGAAAAGATTTCAGCTGGTGTACAAATGAACCTACAACAACTGCGCTTCGGTGGAAACTATGGTTCGTCAACAAATGCAACAGTTGAAGCAGGAATCCTAGCTACTATTAGCGAAAAATGGAAACTCGGAATGAGTGTCTTAAACATCGGAAGACAACGGATTTCTCCATTAGAAGAAGATCGATTTACATCCGTTGTGCGCATCGGGAGTAGTTATCAACCGTCTAAAAAAGTCTCTATTTTAATGGAAGTAGAAAAACAAGTGGTTCATCCTGTTTCATTTAGAGGTGCATTGGAATACTTCCCATTAGAAAACTTGGTTATTCGTTTTGGTGCACAATCTGGTCCAACTGAACTCGCTTTCGGTGTTGGCTACAAAAAAAATGGTTTCCAATTAGATTTGGGAAGCAAATACCATCCGATTTTAGGTTGGACACCAAATATGAGCTTCACTTACCAACCAAGCCATGCTAAAAAATAGCCTCCTATTGATCGCTTGTTTGTACTGCACTTTTGGATGGAGTCAAGAACGCAATGAAATTATTCAGCAGCGAATTGAGTTTATTTCTGAACAGAATGAAAGCGAAGAAATTGATCTAACGAACTTATTTGATCAATTGAATTACTATTTTGACAATCCAATCAACCTCAATAATACCGATGCTGACGAATTGCGTTCCTTGGGATTGTTGACTGAAATACAAATTGCGAATGTATTATTGCACCGCAAACAATTTGGAAAATTTCTCAGTATTTATGAGCTTCAAAGCTTGACCTATTGGGATTTGTCCACCATCCAAATTGTACTTCCCTTTATTCGTGTGGATGATAGGTTGGATCAATTGCATTTAACCTTTAAAGAAGCAATTCAACAAGGGAATTTTGAATGGTATGCTCGTTATCAACGAACTCCAGAACAAAAATCGGGTTATGCAGCTGTTTCCGATTCCGTACAAGCGAACTCGAATAGCTATTACCTTGGAAATGAAGATCGTTATTACACTCGTTTGCGCTATACTTATCGCACCAATATTAGCATAGGATTCACGGCTGAAAAAGATCCAGGTGAACAATTCTTTCGTGGAACACAAAAAAACGGGTTCGATTTCTATTCTGGACATGCTTTTTATAAAGGTGGAAAATACATTCGTGCGGTCGCTGCTGGAGATTATTTAATTCAAATTGGTCAAGGATTAAATACTTGGTCTGGGTATGCTTTTGGGAAAACAGCAGATATTTTTGCTTCTAAAAAGACAGCCAATCTTCTCCGACCTTATACTTCTGTTGATGAGAATCGATTTTTTAGAGGTGGAGCAGCTGTTCTCGGTTATGGTGCTTTTTCATTACTCAATTTCTATTCGCAAAAACGCATCGATGGTGCTGGAATCAGTGATTCACTTGCCGATGATTTAGAATTCATAACAACCATTGATCTTTCAGGCTTGCACCGAACCAATAGCGAATTTTCGAAAAAAAATCAATTGAGCGAACGGGTTTTTGGAAGTTATTTACAATTCAATATTCCTCGTTTTAATGCAGGATTGGCTTATGTAAATCAATCCTACAGCGCACCATTGCAACGCGATTCTGTACCTTATAATCAATATGCATTTCGTGGTACACAAACGAGTGCCATTAGTGGTGATTACAATTGGGTCTATAAGAACTTAAATTTCTTTGGCGAAGTTTCGTATAGTACACATTCAAAAGCTGTGGCGCAACTACACGGTGTTATGATGGTACTCGATCCGCGTGTTTCTTTTTCAGTGATTTATAGAAATTACAGTAAATCGTATTATTCCTTCTACAACAATGCTTTTTCAGAAGGAAGTAATACACAAAACGAAAAAGGCTTATTCGCTGGCTGGAAAGTGAAATTATCAAGTGCTTGGACTATGAATGCGTATGCAGATATTTTCACTTTTCCATGGATGAAATACTTGGTTGATGCACCTTCTAAAGGATATGAATTTTTGTTTCAACCGATTTATAAACCCAACAAAGAACTGGAAATTTACGGACGTTTCCGACAACAAGTACGCCAGAAAAACAGCCGAGATAATGATGGTACCATTACTTCAATTGAAGACGTTGTGCAACGCAATTACCGTTTAAATTTGAGTTATAAAGTCACCGAAGCGATTACTTTAAAAAGTAGATTGGAATACATTACCATTAACCGCGCAAGTAATAAGCCAGAAGAAGGTTGGATGATTTCTCAAGATATTGTCATTCGTCCAAAAAGTTCACCAGTTGATTTCTCCTTGCGCTATGCGTTGTTTGATACAGATAGTTATGATACACGCATTTACACGTATGAAAACAACGCGCTGTATGTATTCTCATCACCTTCTTATTATTACCAAGGATCAAGAGCTTATATTTTAGTACGCTATAGTTTCTTAAAAGTATGCGATTTATGGATTCGTTATGGGACCTTTTTGTATAGTAACCGAACTAGTTTAAGTTCTGGAGCAGAAGAAATCAAAGGGAATCGCAAATCGGACATCACATTGCAATTGCGTATTTCGTTGTGAAATTCAAGATAAGCCCATTTCAAAACCCTTTACTCTTCGTTAGCTCAAAAATTCAACATCCTCATTTACAAGTGTAAACTGCGGTGTTAAATTTTAATCGCGCCTCGATTAATCAATTTTGCAACGGTCTTAAGATGAAGATTGAATGAATTGATAACTCAAAAAGAGCCCCTGTTATTAAAAACTACTACGAAAAAACAACTAGGGACTCTCTGATTGGTTTGAATGTCATGCAATAAAGCACAGACATAGGTTCAACGGTACTAATGTACAACCTGATTTTCTGTAAAACAAGTCGTTAACATTTTTTTTCTCATCTATAATGGAAAATCATGAATTAATAACAGATTAATAGAAATGGCTCATTAAATTTGCACAAAACTTAAGAGTGGATACTTTTTCAATATTATTTACAAGCGTCGGTGTTTTTTACCTTGTTGTTCTCACCTTACTCGAAATTGTTCTGGGAATAGACAATATCATCTTCATTTCCATCATTACCGATAAATTAGTGAAAGAAGATCAACGTAAAGCCCGCGTCATAGGACTTTCTTTAGCGTTGATCATTCGTCTGTTTTTATTGGGGATTGTTTCATGGATCATGAGCTTAACAGAACCATTGTTTTCTGTATTCGGTTATTCTTTATCGGGACAAAGTCTGATTTTATTGGCTGGAGGATTGTTTTTGATCTACAAAGCAACCCACGAAATGCACAGTAGCGTAAAAGGTGATGACGAAAATTCAAAACGAAAAACAAAAACACGATTGAGTGGAGTCATTATGCAAATTGTGTTGATTGACATTGTTTTTAGCTTTGATTCTGTCATTTCAGCTATTGGTATGACAAATGATATTCAAAAAGAAACCCATGGGGGAAATCCACTCGTTATTATCTATGCTGCTGTTATTATTTCAATGATAGTAATGATCATTTTTGCCAAACCAATCAGCAATTTTATTAATAATCGTCCAACAATTAAAATGATTGCTTTAGGTTTCTTAGTTACCATTGGTGTGATTCTAATTGCAGAAGCTTTAGGTGAACATATTCCAAAAGGATATATCTATTTCGCCATGATTTATGCATTGATCGTTGAATTCATGAACATTCGAATGCGTAAAAACAAAGGAGAATCCGAATTGTAATATGACAAAGGACGAGGCGCGAATTTATTTGAATTGCAGCACCGAAGAAGAGCTAGAAGACGTTTTCGAAAGCGCCTTATTTGAAATGAAACAGTTTTTTTTAACGAAACCTGTTTTCCTTAAAACTTTCGAAAGTAAGTGGGCAAAACTAGCAAAGTTGAATGAAGCTTATGTAACGTTAGGTGGTTCAGAACAAATTGAATCGATTCAATCAATACGTCCATTCGAATCAAGCACGATTGTGATTGACCATTTCTCAACGTATCATGATCACAAGAATAAGATCAAACGCTTTTTATCCACGGCACAATCTTCAGATGCGATGAAGACCTATGCGATGCAATTAGTCGAATTAGAACGTGACTTTACTGAACCTTTTTCTCAATTTACAGATTGGACAACTGAAGAAGTTACTATTGGTAAGGAATCTGATAGCATGGAAGTACTTCGTTTTTTAAAAATACAACATGTAAATCAGGTAAGTACGTTAAAAATGTTGAATGAAAACAAAAACAACCTTCCAAATGAATTGCTCCTCGTTTTAAAGCGATTATCTTTGCTGAAAAATTACTTGTAGGTATGGGTGATCCGTTTTCCAATCTTCGTGAGCAGTTAGCTTTACAAGAATGGCCCAATGTGTACTTATTCAAATTTATTGTGCCGAATGAATCCGCAGTAGTTGCGCAAACATTGGCTTTGTTTGGTGAATTATCAGAAATAGCATTCAACGAATCTAAAACGGGTAAATACGTCAGTATTAGTGCAAAAGAAGTGATGATGGATGCAGATTCCATTATTGAAATATATATCCGAGCATCCGAAATTAAAGGAGTCATTGCCTTATGAAAAAGAAAAAAAGCATCCTATTAGTATTGATCAGTTTGGTTGTAATGTCCATTTGTTACTACCTGTTCAAGTACGTCGTTCAAGATCGATCTTTTGAAGCCAATGGTTTAGCTATTTTATTTACGTTAGCGGCTATACTTTTAATCACAGTGGCTTATAAAGGCTTATTGCGACGTTTCGGAAAAGGAATTCCACCTAAGGAAAACTACGCAGTATTATATGGTTTAGAAAAGCAACGCATCACAGGTGAAGTTGAGTTTTACTTCACGATGGAGCAAGCTAAAAAAATAATTTTCAACATCTTAGATGAAGAAATGAATCTTCACCAAACACTAGTAGATCGCGATTATGATTCTGGTGGGCACATTGTGCGATTCGACACGACAAACTTGCCGAATGGAATCTATTTTTACTGCCTGCAAAGTGAAAATCAGAAAACAATGAAGCGAATGGTGATTCAGCATGACAAGATGACAGTATAAATTGAACTGGCAAACCATTTGCTAACTGAAAACGAAATAGTAATTTTACACGAGCAATCAACAACACATTAAAATAAAAAAAAAAACATATTATGGCAATTCAAATCACAGATGCAAACTTCGAAGAAGTTGTTTTAAAATCAGACAAACCAGTTTTAGTTGACTTTTGGGCAGAATGGTGTGGACCATGTCGTCTTTTAGGACCTTTAGTTGAAGAAATGTCACACGAATATGAAGGAAGAGCTGTCATTGGTAAAGTAGACGTTGATGCAAATCCAGAAGTGTCTGCACGATTTGGAATCAGAAACATTCCTACAGTCTTGTTTATCAAAGGAGGTGAAATAGTTGAAAAATCAGTTGGAGCGGTTCCAAAAACACAATTGACTGCAAAATTAGACGCACTACTTTAAGGAGTAGTTTTAAAAAATCAAAAAGGCTTGTAATTTAACGAGCCTTTTTTATTGATTTAACCTTACAACATTACAATGAAAAACTTTCTTCGGCGATTAAAATTTTATGGACTCGGTTTCGGTATCGGACTCGTATTCGTATTCTTCTTTTTTCAAAATCGCGGGTGTACTTGGCTACCTTCCAATCGTGTTAAAAACACCATTTTAGGTCGCGTAGTAGTAGTGAATGAAAGTGAAAATGCAACATTCAAAAAAAACGGCATTACTACGGATGAAATTGTAGAGTTTCTCAATGATGGCGATGTTGAATTCGGGAAAAGTAAGAAACAAGGAAATCCACAAGTCTATAGCATCACAAAAGATGTGAATGGAAAAGAAGTGGAATTGTGGTTTACGATACCGGCAGATGGTTATATTTCAGAAGTGAAATGGCCAAGCGGATCGATTTTCAAAGCCAAAGATTCAGATAAAGGAATGGGTCGAATGATTCATTTTCCAAATGTTGAAAGCTTAGTTTACCTTGATTCAAACAAACGATTAACCTGTCAACAAGAACGATTAGGGTTAATTGCACCGAAAGAAATTGTAAATCGGTTAAAAAAAACGGGGAAAGTTGATTTTTCTAGATCAAACTTAAAAGCACAACCTTACCCAAAACAATACATCTTGTTTACCAACAAAAAGGGGGTTTCTATTGAAACTGAAACACATTGGTACCAAGAACATATTCAGATTTCAGAATTTATTTTGAAAGACACCGTAGATTGTAATGCATATTAACCAATTTGCTGTTAATAATTCATGAAGGTTACGATTCCTGTCTTTTGTCTTTTTACTACATTTGTTCGATGGAATTCTCAGCGCTACAAATAGCTACAATTCTCCATGGAGAAGTTGTCGGTGATCCGAACGTAACAGTGACGGGTTTGGCTAAAATTGAAGAAGGTACTGTTGGTACGCTTTCCTTTCTTTCAAATCCAAAATACGAAGAGCACATTTACACCACTGGTGCTTCAATATGTATTGTAAATAATACGTTTGAGCCTACTAAATCATTGCCTGTAACATTAACATTGGTAAAAGTGGAAGATGCTTATGCTTGTTTCGCTCAACTGCTAGATGTCTACAATCAAATGAGACAAAAACAGGCCAAGATTGAACAACCTTCTTTCATTAGTGAAAGTGCTCAAGTGGGCGAAGGTATTTACCTTGGTGCGTTTGCGTATATTTCGGATGGTGCAAAAATTGGAAACAATGTGAAAATCTATCCAAATGTATACGTTGGTGACAATGTTGTGATTGGTGATGATACCATTTTACATCCAGGAGTTCGGATTTATTCAGATTGTGTTGTTGGACAGCGTTGTATTTTACATGCAGGTGTTGTGATAGGAAGTGATGGCTTCGGTTATGTTCCTGATGAAAAAGGTGTTTTTTCACGCGTTCCGCAAATTGGAAATGTTGTATTAGAAGACGATGTAGAAATCGGTGCTAATTCAACTGTTGATTGCGCAACATTAGGATCAACAATCCTTCGTAAAGGCGTAAAAATTGATAACTTAGTGCACTTAGCACATAATGTTGAAATAGGAAACCATTCTGCGCTTGCTGCACAGGTTGGAGTTGCTGGGTCAGCTAAGATAGGAAAACACGTTATGGTTGGCGGACAAGCTGGCATAAGTGGTCATTTACACATTGCAGATGGAACAAAGATTGTAGCACAATCAGGAATTCCTAGTAGTGTTAAAAAAGCAGAAACACTGATGGGATCGCCAGGTATTCCAATTGAAGATTTTAAAAAATCATACTTTGGCTTTAGAAAATTGCCGTTCTTGTTGCAGAAAATCAACGAATTGGAACAAAAAGTAAAACTATTATCAAAACCTGCTGAATAATTATGTCAGAAAAGCAAAGAACCCTCAAAGAAGCCATCGTATTTAAAGGTGTAGGTCTTCATACGGGTGAAATAGTTACAATGGAAGTTTGTCCGGCGCCGGATAATCATGGTTACAAATTCCAACGCATTGACTTGGAAAACCAACCAATCATCAAAGCTGATGCCGATTTAGTTGTTGCAACTGATCGTGGAACAACACTTGAATATCAAGGTGCTCGTGTTTATACAACTGAACATATTCTTGCAGCTCTTTACGGGATGCAGGTGGATAATGCACTCATCAAGTTAGATGCTCCAGAAATTCCAATTATGGATGGTAGTTCATTGCCATTTGTGAAGGAAATTCAACGTGTAGGATACGAAGAACAAACTGCTGAACGAAATTATTTCGTACTGGAAGAAAACGTGAAGTGGGAAGATACAGAAAAAGGAATTGAATTCTTAGCAGTTCCCGATTCGAATTATCGTCTAACGGTAATGGTTGATTACAATTCTCCAGCACTCGGAACGCAACACGCTGCGATTTACAATATTGATGCGTTTGAAAAAGAAATTGCTCCTTGTAGAACATTTTGTTTCTTAAGAGAATTGGAATTTTTGGCATCCAATAACTTGATAAAAGGGGGTGACTTAGATAACGCAATTGTTTTGGTAGAACGTAATGATGTTAGCCAAGAAGAATTAAATAGACTAGCTAAATTATTAGGAAAAGAAAACCTAACTGTTAATTATGACGGTATAGGTGTTTTGAATAGTTTAAAACTGCAATTCGAGAACGAACCTGCTCGCCATAAATTATTAGATATTGTTGGTGATTTAGCACTTGTAGGAAGACCACTCAAAGCACATATTTTAGGCGCACGCCCAGGACATTCAGGAAATGTGCGTTTTGCTAAAGTGTTGAAAGAACAAATTAAATTGCAGGAAAAACAAGGTCGTTCGTTTGATTTAACAAAAGAACCGCTTTACAATATCAACGATATTGAGCGCATGTTACCGCATCGTTATCCGTTTTTGTTGGTAGATAAAGTCATGGAAATCACGGAAGAAACAATCATCGGTGTAAAAAACATCACGATGAATGAGCCGTGTTTTACAGGTCATTTCCCAGGGAATCCCATTTTCCCAGGCGTTTTACAAATAGAAGCTACGGCACAAGTAGGTGGTATATTTGCTTTGAGTAAAGTCGAAGATCCCGAATTATACTCTACTTATTTCATGAAAATAGACAACGTTAAATTCAAGCAGAAAGTTGTGCCTGGAGATACGTTGGTATTTGAATTAAAATTGCTTTCTCCAATGCGACGAGGATTGGTTCACATGGGCGGGACAGCTTATGTGAATGGGAAAGTTGTAATGGAAGCAGAAATGTTGGCACAGGTTATTAAAGATAAAGGATAGATGATCAGCAATTTGGCAAATGTATCTCCAAAAGCAACATTAGGAGAAGGTGTTTCAGTAGAAGGATTCACAACGATATACGAAGATGTTATCATTGGAGCTGGAACAAAAATTCACCCAAATGTTACCATTTATCCAGGAACGCGCATCGGAACGAATTGCGAAATTTTCCCAGGTGCCGTAATTGGAGTGGTTCCACAAGATTTAAAATTTGAAGGAGAATATACCACTGTTGAAATCGGTAACAATACGGTCATTCGTGAGTTTGTTACCATCCACAGAGGAACAAAAGATCGTTGGAAAACGGTGATAGGTGATAATTGTTTGTTGATGATTTATGTGCATGTAGCACACGATTGTTTGATTGGTAACAATGTGATCTTGGCTGGTTACACGGGGCTTTCAGGCCATGTTACAATTGACGATTATGCGATTTTAGAAGGAATGGTTGCTGCACAGCAATTCATGCACGTTGGTGCACATGCTTTTGTCGCAGGAGCTACTTTGGTGCGCAAAAATGTACCGCCTTATGTCAAAGCTGCTCGTGAACCAATTACATTCGCTGGTGTGAATTCTGTTGGTTTGAGAAGACGTGGTTTTACAGATGAACAAGTGCGTGAAATTGAAGATATATACCGTATTAT
The DNA here is from genome assembly GCA_043721195.1 of Fluviicola sp. Taxonomy (GTDB): domain Bacteria; phylum Bacteroidota; class Bacteroidia; order Flavobacteriales_D; family Crocinitomicaceae; genus Fluviicola. The sequence goes on along the minus strand of JAYSRF010000114.1, from coordinate 23,532 downwards.
TTACGTTCAAAACAATGTCATTTCAAAAGGAGTTGAAAGCGTATTGGAAACAATGCCACCTTCACCTATTCGTGAACAAATTATTGGATTTATTCAAGCATCCGATAAAGGTGTGATCCGTGGAATGATTTGATTTCGAAATAATTGAATTGCAAATAATTGTAGATTTTATTTAATTACGATTATCTTTGAATACAACAAGGAAAGAATGCTTTCAAAGAAAACGAAATACGCGCTTCATGCGCTAACCTATCTGGCGAAAAAGGGAAATGATACTCCTACATTGATTGTAGAGGTTTCCAAAGAAGCCAATATTCCTCGAAAATTCTTGGAATCCATTCTTCTTGATCTAAAAAAACAAGGCGTTTTGGCTTCTAAAATGGGAAAAGGTGGTGGTTATTCCTTACGTCATGAACCCAAAGATGTCACTATCGCATCCATTATCCGATTGTTCAACGGTCCAATAGCGCTCCTTCCTTGTGTAAGTCATAATTATTACCAACCGTGTGATGAATGTATCGATGAAACATTGTGCGGTCTTAATAAAGTGATGATTGATGTGCGTAATGAAACACTTCGGATTCTAGAGAATAAATCCATTCAGGATATTATTGATCAAGAATTACTTGGTGAAGTCAAAAAAAGCCTAATCGACTAAAAAAGTAAGGAGCTGTATTAAAATACAACTCCCCACTCATTTTGTTTAGACGTAATTTGATAACTAATTACTTGGATTTTACAATTTTTATTTCTTCGGTACCTGTTGCTGTTTGAATTTTACAAACGTAAGTTCCTTCTGATAATTCAGAAACATTCAATTCAACTCGTTGATTTCCAATTGTTGATTGTGCTGTTTGATTCATGACAATTTGACCGGCTAAATTGCTAATTGTAATCTCAACCATTCCTTCTTGTTCCATCACGTACTCAATTGTAATAGTTGTCGTAAAAGGATTGGGGAATAAAGTTGCTTGAACTGAAGTCTCAACCGATGCAATAGCACTTCTATTATTTCTACACGTGTCAGTTACTGAAATTAAATTAGTTGTTTCAGCACAATTGTTGAATGAACAAAACGCTGCATCAACAGCAATGGAAGAAACACCAGAACCAATAACTAATTGCGCACATTTACCAGTTGAAGAAGCTATTGTAGTACTTCCTGATATTACTGAGAAAGAATAAGTAGATGGTCCAAATACATGAGATCCCAATCCACTAACATCATTAACAGTCAATGTATCCCATTCAGTCGTCAATGTTTTAAAACCACTAATTCCACCTAAATCTGTAGGTGTGTCAATTCCTGAATAGATACATGATTTTCGAACCAATGTTTTATTTTCAGTTATCCAACCAAGTGTAGGGCTCAAAACTGTAACATCTCTCCAAGAAGTACCAGGGTCATATCCAACAGAACCAAAAATATCGGCTACAGCATTCGTAACAGTATTTTCCAATACAAGTGCATCATTACCATTGAATGCCAAATTGTTTGTGATTAAATCAGCTGTTCCTGTCCAAATGGTTGCGTTTGTATTTGCAATTACATAAACTCCACCAGCCGCTAATGTTCCAGTTAATGGAATAGTAAAAGTAGGAGGGTTGATTCCATTGTGATAAGCTTTAAGTGCGTAATCACTCAAATTGATAGCTGAACATGTACCATTGAATACTTCTAAATACTTGTTATTACCTGTTCCCTCTACATATTCAGAAATAATAAGTCCTTTTGCTGAAATAGCCGCACAAGCTTCAACAGTGTCACCTACACAACCTTCTACTACTAGCGGACAAAATGTTGGTTGCGGATAAACCAATAGGTACGTTTTTTCAGAAGTTAATGTACAACCTACTTCATTGCTAATAACAACATAATACGTTCCTGATGCTGCAATAGAAATAAAATCAGCTGTTTGACCAACAATGATTCCGTTTTGGTTATACCATTGATAAGTTGGTGAAGTCATGTTTGTAGTAGCATACAAAGCGTTTGGTCCTAATTCAGTACAAAATGTTGTCAGGCTGCTTTCTGGTTCTATCAACGATACTAGGCCAGAACAATTTGCAGTTGAAGTCGTACCACAGGTAAATGCTAGATCATCAATTCTAAACTGAGGATTGGCAGATGAACCACCTGTTAACGTACTTCTGAAACGCAACCATAAAGTAGGTATTTGAGCTGCCACAGGAAGTACTATTTTCCGCTGATACCAATGAGCAGTTCCAGATCCTGTTGGCAATGCGGAAAAAGGCATATTTACCCAAGTACCACCGTTGTTGATGCTATATTCCAATACTAAAAAATCAACTCCTGTTGAAGTATTCGTAGATTTGAATACACCAAAAGAAACAGAATCCGCTGTACCGCACTTAGAAGCATTGATGTTTGCTGCTACAAATGTTTCTTGAGCTTGAATCAATATATTAAATGATCCAGACGCTCCAGTATAACCAGTGGAAGGTGTTGTAATTCGCGCATCAGCAGTGCCAGAATACGTATGAGCAACTTGATCGAATCGGTTGTTTGTCTCACGTACAGTAATTGTTTCTGGACTAGTACCAGCAGTTCCCATTGTTTCAATAAATTGTGCTTTCGCTGTTTCACCAATAAATAGTGCAAAGCACATACTCGTGAACCCCATAAAAAGTTTGTTTTTAGTAATCATAACGATTTGTTTTAAAAGTTAATAGTGTTTGTTTCATGAAACTTTTACAAAGCTAGATGAATTGATTCTTAGCATTTTGAAGCGTTGTTTACCAACTCATTAAGTCTTAGCAATACACTATGTAGGTTGTACGACCCATATAAAACAAAGATTATTTTACGTGAAACGAGATTAAATTAACTGACTTATAATCAATCTTTTGACATATTATCAAAGCATTTTATTTAGTTGAATTCATTTTTCTGCTTGATTTTTGCCCCCCCCCTGTTTTAATCCACAATTCAAGTAGACAAATGATCTAAATAGTTCATAAACAAACAGATGTAATTAAAAAGAACCTTATATTCACCAATTCAATTAATAGTCAACATTTTTAGCATACAACACACAATTCACTATCTTTGCAACCTCAAATAACATTCGTGGTACACAGAGGTCAAATTATTGAAATAACCGTTGAAGATTTAGCATTCGGCGGACAAGGAATTGCACGCTTACGCAGTGAAGAAGGTGAATTTGTATTATTCATCGAAAATACGTTTCCAGGGCAATTTGTGCGCGCGAAAGTGGAAAAAAAACGCAAACGTCACGGTGAATGCAAATTACTTGAAGTACTCACTCGCTCACCGCAAGAAATTCAATTACCGTATCAAGAAATTTCTGGAGCACCTTATTTGTTTGTTCCAACTGAATTACAACAAGAATACAAGAAAAAAACAACCCTCGAAGTCTATCGTCGCATCGGAAATATCAAGCATGTTGAAGATTTGTTTGATACATTCATTGCATCTCCTGATCAATTTTTCTACCGCAATAAAATGGAATACAGCTTTTCATGTATCGAGCATGTTCCAGAAACAGGTGAAGAAATTGATGATGCATTTGCATTGGGATTCAAACGTCGTGGTACATGGTGGAAGGTAGAAAACCTCAATAAAGCAAGTGGATTGTTTGATGAACAATGGGAAACACTTCTGATAGAATTGCGCGCGTTACTAAAAAGCAGTGGCTTACCAGCTTGGCATCCGCCCAAAAAAGAAGGATTTTTCAGACACATTGTGGTGCGCAAATCTTTTGATCAGGATCAATTGCTCATTCATTTTGTAACCAGTTCTGTTGGTCTCAAAAAATTCGACACTGCGAAAGTCGTAGCTTTTTTACAAGAAAAATTAGGGAAACGATTGGCAGGTGTTTGGCATACGATCAATGATAATGTAGCAGATCGCGCTAAAATTGAAAACGGAAGCAGTAAATTGTTAGTTGGAAATGCCGTTGTGATCGAAAAAATGCTAGGGCTTTCATTCGAAATCAGTATGGAAAGTTTCTTTCAAACCAACCCCAAAAGTGCTGAACGTTTGTATACAAAAGCCATTGATTATGTCTGTGAAACGGCAAAAGAAGGCGGAGTAATCATGGATTTATTCTGTGGTACTGGAACTATTGGTCAACTCATTGCACAACGCATCAATGTAGGTGAAATTGTTGGTGTTGATATTGTTGAAGAAGCCATTGAAGATGCCAAGCGCAATGCGAAGCAAAACGGAATGAAAAACCTACACTTTTTTGCAGCAGATGTAGGAAAATTTTTAACACTTCACCCGGAATATCAAGGAAGAATTGATACCATTGTGTTGGATCCACCTCGAGCAGGTATTGCACCTAAAACATTATTAAAAGTAATGGCACTGGGCGCAGAACGCATTGTCTATATTTCATGTAATCCTGCTACACAAGCTAGAGATGCCGATAGCATGGCCAAAGAAGGTTATAGCATGAAGCAATTATCACTTGTAGATCAGTTTCCGCATACAAGTCATATTGAAGCGATCGCTGTATTTGAAAAAAACCAATAAAATACAAGATTATTTACTGTTTATCTGGAAGTGAACTAAAGATTTCCTTTAGTTGAAGAGAATCGAATCGTTTGTATTTAATTCTCTTATTCTCATCCAACAAGTACATAAATGGTGCGCTGTACAGATTGTATAGTTGTGCTATTTCCTCATTTTCTGCCTCAGTACTTACAGTCAAGTTGGTTGCCCAACCAAATGAATATTTTTCAACGGTTTTTTTCCAATCCTCCGTAACAATATCCATACAAATTGCGACAACTTTGACTCCCTTTTTTTCAAGAAGTTCACGTTGCACATTCAATTCCTTTATTGTATTCTTACAATCGCCACATTCCCGAGACCAAAATAGTAGGAGCGTGTATGGAGCATTCACTTCTTTTAACTCAACTCGTTTCTCGTTTAAATCTGCCAAACTGAAATTGTAAGTTGAACAACCACATAATACTGGTTTCAATCTTCCCGCTGCATATTTAATATTATCCAATTGTGCTTTGTCGTTTACAACTTCCGGATTTAACCAAAACGCCAAACCTTTATTGTAATACTCATCAACTAAATGAACATATACAGCATCAAAACAGATTATTTTCGATCGAGCATATTTGTTGACTAAGTCAATGAGCGTGAACTTAAACAACTCTTTATTAGCTGATACTTTTGAAAGAATTTTATCACAACTAACCATAATTGAATCAGGAGATTGCACGGTCAATTTATCGATGTATTCTACCAATAAACTTGCATAAGCAGGCGTTCGAACGATGGGGGAGAAGCTCCAATCGATATGATCAAATAAGTGCGATTTATAATAATTGTATTGTTCTGTTGGATCAGTAATCGTTACGGGAATAATAGGTCGGTATTGATACCCAAGAATTTTTGTGATAAAAGCATTGGGGTATTTCACAAAATAATTATCACGAAACTTATTGAAATCCAAATCCAATTGTACTTGTTGTTTCTCAATTAATTTTAGCGAATCCTTATTTCCCGTTTTTTGGCATTGTTTTTCTAATGTTGATAATGCATCACCTTTTACTTTCAACTGTTTTATTTTTTTAAGGTAATCATAAAACAAGGTGTTGTCTTCAGAGCCTTTAAAAACAGCCGATTTTGTAAAGTCAGCTAATTTTCCTTGAAAGCTAAACTGTTGTTTCGGACCTACAATAAAATCGAAGTAAGTCATTTCCTTTTCAGGAAAGGCCAAGAAATAAATTCCTTGATCCAACAGTTCTGTATATTCAATGGAAATAGTTCCTTTATCATCAATTGCAATTGTATCTTTTACATATTGTTTTTCGCCCATATAATACCCAAAATAGGCAGGTTGAGAAACAAGATCTAGCATTTTGGCTTTTATAGAAACGACGGATTGCGACCAACAAAATGGTAGCAGAAAAAAGGAAGCTAGGAATAATAATGTTGTTCTTGTTTGCATATTTCACAATTGATTAATCAAAGATATAAGAAAATTTACTGTTTCTTCTATTGTTTCATTGATGGGAGAATAAGATTGGATTTCATCAATTTGAACTACCCGTTTTTATCCGTTAGAAACACTTAGATATCCATAAATAGGGTCTGCTGAAAAATTGAAAGTTGAACCACATTAAATCCACTTCATTTTATGACCAGAAAAACCGATGGAACTTATTTCCCCTTCGCTTTTATCACGATGATAATCGTATAGAGCATGATTTTTAAATCCAGCGCAATGGAACGATTCCGGAGGTACAGCAAATCATATTTCATCCGTTGAATCATTTGATCAACATTTTCGGCATACCCGTATTTCACTTGTCCCCAAGAAGTGATTCCAGGGCGAACACGTGTAAGTTCAAGGAATTGTGGTTCTCGTTCAGCAATTTGATCGATGTAAAACTGACGTTCAGGACGCGGGCCTACCAACGACATGTCTCCCAATAAAACATTGAAAAACTGTGGCAATTCATCTAACCTTGTCTTGCGCATAAATCGTCCGATTGGTGTGATTCGGGCATCGTGTGTGCTCGACAATTGAGGTCCAGCTTTTTCTGCATCTACAAACATTGTACGGAACTTAACGATTCTAAATCCTTTACCATGAATGCCAATGCGCTCTTGAAAAAACAAGGAAGATCCTTTGGATGAAAGTTTAACCGCAATTGCCAAAGCAATATATACTGGAATCAAGATAACGATGGCGATAAGTGATAAAATGACATCCATGAAGCGTTTTGCATACCGTTGCCATGGAGGCATCACTTCTGCATTGACTTCCATTAATAAGGCTCCAAAGATATTGTTGAGTTTTACTGATCCTGATAAAATATCGTACATATCAGGTAAAATCTTAATCACAATTTGATCATTGTTGATCCTAGAAATAACACTTCTTAGTCGTTCATGCTCGGTGCTTTCCAATGCAATGATGATTTCTTCGACTTGGTGCTCTCTAATTACCTGTGAAAGTTGGTCGACGTGTCCTAAATAAGGCATTTTATCTTCCAACAGTTTATCAATTCCATTTAAATTCACAAAACCAATGAATTGATTACCGCCGCTTTTTGGCATTTGCATGATTTCGTTGTAGATGCCAACTGCTTTTTCTGAACCTCCGATTAGTAAGGTTCTAAACCCATCTTTTCTTGCATGAATGCGTTTTACAATGATACTTGTGAAGATCAAACGCGTTACTATAGTTAGTCCAAAATGAAATAATACTAAAGAAACGAGCGATTGATAATAGGTCTTATAATTGGTCACATCATCATCAATGAGCAATAAAAAGAATAAAATAACAGAGCCGAAAATAGTAGCAAAGGCGGTAAGCGAAAGTACTTTTAGCCGATAAAGACGACGCACATCTGAATAGGTTCCTTGCAAGGTATAAAACACCAACCACAAAATGGGGACCAAAATAATTCCGTAAATGAATGTTTCATTCACACTAAACACCTCTGATTCAATGTTGGTTTTGCGGTAGTAATAAAATAATCCCCACGATAAACCAGCTGTAATCCAGTCACAAAGTATGAAAAGAATTCGCAAAAACGTACCTCTCATGCGGTTACTAGAAATGGACTAATTTAATATTATCGATATAGATATCACCCTCAGAATTACCTTCATCTAGTAAAGCTCTGAAGTACTGCTTAAAATATTCAGCAGAAGTGGAAAAGGACACAATTTCCTTTAAATCAATGTAGATTTTTTTCCATTTCATTGAGCTTGCATCTTGGGCATTAAAAGAAATATTAGGATTATCCTTGACTTCTGAACTCGAAACGGCAATGACTCCTGTCAAAACACTATTTGAGTTTCGGTAATCTACTTCCATGTACACTTCTTCACCACCTTTCGGTAAAACAGTGTTTTCATTCGTATAACCTATCCACAATGAATCAGACGCGGTTAAATGAATGTGACCGTAGTCGTTTCCAAGGTTGATTGAAATGAGTGGATCATCATCTAACACCAATGAAGCATTGGATAAATTATCTGTCTCAATTTTCACTTGTGAAGGCGAGCCAAAGTCTTCAATCCAGAACTTAGTGGAACTATAATAACGTGTAACAGGAGTGATTTCGTAGGTTTCACCTGCTACTAAATCCATCGTCATTTCCACCGGTTCTAAAAAAGGGTAAATCTTTTTAGTAGCAGAAATTCCATTATTCCGAATTGCTGGAAACAATTGAACTTTGATGCCTGAACCAGATGCTAAAACAGGAATTTTACAGGGCAATTCAAAAACGCCAATTACCTTGTTGTCAACATACACCCAAACTTCACTTAAATTTTGTGTCAATTGTCCAGCATCATCAACGGCTTCTGGATTGGCTTCTAATACCCAATTGTCAATAGATAACCAGATCGGTTTTGGATTATTTCGGACGCATGCAGATAGGAGAATCGCACAACAGAAAAGTAAGGCAACATGTTTCATAAGTAACAGACTTATCTTTAGTAACGCAAAGTTACGTTAATTATTGTCGAGATTACTTGAACCATTCACTTTCAGCCGATCCATTATCTGTGCTGCTAGTTCCATTGAGCGAAAAGCATCTTCTATACTCACAAGCGGAATCGTATTGGTTTGAATAGCAGTTGCAAAAGCCAATAGTTCTTCTTGAATAGCATTCGTTGGAATTACTTCAGGTTTTTCAATGGCGAATTTTTTTGAATTCTCTGAATTTCCTAAATCGAAATGGCGTACGTTGGTTGATAGAATTTCCTCATTTTGATGAATCACTTCCACTTCTTTATCTAGGAAATCTACCGAAATGTAGGCGTTACGTTGAAAAAAACGGGACTTACGCATATTGATTTGTGAAATGCGTGAAGCTGTTAAATTAGCGACACAACCGTTATCAAATTCGATACGAGCATTGGCAATATCTGGCGTATCACTGATAACGGCAACACCAGTAGCGGCAACGCGTTTGATATTCGATTTCACGACACTTAAAATAATATCCAAATCGTGAATCATTAAATCGAGTACAACTGAAACATCCGTTCCTCGTGGATTGTATTGCGCTAAACGATGAATCTCAATAAACATTGGACGATCAATATACGGCAATGCAGTTATGAATGCTGGATTAAACCGTTCTACATGCCCTACCTGAACCTGAACGCTTGCCTCTTCTGCTAAAAGCATCAATGCCTTTGCTTCTTCAACAGTTTGAGTGACGGGTTTTTCAATGAACACATGCTTGCTGTTTTTAATCGCTTTTACAGCAATTTCAAAATGGTTAATTGTAGGCGTAACAATATCGATGCAATCACAACTTTCAATCAACAAATCTGCATCTGTAAAGCGTTTTATACCGAATTGTTCTTCAACAGCTTTTGCGGCAAGATCAGATGGATCAAAAAAACCAATTATTTCAAAGGTAGATGGAAGTTCCTTGAGTAAACGTGCATGGATTTTTCCCAAATGACCTACACCAAAAATCCCTACCTTCAACATATACTAATTTTAATGTGACAAATGTAAGGTCTATGTCTCTGTATTTTCACAGGAATATTTTTCAGTTTTCAACAGTCTTTGTTTAGTTACCATTAAAAAAAAAGTGTGTTTGTAATTTCCTATTCATCAAGGAGATATTGATTTTTTTTAATTAGTGTGGTTAAAAAATCCACCACGAATGTCTCAAATGACAGAAATTTCCTATATTTGCACCTGCTTAGCGGATAGGTTTCTTATCAAATAAGCAAAAATGGTGGTTGTAGCTCAGTTGGTTAGAGCATCGGTTTGTGGTACCGAGGGTCGTGGGTTCGAGCCCCATCTTCCACCCAAAAACGTTGATTAGAAATAGTCAACGTTTTTTTTGTGGGTAATTTTGAAGAGGAATAGTTATAATCTAAATAAAATGAATCAAGAATTTCCTATTTGTAAAGAATGCGAAAGTGAATATTTCGCAGGAAGTTCAAAAATGAGTGGATTATGCATTGAATGCGCGCACCAACTTTACGGTTACGAAAATTGTGACCATGATTTTAAAAACAGAAGATGTCTTAAATGCTTCTGGAACGGAAACGTTTCTGAGTATTTAAAGAATCGACAATAAATTTCATCGAATACTTCCAATATCTTTATCCGTTAGTGAGATTCACCTCGTTTTCACAAAATAGTCTTTCAAAATAGCACTATTCGCAATTCCACTAGTGTGAATTTCCATGAGTTTGGGCGAACCGTTGGATTCGTAACTGAAAAATGCTCCCAACTGAGATTCTATTTCCTCTATTGAAGTCGCTGAAACATAATCAACGCCGTATGCTTTGCAAATAAACTCTGCTGAGAACCCTTGTTTGGCAACGAAATATTGGTCTTTCTGATCTGTTGTATCTGGTCCAGGAATGATATTAAAAATATCTCCGCCTCCATTGTTCAATACAAAAATGCGCAAATTGGCAGGTTTGTGCTGCGACCAAAATGCATTGGAGTCATAGAAAAACGACATATCACCCGAAATTAACACATGGCAATTGTTTGAATCCATTAAAGCAGCTCCACAAGCGGTTGAAGAACTTCCATCAATACCACTCGTGCCTCGATTGCACCAATAGCGGATACTTTTTACTGGATCAAATAACAAAACGTACCGAATAATGGAGCTATTTCCGATGTGCAATTGTGCGTTTTCAGGAATACTATCCAATAACACTTCCATGGTTTTCAAATCTGAATATGGACACGATTGAAGGAAACGTGAATGCGTTATTTCTGATTGTAAATCCAATTGTTTCCAACGCGCTCCAAAAAGGGTTGAATTGAGTTGAGTTGGATTACTTTGTCGAAGCAATTGAAGCAAAGTAGCTGGTTCTATAGCTGTAGTAAAAGCCAATGATTGAAAGGTATCCATGTAAGGAAAATCATTACCAACGCGAATGGTTGTTGCTTTTGCATTCCTTAAAAAAGTTTTAATGCGCTTTGAAACGATCGCTCCACCTAGTACTATGATCAAATCTGGGGAATACTTTTCAGCCTCATCTGGCTTGATTTGATTGAGTGATCGGTCAATACATTGCACAAAACTACGATCGGTTAAATTAGACGTATGTTCTACCAAAATAGCGATCGATGAATCATTTCCCATTTCAACCAACGCTTTTTCAAGGGCTTGATTTTTGGGGGATTGTCCACAAATAATCATGCGACGTTGCGCGGTATTCCAAGTAGTTGTGAGCCATCTTTCTTCTTCCGTTGAAAGCATTGTTTTCCCTTCAGAAAGTTTGATCCATTGACTCATTTCAGCTGGTTCATCTGTGGTTTCATACAACGGTTCAGTAAACGGAATATTCAAATGAACAGGCCCTTTGCGTTTTCCATTCGCTAGTTGAATCGTTGTGCAACATTGACGTTCAAAGAACCAACGTTGCTGATCGGTGTGAATTGCATCCAATTGCACAGCAGCTAACACATGGGTTCCAAAAACATTTTCCTGAACAATGGTTTGTCCATCGCCTTGATCGACCCATTCTTTTGGTCTGTCGGCAGTCAAAACAATGATTGGAACTCCTTGATAATACGCTTCGGCAATAGCTGGGAAATAATTTAACGGGGCAGAACCAGATGTACAAGCGATTGCAACTGGGGCATTGAGTTGTTGTGCCATTCCAAGTGCGTAAAATGCTGCCGATCGCTCATCTGGAACCACAAAAGTGGTAATCTGCGGATGTTCATCAAATGCAATAGAAAGTGGAGCATTCCTCGATCCAGGAGATAAGACAACTTGTGAAACACCACCTTTGATACAGGCATCAACTACTAGTTGAACTTCCAATTTTGCACTCGATTTCATGGCGTTAAATGTAGTGTTTTCGGATAGAATTATCGTGCGAAATCTCTGATAAAACGATATAAATTAGGTGAAACGTTGGAATGAGTAATTCTAAGTTAGAAAGTGTTTAATTCAAGGAGGAAAAACATCCTCAGACACACAATTAAAATCGGTATCTGAGGATGTTCTTGTTCGATTACTGAATCACTAATTTATAGCGAAATAATTTTCTTGTTTGTACTTCAACAATGTATTGCCCAGCTGGTAATTGTTGGGACAAGAGTGAATATTTTTGTAGTTGAACATTGTCTGTTTGATAAACTACCTTGCCTTGCGCATCCAATAGTCGAATGTATTCAATTGGATACTCGGTTGATATGATGGTCACATTTTCATTTCCTGCTGGATTTGGATACACTTTGATACCATGACCTAATTCTTCAAGTCCAGTGTAATCAACTACTGAGAAATTTACACGGTTGGAAACCTCTGTGTAGGAATCATTGGTAAACATGACAATGTAGTATTCACCCGCTACTGTTGGTATCAGCGTATCTGTCAATGTTTTTGTACCAAATGGAACGCCATCGAAATAGGTGTAAATCAATAATGGATCAACGGATGGATTATCACCTTGATTGTAAATTCCCAACCAATCTTTTACAATTCCTGGAGCATCTGTCCATGTTGCAACAATGTTTTCTCCTAAATCGTAGACAGGTTGATCGATCCATAGATTTGTAATTGTATCTCCAACGGAGAAAAAATAAGGTTGACCAATTACCTGCTCGCCATGAAAATAATAGTTTGCTACATAATATCCTGGTTGCATATTTGAAACGACAACTGTGTCATTGGTTGCTGTAATTGATCCCCAGTAAGCTGGAGCTTGAACACCGTGTTCATATCCAACTTTTATGATCTCAATTGAATCAATATCATTTGGTGCACTTGCTACATAGATGGGAATGTTTGTTCCAATAGCATAACTGTTTGTATCAGAACTAATCACAGGGATTAATCCATAATAAAATGTGTCACGCGCTGCAATTTCACTGTAACTATCTAATTCAAAGTACGCCCCGAAATACAATCCTGATTGCGTAAGTGCAGTACCAGAAAAATTCATCAGACCACTCGCGCCTGTACAATATTGCCATGTGTTGGATGGATTTGGTCCTGGGACATTATTTAGTTTATATAAGCCAATCCAATCGGTTGAATTTCCGGGGCCATTTGTAAATAGAGCTTTTAGTGGCGCACCTAAATGATATTCAGTTGAATCCATTGCCAAATAAGGACCAGAACTAAATGAATTGTATACTTGGAAAGTGTCAGTGATACTCCAAGGCGACCATTCAAGATTGCGGTCGCGGTGTCTCACTCGTATGTAGTGAACACCATTTTGTAAAGATCCAACTGCAAACGTGTATTTTGTAATATCAACACCCGCATTCAAATCATTGGTTGAATCAGCAGCCTGACCTGGTGCTTGTCCGAATAAGTTTTCATAATCACGTAATAGATCTATTTCAGTGACACTAAAATCAGTAGTTTGCGCCACTTGAAATTGTGTGGAGTTCATCAACTCGGCAGTCGTTGTTGAGAAAGGAGAAGAAACGACTTCGAAGGGCAATTCCAATGAATCACCGAAACTGCTTAGAAATGTCGGTTGATTTGGAGCAGTCTGATTCTTGTAGCGATGAAACTCATCAACCAATTCATTTTGTTTCCATTGATTGTTCGCATAGAGAATGGGACTTCCAACTGAGTAAGTTTCAATGTCTACTTTATCGTTGATGAGGTCAAAATCTAAGATTTGATAACACCAGTTCGAAATGGTTTTTTGGACACAGGCAAAATCTTGTTCGCTCGATTGTCCCCAATACTGATCCCAAGCTGTTCCACCAGAAATGATGTTATAGACAGGTTTGTCGGGAAATTGACCACGTGCGTACAAATGATGATGCGCACCAACATGCATGAGGTATTTATCTGATTCCATGCAAAACGGAACTGCTGTATTTTTTACCCATTGAGAAATATCGCCTACATATTGTTCTGCTTCATAAGGTCGATGGCTAAATGTGATTACCCAATCAACTGTAGAGTCTGTCTCTGCGGCGGTCATAACTTGTTGCAACCAATTAAATTGAGCGGTTCCAGTATGCTCTGAACTCAAGCTAATCAGTAATACACTTCCTACCTGCATTGCATAATAATTCTCAGTTCCTGAATTAATTCCTTGGTAAGTCAATTGGTTGAGGTAAAAATGGGCGTAATAAGCATTTAATCCCATTGAGCCGTATGTTTCGTGATTTCCAACTGTCGTTTGAATTGGAACATAACCCGATAAATCACGGTTGTATTGGAAGTGGATATTCTCATACTGTGAGAGATTTCCTAAATCCACTTGATCACCTACCATGAAGGTTAGCGCAATATTATCTGATGGATCTCCACCCCATTTTTCAAATACTTTTTGCTTGGCTTGCGCTACGAGTGTGTCATACCTTCCTGTTGTTTGAATTTGGTTGTCGCCCATGATCATAAAGCGCAAGTGTCCATCAACAGTTGCTGCTTGCCCTGGAAGTGGAAGTGTTTTAAAACTCATTGTGTCAGAAGATTCTGTTCCGGAAACAATTTTGTAGTAGTACTTTGTATTGGGTGTAAGGTTGATGAGTTGTACAGTATTGTAGTAGTAATTACCAGAATATCCGCCATCTACAAATAAGGATTGTGATCCAGTAACAGTGCCATTTAGATTCGTAGAGCTTGTTCCATACAATACAACGGGTGAGGAGATGGTAGCAGTCTTCCAGTTCACATAAATGGAAGTTGGCTGAGGAGCTTGTAAATAGGGGAAAAGCGTCTGTCCGCTCAATTGAAAAAGTGTTAACAAAAACACATTAATTAGTAAAAATTGTTTCATTTCTTTGGATTTTGTGCCAAAGGTACGCTCTTACAAAATCGATTTAGGTTAAGGGGTTTTTATGATATTATTAACGCATTTAATTTGTATTCAAGGTTAGTATTATATTACAATGATGTTATCGGCAATTGCTACAATACAACCGTTTTAATTCGTTATCGCGGTAAATTTGAAAATCAAAATTTACCCATTCGCACCATTTTTCAGGATTCAATTCGTATGCTTTGGCAACTGCTTTTTCAATGAGCTCTTGCGTTCTACCTTCGCTGTTGCCGATGATTGTTTGAGCAAGGAGAAATGCTGCATCGGCGGAGAAATCTGCATTGTCCATTCTACTTTCCAATAAATCAATCGTTAAATCTGGCTGCGACCACAGGTTGAAGAATAATGCGATTTTGGTTTCCTCTTCTATGCTCAGTTTTTGGGATTCAAAATAGGCTTCAATTTTTCTAAAACATGGTTCAATTTCAACATAATCACCAGAAAGTTCATGGTAACTCAAGCGTGTTAGGTAATAATTGAGGTCAAAAACACTATTTAACGTTCGTGTTGAAAAGAACTCATCTAACTTTTTCGGGTTCAATAAATTCAAATAGAGGGTTGTTTTTATATCCCATTCTTCCGTCAATAGCGTATAGGTAGATAAATTGTACAAGTGAATGAGGTTTCTTTTCGAGGATTCAGACAACATTGTAGGATCACGCAACCAGTTTCGGACAAATGCAATTACGCGAATATCCTTTGGATTAAAGTGGTTAGTGAACAACGCTGCTGCATTTTGAACTAATGCCGTATCTGTCATTAATCGATCCAAAATCCCTGGTTCCATGAGTAATGATGTAGGCATGTTTTCGCGGTACATTTTCAAAATAGCTTGATTCGCTTGGCGTGTGTTTCCTTGCAGAAGTGCCGTTCGAACATTCATATTCAAGAAACTTTCACGCTGCGTAACGCTGTCCCGAATTCCACGAATATGAAAAATGAGCGTAGAGATCCGTTGTGCGTTTAACAGGGAATCCCAATTGTGGGTTTTGTCATTCACTACAAAGCGTCGAATAGAGTCTTTTGATTGTTTTGCAACGCTATCTAATCCTAATAGTTCAAGTTGAAAGTAACATCTTTCCCAATTTTCAGCAACGGTTGTTTTAATTGGAGGTGCATGTTTATTCCAGTATTTACTCGCTAACAATTCAATTTTTTTTGCGCGTTCTTCGTGTAAATGATAATTGGTTTTTGCTGATCCTTCAATCGAACTAAACGATAAGATTTCAATCACCATCAATGAATCAGAAGGAACAAAAGCTGGGAGACTGCCAATTGGATCCGTTTTCCCTTGTTCAAATTCAAAATTATAGGTCATTGTTCGAACGCTTCCTTCTTCATTCAAAGGGCTGTATCGTTCATCCAACTGTGGTTCGATCGGTGCTAAACCATAGGGTTCTCCATCAATGTAATGTAGGACGTTGTAGCGACAAACTTGTCCGTTTTTAATATAAATAAGGTTTGGGAGAATCTCTTGGTTTACTAATTCTGTTGGAATTTCCCCCAAAACGGTTTTTAATCTGAAATCACCTGTTGATTGATTATTTGTTAGCAGTTCATCCCTGTATTTTGGTTTTAAAAGTACACCATCATAGATCGTTGATCCATCTAATTGATTGGGACTTTGACAAGGGAATTGCTCTTCGGTAACAATATCAATGGCAATTCCATCTGTGGGGTTCGGAAATAATGTCTTGAATCGGTCTTTGTTCTGGTATTCTAAAATCACTTGATTGCCTTCGACATAAATACAGCTCGTGAGAATGGTAAGTTCATGGTTTTCTAATATACTCGTGCATGTCGCTGGATTCAATTTTAACCCAAATCCATTTTTACTGAGCTGATTTGGAACTTTTACCTTTTCATGGGCAAAAACAATACTTATGAGGTAACAATTTTCCGTTTTTCGTTTACTCCAAGCAATTCCAATGTGACTATAATTCGCGAAATTAATTGGTTTGCTAGGCGTATTTAACTGTTCGTTCACGAATCGAATACACTTTTCTTCGAGTTCGCTTTTTGAATCTTTTAGCGTGAATGGAAGTTCAATTACAAGTTGTAAGGCATCGTCAAATTCGCCTTTCACTGCTTTTATTCGACCTTCTACCGTTTTATTTTTACCGCTTTTTTGATTGACGCTTGCGGTTTTTTGTTTCGATAAATAATCGGCGTGTTGTTGTGCTGCTTTCGTTAATAATGAATGTTCCAGATATGCCAAACTACCTTCACTTTGAACAATGGAATTAACGGTCAATAAAATGGATTTATTGATTTTTTTATAATCCTTTGTTTCTAATTGACCATGGAGAATCACGGTGAAACAAAAGGATAAAAGAAGTAAGATTGATTTCATAATTAGTTGAAAATAGGCGGTAATTCTGAAAGGTAAGTTGAGGGTTGATTGCAATCAATGATGATATGTTGGAGTCCATTGGTCATCCAAAAATAAGGTGCTTGTAACTGTTGAACATAATTGCTTGTTTGCAGGAATGTTTTTTCATCGATGGGAATAGTAGTCGCTTTACATTCTACAATCAGTTGAGGCTTTCCTTCTGAATTGAAAACTACGATATCACAGCGACGTGCTTGCCCATTGATTTGCACAAGGTGTTCAGAATTGATCCTTCCAATTGGAACATTGTTTTGCTCGATTAAGAAATGAATCACGTGTTGACGCACCCATTCTTCGGGGGTTAGAACCAAGTGTTTTTTTCGAATGATACACCACACAACCACTTGATTGCCTTTTTTGGCAACCTTTAGTTTTGCTTGTGGAAGATTCAACGATTGCATCATGCTTTTTTAAATAAATCATCTAGCTGAACTACCTGTTGGATCAAACCAATGCTGTGTTCGTTTGGAAGAATCCCAAAACTACTAATAATGGTGGGGAACAGTGCTTTTTTTGTGCGTGATTCATTCCTAAATACAGCTAATTTATGGCGAATATTCGTTGCTTCTGATTTGGTAAGCACGAAAGGATGTTCCAAAAACTTCATTTCACACACATTGATTACTTGGTCTTTTCGGTCGATGAGTAAATCAATCTGTGCGCCATGTTTTTCAGCTGTTCCTTTACTTATAAAACTACTCTGTTCGGTATAAACAGATCCAATTCCGAGTGCATTTTTAACAAGTTGTAGGTGCTTCATACACAGCGATTCGAAGGTAAATCCACTCCAACTTTTCCAAACAGAACTGACGGTTAATTGGTGCCAATTGACATTTTTTTTCTGGTAAATGAAAGTGAGGTAAAACAGTGAATATTCGTCTGTTAATCGATAGAGTTTATCTTTTTTAATTTTCCCAAATGGCAAGTAGGATTCAATAAATCCAGACCATTCCAATTCTTCCAGAAACTTGCTAAAGGTGCCTCCATCTTTGAGTTTTGATTGTTGTAGAATTTCAATTCTGGTGAGTCCTTTTCGTTTTTTAGCGAGCGCTTTCACAATTGCCAAATGATTTTCTGGATGTTGGAATAATGCGGCATACAAGTTTTCAAATTCATTGACAAGTAAGCCGTTTTTCTGAAAACAGATCCGCTGAATAGCTTGTGAAGCACTTTCTCCAGAATTAACTTCTTTGAGGTAATGTGGCACACCACCAAGCGCCATATAAAGGGTTGTGATTTGATAGCGATTTAGTTGCACATGATTGGATTGTAAAAACGTTTCAGTTTCCCCCAAGTTAAATGGCTCTAAATGGATACGTTTGGTAACACGATTATGCAATCCACCATGGTGATTGATGACTTTTCGGATCATCCAAGAAGTTGCGGAACCGCAGATAATTACGAGTACATTGTTTTGAGCAGCCCAATTATTCCAAAACCAATCAAAAGCACCTAGGAAATTTGATTTATGCGTATCTAACCAAGGGAATTCATCGATGAAAACAATGCGCTTTTTTGCCGATTTGAGCGTATCGAGATAAACGGTTAATTGGTGAAATGCTTCCATCCAATTTTCGGGTGTTTTTCGTTTGCTTGTTTTCTTTTCCTTTGATCTGAGTGCGAAATCAAAATTTTGGAGTTGTTCAGCGAAACCTGCGTTGAGTACTCCGCTGAAATCAAGTGAGATTTGTTCACTAAAGTAAGTGCGAATGAGGTACGTTTTACCAATTCTTCGACGACCTGTAATTGCGACTAAATCACTGCGGTCAGCTAAATAAATTTCGTTTAGCAATTGTTTTTCCTGTTCTCTCCCTATGATGATTTTTTCTCCCATCTGGTTTTTATTTGTAGCGGAATAGTGTAAATATAACAATAATTCCGCTAAATATAAAATTATTATCAGCTAAAAGTATTCTATTATTTACAGATTCCGCTGGTAATAAATTTTTTAAGATGCTCTTTTCTGATTGAAGATTCATTAAAAATTCCTCATGAACAGGTGATTTGTAGCGAGATTCCCTTATTTTTGAAGAATGGATTACAAAGCGATCATAAAAGACGTTAAGAACAAACAATTCAAGCCGATTTATGCGCTACATGGCGAAGAATCGTATTTTATTGATGCGATTTGTGAGGCCATTATTGCACATGCATTAGAAGATCACGAGCGTGATTTTAATCAAACCATTTTTTATGGACGAGATTCAGATCCATTGACAATAGCAAGTGAAGCAAAAGGATTTCCAATGATGTCGGAACGTCGTTTGGTTGTTATTCGTGAAGCGCAAGACATGAAAGATATCTACGGATTGGAAAGTTATTGCGCACAACCTAATCCGTCAACCATTTTAGTGATTTGCCATAAATACAAAAGTTTGGATGGCAAACGCAAAATGCTGAAAGAAATAACAAATACGGGACTTGTATTCAAATCAGAGAAAGTTAAAGAATACCAATTAAACGATTGGATTGCGAATTACGTAAAAGGAATTGGATTCGATATTACATCCAAAGCAGCTGCGTTATTAGGAGAATTTTTAGGAAATGATCTCGGACGTATTGTCAACGAATTGGAAAAGTTGAGTATCGTTTTGGAGAAAGGAACACGTATTAGCGATATTCACATTGAGGAAAACATTGGAATCAGTAAAGACTACAATAATTTTGAATTAACGAATGCCATTGCAAAACGCGATTCTGTAAAAGTGTTTAAAATTGCGCATTATTTTGAGCGAAATCCTAAAGATCACTCCATTATTGCGATCATTTCTAACTTATTTGGGTTTTATACGAATCTCATGCGGATTCATTTTTTGCCCACAAAATCACCAGATGCCATTGCAACAGCTTTACGAGTTCATCCATTCGTAGCAAAGGAGTTGCTGAACGCAGCAGGTATTTATCCACCCAAAATATTGGCTTCGAATGTCGCTATTTTACATGAATACGATTTAAAAGCGAAAGGCGTTGGAAATGCTACTTTTTCAGAAGGAGAGTTGATGCGTGAAATGTTGTATAAACTCATGAATTGATGCGGCGATTTTTTCTAGCAGACATACCCGAGGAAGCTCAATTTCTCTTACCCGAAGATGAATCGAAACACATTGTACGCGTATTGCGAATGGTTCCAGGAGATTCGTTTCTTTTATTGAATGGCAAAGGATTACTCGTTACTGTAAAATTGGTTGAAGATCATCCGAAACGTTGTTTGGTAGAAGTGCTTTCCCGAGAACAAAAATCGCAACCGACTGAAGGTTTTCATTTAGCAATTGCTCCCACGAAGAACTTAGATCGCATGGAGTGGATGGTTGAAAAAATAGTCGAAATAGGGGCTTTACGTTTATCCTTTTTGCAAGGCGACCATTCAGAACGGGTCAACCTCAAATTGGAGCGACTGGAACGGGTTGCTATTTCAGCAATGAAACAAGCACAACACGATTTTTTATTGCAAATTGATCCAATTCAAACAGTGGATGTATTTATTCAACAATTTCCAGTTGGTGGAATCGCTCATTGCATGGAAGGGGAGAAGGAGTCACTGTTGTCAGCGAAGTTAACAGGCCCGGTGTTGATCGGTCCAGAGGGAGATTTTAGCCCAAGAGAAGTAAATTTGGCATTGGAATCAGGATATAAAGCAGTACATTTAGGGGAATCAAGATTGCGCACAGAAACCGCAGGATTGGTTGCTACCACATTAGTCATCGCAAGTAAATACGTATGAAAAAAATCATTCTTGGTGTTGTAATCATTTTTTGTTCGTTTGTTTCAATCGCACAAGGAACGTATCAATTGGCTGTTTTGAAATACAGTGGAGGAGGTGATTATTATGCCAATCCAACTGCATTGCCTAATTTGATTCAGTTTTGCAATACCAATTTGGGAACTTCTATTTCTAAAGAAGTACCGTATGTTGAAATCGGAAGTCCAGAATTATTTGCTTACCCAATGGTACACATGACAGGACATGGAAATGTGGTGTTTTCCTCTTCAGATGCTGAAAATTTACGAACGTATTTATTGGGTGGCGGATTTTTACACATCGATGACAATTATGGAATGGATCAATTCATCCGCACTGAATTAAAGAAAGTATTTCCGAATAATGAATTGGTTGAATTGCCATTTAATCACCCCATTTTTCATCAGAAATATGATTTTAATGGTTTGCCAAAAATTCACGAACACGACGGAAAACGACCACAAGCTTTCGGAATTATTGTTGACGGACGATTGGTTTGTATTTACACGTACGAAACCGATTTAAGCGACGGTTGGGAAGACAAAGAAGTGCACAATGATCCAGAAGAAAAACGTAAGCAAGCGTTGCAAATGGGCGCGAATATACTGATGTATGCGTTTTTTGGAGGGGTTTAACTTCGACCACTTCGACGACGCTCAGTAGGTAGCTCAGTTTTTGAATTAAGGAGTTAACTAGTTTTTGAGTTTTTGAACTTAATAAACTCAAAAACTCAAAAACTCAATTAGAATGAGATTCCTAAATTAAAGGTTATGAATTTAAAATAAGTTGGAACAGTTTTTGCGCTAAATCCATTCACTACGAATACATTGCCTCCTTGAATTCGGTAGCCAACATGAAACAAAAAAGCCGCTCTTTTAGACACAAAACTTTTGATTCCCACAGATGGATGAAAAACAAGCCCTTCTCCTTCTTTGATTCCATTTTTAAAAGCCTTTGTATCAAATCCATAACCAACAGCTAAATTAAGTGTTGGGCTAACTTTTCCTTTCAAAGGGTAGAATCTTAAATCAAACGTGATCGGTATAGTGTTAACAGCACGAAATTTCTCAAAACCAACACCAATTCCAACAGAAATAGATTCATTCGCCTGATAAGCATTCACGAATTTTAATGCGAAAAATCGATCTGTATTTTTTCCAGATGTTCCGTCGACTTCACCAATTCCTAAACCGAATCCCGTTTCAAGAATACGTAAATAACCTTTTGTTCTATAGGTCGTTGATGGCTTTTTCAATTCAGGATTCGCACTTTTTTCAATAAGGGAATCACTTTGTTGTGAAAAAGAAACATTGAGGAAAAGAGAGATGAAAAGGGGTAAGATGACGAATTTCACTTTGATTAAAATTTAAATTATTGTATGATACAACGTATAACTGAACTTACACTGTTTGAATTGAGTTGAAAAAAATAAATTCCAGGATTGAGATGTTCAAGAGAAATAGATTTTTCCAGATTGATAACATCTGACAAAACAAGCTTTCCATGAATATCCAAAATAGTTAAAGACGTATTATATAATCCTGTGAAAATAGTAACGTTATTGTTAATTGGATTCGGGAAGATTGAAAAGAGCGATGAAGAGTGATTATTAATACTAGCTGTAGATATAGATCCATTTTCATAATAAATGGATTCTCCAACAGTGAAATAGTCACCGATTGATTTATTTGGGCAGAAAACACTTAATTGAAGATAGTATACTCCATTTCCATTGTTCAGTAAAAAAGTAGTCGTATCAAAATTAGATCCGCTAGAATCAACTATATTCCATATAACCGTTATTAGATTGTTATTAGCGAAGATTGAGTCGATATAGGCAGTATCAATACTATTATAAAAAATAGTGCAATTTGTTAAAGTTATTCCTAGCGAGTCGACAGCAATAGAATCAATAAATGGGTTATTGAATACATAGTTGGAATCAACAGGAATCAAAAAAGTTGTAGAAATTGAATTATTGCATTCATCAGTAGTTATTAATGAATGTATTCCTGGGCAAATGTTTTCAACCATCTCATACCCTGAATGTATAAATGGTATTCCTCCATCAATATTGGAGTTAAAATCAGGGTTACCTTCCATATTTATAACAACAATTCCATTACAATTATTGGATTCTGAAGGAAGTGAATAAGTATTGGCAGTTAAAGTTACTTGCGGTACTATTGTTAGATTTAGTATATAACTCGAGTCGCAATTATGTAGTGTAGTGAAATTTTCTGAATAGATACCTGAAGTAGTATAAGTCTGTCCATTAACTGGCCAGATATAACTGTTGCATGCAGTTTGTGATATGCTATCTTCGAAAGACGGGAAAATAATAAGGTTTAGTGTTATAGTTGAATCACAACCGGTCGCATTTGTTAAAACAGATGTATAGCTACCTGATGCAATATAAGTAGTTCCATTCCAAATATAACTTCCACAAGCAGAATCACTAATTGAATTTGCTGAATTCTGATTGATAATTAGACTCATAGGTGTACGATTACTACTGACACACCCATCGACTATTTGTTCTACATAATAAGTACCACTGGAAACTTGTGTTATTGGTGTAAGGGGTGTTCCTCCTACGCTTGTTAAATACCATTGAAAAGTAGCTCCTTGAATACC
>JAYSRF010000113.1:0-11579 GCA_043721195.1 Fluviicola sp. | reverse complement strand
TAACTGCGCAACAAATTGTTTGCCATTAGCTTGCGTAACACGAACTTGATACACACCAGGTTTCCAATTGGAAACAGTTACGGATCAGTGCATAATGTTGTTTTTATAAGTTTAACTATTGATGGTGACTACTCTGAATGGTTGGAATGACAAAACAAACAATTGGATCAATCTGCGAAGCACTCGAAATCGACATCAAAGAATTGTTTTGATAGTTCTCCTGAAAATCAGCCCTGAATTTCCTTTATAATACCTAGGTTCAGATGAACCGTTTGGGTAGTACACGCTCCTAAGCAAAGCAATAGCCCTTCACTTAGTAAAAAGTGTTTCAAAAAATAGATTCAAGAGATGCTATTAAAATCTGAATAGAAATTCATTTTAGGTAAAGGAAAAAAGTTGATTCAAAAAAAAACCATCTACAAAACGTAAATGGTTTCTAAAAAATGTATTGAATGAATGATTAATACAACTCTGCTTTCAAAGAAGTACGGTAATCTTTAATTTCTTCGCGATTGATTTTGTGATCAGCGTTTTTCAATAAGTTCAACAAGTACAATAAGTTCTCTTGATCTTCAATTTCCAATGGGTATTCATTTCCTTCTTCATCTTCCTCATACTGCGCTTGCACATCAAAAGCTTGACGATCCTGCAAGAATTCGTAAGATAAACGCAATACTTTAACAACTAAAGGATCTTGTTCTTTCAACGCTTGTTCGCGTAATTCCTTTAAATCTTCAATGATTCCCTTATATACAACGCCTTCTTTCTCGACCTTTGCAATAATTGATTCTAACTTTTTGTTGGCAATGCCCGTTTTCATACCCATCACGTTTTTCCAATAATAAATCCTCTGATCGTATGACATACTTTTAGAGCGACGTGCAAATGTAATCACTTCCTTTGATTTGAGCAGGATTCCAAGTGAAAAATTAACTAAATGGCAATATTATCGATGTGAAACTCAAAAATAAAGGCAAAAGTCAATCAATTCATTATTTTTGTAACAAGTACTAAACCTACAATATTGTTAGACTTAATTCTCAAGGCGATCGTTACTGGATTCATACTTAGTATTATGATTGGTCCAGTATTTTTTATCCTTCTCGAAACAAGTATTCGAAAGGGAGTTCGGGCTGCCTTAGCGTTTGATTTTGGTGTTTTATTAAGTGATCTCATCTACATTATTCTGGCCTACATCTTTTATGCTGAAGTAGCTAAACTCACCTCAGGGCAAAATTCACACCTAATAAAATTGTTTGGTGGGCTTATATTCGTTGTGTTTGGTTTCATTACATTACTCAAAAAACCAAAAGGTTTAGCCAGTGAAGATGCAGAGGGAATCAGTCTTGCAAAGGATTACGTGATGCTAGGGTTAAAAGGTTTTTTACTCAATTTTGTCAATCCTGCTGTCATTTTTTATTGGTTTACAGTGATCGCAATAGGTTCAAAAAAACCAGGAGAAGATGGTTCTGGTGATAATATGCTCTTGTACATCACTATTTTGTTAGTTACCTTCTTCTCAATTGATGTTTTGAAAGTTTTAGGCGCAAAAAAATTACGCCCATTTATTACTGATCGCGTATTGACAGGATTGAACCGATTTACAGGAATTATCATTTTAGTGACTGGAATTGTACTTTTTGTAAAGGGTTTATTAAAAGTCCTGTAACTTTGCCCCTGTTTTCAGCTTATAAAATGTAAACTCCGTTTTTCCATGAAATTGATTCTTTTTCTCATCCTGTTTTGCCCGTTCCTGTCGTTTTCCCAAATTATTGTGAAAGAAAACCTCACGAAAAAAACAACCCTGTACTACGATTTTAACCGATTGTATCCTGAATCAACAGGTGCGTACTACAAAGATTTTTTAGGCGAAACCACCATGAAACATGGAAAATGGGTTTATTTTGATAAAGCTGGAGCTATAATTGAGGAACGCAATTATTACAAAGGTCAATTGAACGGTCCTGTAAAAGCTCAATATTCCAATGGAAAACCACGACAGGAAGGTTACTTTAAACTCGGTGAGCAAGACAGTGTTTACCGTGAGTGGAATGAAGATGGCAAGCTCAGTATTGAAGGAAGCTATTTTCAGGATAAACCAAGTGGTACTTGGACGTATTATTATTCGAACGGAAAACAAAAATTGATCGAAGAATTCATTGACACCATTGACTATGTTCGCGCTTATTGGTTGCCAGATAGTTTACATACCCAAACTGTTATTGACGGAACAGGAGAAATGCTCACGTTTTATACTACTGGAGATCAAAAAGAGTGGTACAATTACAAAAACGGCTTAAAAAATGGTCCGTTTGAAGAATACAGCACCTATGGTTTTGTAACCATTTCTGGTTCTTTCAAAGAAGGATTAAAAGACAGTTTGTGGTCGTATGCCTATTACACGGGAGCGCTAGAAAAAACGTCAACGTATGTAGATGGCGAATTAAATGGCCCGTATCATTATTATTTTGACAATGATCAAATCAATGTTGAAGGACAATATTCAGACGGAAAAAAAACAGGCATTTGGACGTGGTATACCAACAAAGGAACCAAAGATATGCAAGGGTCGTTTAAAAACGATATGCAACATGGAAAATGGACCTACTGGCATCCAACAGGAGAAGTTTCCTATTACGCAGAGTACAAAGACGATCAAAAACACGGACTTTGGACTTACCTCTATAAAAATGGCAATACCTTCAAAAAAGGATCTTTTTCAGCCGATGAAAAGAACGGAAAATGGGAAACCTGGTATGAAGATGGAACGCTGCTCATGTCAGGAGATTATTTAAACGGAAAAGAAGAAGGCCTTTGGAAAAATTACTGGGAAACAGGAAAGTTAAAAAACGAAGCGACTTTCAAAGATGCCATTCTAGAAGGCGAATGGAAATCCTACTATCCATCCGGAAAACCAAAGTTGACTGGAAAATACAAAGATGGTTTTAAAACCGGTGAATGGATTGACTACTTTGAGAATGGGAAACCGAAAGACATCGGAAGTTACAAAGTCGTCAAACAGAAATCCAAAATGGAATACGGTCCCATGAAAGATCACGTTGTCTATGAAAGTGTAAAAGATGGACATTGGACTTCTTTCTCCAGTAAAGACTATAAAAAAACGGAAGAAGGCGATTACAACGAAGGTGAGAAAACAGGAACCTGGTACGATTATTATCCTGGTGGAAAAGTGCCTGCTGTTACAACCGAGTATAAAAATGGTAAGTTGGACGGAAAAATGAAGGAATTTGACCGTCGAGGCAATTTGATTTCAGAAACCGATTACAAAGACGGGTTGAAACACGGTAAAATGAAAATTTACGATAAAAGAGGTAAAGTTGCTGTTGAACGCGATTTCGAATTTGGTCAACAAGTGATCAAAACCGAGAATAAAGGAACGCAGTTTAATCCTGGCGGGTAGGACTGATCGTTTTTTGCAAAGAACAGAAATGTTCATGACAGCTCAAAAGGAGTTAATAAAGAAGGGATATTTCAGGTAATAAAGTTTGAGTATTTTCTTACAGCCTATGCGCCTAATCTGCCTGCGTCTGCTAGTTGGTTCCCGTGCTTTCGTTCGCCTCACTGTTTGTCAAGGTTTTTCGCAGCGGCGAGTCACCTTTCCAAATCAGGGCTTTCACTCTGCACGTTTCACCAAGCTATCCGCCTTCGTCAGGGCGGGAATTTAGGTTACGAACTTCATTTTACCATAAAATGGAAGAACCTTTTCGCAAATAGAAAATAGTGAAATGACATGAACTTTTTACCGATATTTATTCAAAAAAATAAGCTAAAATTTAATCTGACCGACATTTGATTGCACTTCTATTGTTATCTAGTTGCTACATTTCAAAAAACAGGTTCTTTTAGCGTAAATCCACTTCGATATGGTCGCCATTTACATTCATTCATATAAAGCAATAAACAAGCTTCTAACATTTCGGGTGATTTGGAAAAACTAATCGTTTTTCGATTTAAGCGTTTAACACTATTTCTCACCGTTGCCCCCTGTCGTTCAATGCGATTTGTAATTCTTCTTCCCTTTTTATGAATTCCTTGCGGAATGTCGGAAAATAAGTCATTATATCCAGGCCATTCGTCTGTTCTTATACTTTTAGGAAAAAGTAGTTTTAGTTTCTCAACAAGCTTATTTACAGTCTGCTTAGTCCTTCGACCAATAACAAAGTCAATCACCACCCTCGTTTTACGATTAATTGCCCAAACAATCCATTGTGGATTCTTTTTATTTTCCGAGTAAGACCATAATTCATCCAACTCATATTCTTGACCAAATTCGTAATAATCTGGACGCTTCACCAATGCTGCTAGTTGAAGGATACATCGAATAATATGCGTTGGGCTTAACCCCAACAACCTAGCCATTCCACGAATTCCAACGTTCTCAGAATTTAATCGCTGAATGATTATTTTTCGATCTACCGTGAAAATACAGCGTTTGTAAACTCTAAATTGAGTGACTCCACATCTTGTACATTTCCAACGTTGTTTGTTCTTCACTTTTCCATGACGATGACAAGAAGAATTGCATTTTCGACAGGTATTCGTAGGTTGTTTTACCATTCGTTTTCAAAAATTATCAAAATCCCACAGAAAGTGGATTCTCCTATTGACCAACAATAGTAAGGATTTCAGAAGGAAAATTCCATACTTATGTAACACGAGGTTGAAACCAGCCATTTTAAAGCATTCTAACGAACGATCGCATCAGATACATAGTTTATCACACAACAAAAAGGCGTTTTTAACTTTATCAAAGAACTTATTTTTAGGTAGTTAACTTTTTAACACCTATGTTTTTTCAGTATGTTACACTACCAAATGCCCAAGCTGTTAGGCCTGGGCATAGAGTTTCTTTGTTGGAGACGTGATCAATATCGTTGGATTATAAGGTTTATTTCTGATTTCTTAGGTAAACCCAAAATCAAATTCTTTAAAATCAGCATTGATTTTTTAACTACCACTCCTTCAGGTTTTATTATATCAACATTATAACTACCTGACTTAGATATATCAATTCTAAAAAGCTTTACTGCCTTAGTACCGTTCACCCTACTCCTAAATCTTGTAGTGGTTTTTAATGGTATCTTTTCTGAAGTTATTGAATCCCCAATTATCACTTCAAAATCATTACTTAACGAAACACTATATCCTCCTGATAAATAAATATCATATTTCCCTTTCGATAGTGTAAAGACAGCATGAGGGTTTTCAAATATATTCATTGTAAATATCATACTAAATTTAAATATTATTCTTTATTAAAATCCCAAGCCAAGACTATTCAGTAATAAAAGAGCCTCCTTTCCGTAATAAAGAGTTAAATTACCTCCAATTGACCTTGGAGCACTAACAGTTATAGCTGCTTTTTCACCAACACCGAGACCAAAGGTCTCCATTCCTGATACATTAATCCTATCAGTTTTTTCATCGAATATTATGCCAAAACCTCCGCCAATATGAGCTGCTCCTGCAGAGCCCCCAACTGTTGCGTCAACCTTGAATCCCATAAAACCGATACCTCCAGTAGCTTCGCCTTTTAAAGCATAAGCACCAGTTTCCCCTCCTATATTAAAGCCGAAAAGTCCATCTTCTCCAGTGTAACAAGCTGTATTAAATTCAGCGTTTGCACTGAAAGCTGATCCATTAGCATTCAATGTTGCTTCCACACGATCATCCCCAAACACCTTCCAGTTTGCATCCAAATTAGCTTTAACAGCTGCAACATCAACGGATCCTGATAATCCATAATCAATCCCATCGTTAGCGTTAATTTCTATGGACATTTCTTGTAAAGTAAGGAAAACTGAACCATATTTACCTTCCGCTTGAGCATTTACTTCAAGAGCAGAAGCCTTAATAAGACCTTTCCCATCAATAACAGTATTCTCCACATTAAAAAACTTCTTTTCAATGGAAGGAGTTTTAGTAGTCTTATTGGGTACAGTTTGATAAGTTATTTTGGCTACTTCTCCTGTTACATTATCAAAGACAACATACTTATTTCTGTTAACTGTAGAAGTTACATCTTCGTAAGTATACTTTTTAATCCACGCCTCCTTTTTAGTGCTCCAAGCATAAACGTAGACTTTTTCGAGCCCCTCCAATTCTACAGCATTGATTACAACATTCTCACTAAACGCATAAGGGCTATTATAAGAATATTCCGATTCTAAAGGATCACAAGCAAAGAACCTACCGATCCGTGGATCATGCATTCTATACTCGTAGTTATAAGAATTGCCTTCTCCCTTAATTTCGTTGTCAGCTTCCTGTCCTTGAAATTGATAACGATATGATTCAGAGCCATTTTGGATTCCATGCCTGTGATGTAACAGCGTACCGTATGGTGAATAATCTGAATAACTTACCACATCAGCTGTATACAAATTAGATGTTCCTTTTTCAATTTTACGGTCTGTAATAACCGCTAAAACATTGCCAAGATGGTTACTGAGTTCATAGGTTTTATCACTCACTTTGCGTAAACTGTTATCAAATGCCAATGGTGTAGTTGATGACCAAACAAAACCAATACCACGTTCAATACTTTCAGGATTGGCAACTATTACAGCTTGTTGAATCGTTGCATTGACAATATAATCAGTTGGTAAATTGTTTTCTGAACCAATACGTGAAGATCCGTAGATCAATTGTTCTTCTAAACGGTATTTGTCTGAATAACTACGATTGCTAAAAGTTTGACCTGTTTTCTGAATCACCCGATCATAGGTAGCCATCACATTACCACTCGCATCATAGCTGTAATACGAGTAATTAATGGAAGGATTGTCCCCTTCAGTGTAAACGAGTTTGGCTACACGCATGTCTAGTGGATCATATATGAATTTTACGTCTTGTTTACCATCTAATTTACCAGCTGGAGTAAAGGTAATCTTTTTTACTTTACCTGTTACAGTCCATTCAATGGATTGAATTTGTTCTTGCGCATCACTGATCAACTGACCTGATTTATCGTACACATAGTTATTATTTCCTTGTGTTGTTGGAATATCACCTTCGTATTGGCTTCCTTCAATGACAGTTGTTGTTAACTCGTTATCATCTACAACCACATCTGCCACTTTAGACAAACGATTGGTATTGGTTGGTTCAAGGGTGGTTGCGTTTGTAGCTAAATTATCGTAATAATCATAGGTAAAATTATCCATTTCTAGGGGTACACGGTAGGGTGTTCCTCCAGAAGGTGAGTGATATAAACTTTCATATTGATTCAATCCACTTCCATTGCGTTTAAGGGTTTTTAGATTCCCGTTTTTATCAAACGTGTAACTTTCTTCATACGCACTCTCGGTACCACTGCCAATTTTTCGGTACAAATCCGCACCCGTGAAATTATTATTGCTTGCCAAACCAGCGGCATAATATACTTTCATCCCACGAATACGTTGCAATTGATCGTATTGGTAATTATTGCCCAAAATGTCTAAGGTGGTTTCATCTGTCTTCAAAATAGCAGTAACCATGTGGGAAATATTCCCATTGTACAAACTGCCCATACCTTGTCCATTCGCAGCACCTGCATCAGGATTCGTATTTAAAGCAGTTAAAGCATCCGTCACAGCAAATGCACTCACATTTCCAATACTTTGGTAGTCATTGGCAAAATAGCCCAATTGATACCCCATGGCATCTTGACCTGACCATTTATTCAATCCTATGGCGTCACCATCTTTACCCAAATCTCTTGACGTAACTAAAGTAGCACTGTTCACTCCTATTAACCAACCTTGCAAGTTGTAGGCGTAATCTGTTCCTTGGACTTTATCATGACCCGTTTCAGATCGCGCCAAAGCACCGTGTAAGTAATAG
Source organism: Fluviicola sp. (assembly GCA_043721195.1). Taxonomy (GTDB): domain Bacteria; phylum Bacteroidota; class Bacteroidia; order Flavobacteriales_D; family Crocinitomicaceae; genus Fluviicola. The sequence continues at coordinate 3,731 of JAYSRF010000113.1, read as the reverse complement.
AAGTACTTGGCATCCATTTCCCATGCTACATTATTTTTGGTTGTAAAGGCACGCACCAAACGGTTGTTGGCATCATAATGATAGCGGTGTCTATATTCATCTGCATTTCCGGCTTGGTAAGCTACTTCTTTTACATTTCCTGAAATCAAATCATAGTCGTACTGTACTTTTTTGTGTTGTTGACCAATACCAGCCAATTGATAGTTGGTATTAACAACTTGTTTCACATTCTTATGTGGATCATAGGAATAAGAAGAGACGGTTATAACATCCGTTCCCGTTATTAATTCTCCCGTGGAAGTGTAATCTCCCTGACGGTGCATAACAGCGCCAATGGCATTGCGTAAATTTTCTTGTCCATTTGCACCAAACTGCGCTGCAATAGTGGCATCAGCAGCGTAAACATCTTCGTAATACGTTTTGGTATAATCCAATACATTATCTGTCCCAATCACAGGATAATCATTGTCTTCTACATTGTCGGCTAACTGATCACCATTTGGAATTTTGAATTCACCAGCTTCCGTAACGCGACCCAACACATCGTATTTCGAGTAGGAAGCTTTTCCTTCATAGACTTGACGGGCATTTTGCGAAAAACGCACCCGATAAAGTTTATCCAAGTAAAGATCTGAACGCGCTCCATCTGGCGTATAGGAGGCAATTAAGGAATTGAGACCATTGTATTGGTAACGGGTCTCCATTAAGTGATTGGGTTGGCTACCATTCGTTACTTCAGTAGAAGTTAATACATCTACACCTTGTGGTGGTACGGTTTGCACCAAGTTTCCAGCAAGATCATAGTAATACAAGGTGTATTGATATTCTTTGAGGGTGTACTTCAACTTGAGTGTTTCAACAACTTCTAAACAGTGTTTTGCTCCTTGTGCTAAAAACCTATTTTGAATAGAATCTAACATTTCATGGTAGATCTCCCACGCATCTTGTTCTGCTTGCCCCAATTCAGACTCAATACAATCTGCTTGATAATTTGGTAAGGTTGGGAAGCCTTCTGTAGTTGTTGAGACAACGAGTGGATCGAAATTGCCGATAATATCTTTCAAACAATTAGGTTGGTTTGCATAGTGCAGGAATACTTGCTTTACAGTTCCATCGCTCATTAGTGCATCAAAAGTTACAACGTTAGTGTATACCACGTTGTTATATGCTGTAAAACTCAAGTGTTTCGTAGGATTCTGAATCGAAACAACATATGCTGAGTAAAATGCATAATTAAAATCCAACTTCATCAAACAGCTTCCGGTACTCACACCAAATTCTTGGCTATAAATACCAGAAGTACATTTTCGAATAAAAAATTTAAATGTGCCTTGCAAATTACAATTGGTATATAAAACAGGATAATTTACCGCATCAATTATTATTTCTTTTTTTTCTGTTAGATCATACGGTAAATAATACGGGCATGCCCTTGGTGTTGGATTTAATGAATTTAACTCATTCAATCCATTATTAATCATTTGCATATAGGCATGAAAACACTCTGAAAAGGTTTGATTTGGTTGCGACGTTGTCAATACGGTTGGGGCAGGATCAACTTCAAATGGCGGAGTATAAAAACAAGGTGTTGATGATAAGGCGCCTATTATGAAATCGTAATTTGCTTTTCCTGGATTGCCAACTCCTGGATTATAAAACCATCCCCATGTATTTGTTGCACAGGTAGCCATTGTAAAGGCATACATGTGTTCTGGGATGTTATCGATGGCACTTCCACCAGCGGCATAAGCAGCTATTACGCTTGCATCTGTGTAATTATTGGTCGTTGTTCCATCAACATTGATGGTAATTAAACCAAGAGCTTCTAGACAACTCGTTGGCAATTGATCCATCCAGAAATGCATGTTGCTCAAAGCACGTTCTTCACATGTAGCCGAGTTAAAAACAGAGGAAAACGCTTCAAGCACATCGTCTATGATTTCATCTTCATCCAATCCACCATAGAATACAGCTTCATCATTATTGAGATAGAAACAACCAATAGAGTTTTTATACTCCTCAATCATCTGTTCTTTGATATTGTCATAGATCCCCTTGTACATAGAAATACGCAAATCATTGATTTGTTGAGCTGTAAGAATCACACTTGGGTTTTGTGCAGCTTGCGCATCTACGATACATTGTGAAAGTAAGCTAACGTATTGTGCCAATGATCCATTTCCAAGGTTATTCCCACCACAAGCCAATGAGTTAGCTGGATTTGCGCTTGCTTGAAGGAGCGTTAAATAATTATCAACTCGGAACTGCAAATTGGTAGTACTCGTAAAGAAGGTATTAAAAGTCGTTAAGAATGGGTCTGTTGTATTCACACCCAAGAAAGGATCATTTGGGTCAATGCCAATCATATTCACAATGACATCGTGTGGATTCTGGTACACTGAACTCGAAGCGTTCCATCCTGTTTGTGTCATTACATTGTTTAATTTAACAGAATACATCATCGATTGATTCGATTCACTGCACCAAGATAAATGACAGAACTCAGGATGAAAAGGGAGTAAATAGGTTTCTATATTAGTGGTAAGACTCGTTAAATTCATTAAATCAGTGATCGAATAGGTAACATTATCAATCGTAGGATTTCCATTCGTATTAATGTATGTAGCAACATTTATCCAAAATTGACTGGTTTGCAAATCAAACCAATAACCGTTCGGTGAAATTTGATCAATCATACGGTTGCGTTGTTGCCAGCAATAATCCTGAGCTTCTGCTTCTGGGTTATCTTCATCTAGGCCAGCAGCAGAAATATAGAACTCATCTTCGTTGCAAGCTCCTGCAATACACGCTTCAAGAGCAACAGATTGAGCAGTTTCTGTCATGGCATCCCAAATGGCATTCACTTGTACTGTTGTTGTACCTGGATGATCCAACTTATAATCTAATTTCCACATAGCTGTACAATAATCTGTACAATTTTCAAAACAACCTGATATATCTACTTCTTGTAAGTAACCTTCAATAAATTCAGTTGGATCATCAAGACCAAGGGTTATTAATAAATCATTAAAGCCTGCCTGCATGGCATCCATGTCTACAGAAAGTGTTTTGATAATACGGTACTCACCAATTTCTACTAAGGTAAATTCTGGGCTAACATATTCAACAGTTCCTGCAATGCATCCTATAGGGTCAATAGACTGTGTTAAGGTTTGAATGACATTACCATCGGCTTTGAGAACTTTAATTTCTAAGTCGTAATGACAACTTTCGCACAACTGACCAACTGCAAAAAGATGACCTTGAATTGAAATATTCTGCGCGGCAAGTGTGTTTACCATACCATCAAGATCGTAGTACAGTGTTACTGGATTATTGGCAAATCCATTTAAAAAAGTGTGTTCAGATACAATTTGAGTTCCATTATTCACCACTAGGTTATTGCCACTCAAATCGGTTGTTACCACTTCTTGTAAACCTTGATCAATTTTACGCAGCGAATTAGGAGACTCTCCAGTCATTCCTGTAGCGATAACATTCCCGCGTTTATCATAATAAGTTACTGAATACTGACCATTTGCATCACGCACCATTTCTTTGCGGTAGCCACTTGGATCTTCGCTTACATTGTTTCCAAATAAACGTTTTAATTCATATTCAGTTGGAGTGCCATAAAATGTTTGAATAGCGTGATCACCACTTGCTTTGAATTCAGCACCAATTCCGCCAACACGTTCTATACGACCCGATCCATCATTGCGGTAAATGGT
>JAYSRF010000112.1:0-11599 GCA_043721195.1 Fluviicola sp. | reverse complement strand
GTAGATTTTATGCCCGGCAATCAAACCTTAATTTCTGCCTTGCAGTTAAGTATGCAGCCCAAAATTATTCTTCAAAAACTGATTCAGAAAAAGGTGACTGCCATTGCTTGGGATTACATTCGCGATGAAGAAGGTGTTTTCGCAGTAGTGAGAACAATGGGTGAAATTGCAGGTACAACTTCTATACTTATTGCAGGTGAATTATTATCCTCTTTTAATTCAGGGAAAGGAATTATGCTAGGTGGAATCGCTGGCGTTCAACCGACTGAAGTAGTTGTGCTTGGAGCGGGAACGGTTGGCGAATTTGCTACGCGTGCTGCGATGGGCTTGGGTGCATCTGTCAAGGTGTTTGACAACAGTTTATCGCGTTTACGTCGTTTGCAAAACGATTTAGGATCACGGATTTACACATCGATTATACAACCAAAAGTACTTGCGAAATCAGTCATGCGCGCCGATGTTGTCATTGGAGCGATACGTTCTCCACTCGGAAGAACACCTTGCGTGGTTTCAGAAGAAATGGTACAAAACATGAAAGAAGGTTCCGTGATTGTAGATGTGAGTATTGATCAAGGCGGTTGTTTTGAAACATCACGTGTAACAAATCACAATCAACCATCATTCGTTAAACACGGAGTAACACATTATTGTGTACCAAACATAGCATCTCGTGTGCCGCGAACAGCTTCTTTTGCTTTGTCCAATATTTTTTCACCCATCTTACTTTCAATGGGTGAATCAGGAGGATGTTTGGATTTAATTCGCAACGATGTAGGTTTCAGAGGTGGTGTTTACATTTATCGTGGAATTTTAACGAGCGAGGTATTAGGAAAAGTTTTTTCATTAAAATACAAAGACTTAGATTTGTTGATGATGGGGCTTAAAGGTTAGTTAGTTAGTTAGTTAGTTAGTTAGTTAGTTAGTTAGTTAGTTAGTTAGTTAGTTAGTTCATTTTGAAAAAATGAATGTGAGTTTAGCTGGTGGATTATTAGCCGAATAGTCTGTTTTCTTCATTTTCGATCTCATGTAATCAAACAATTTCAGAATATAAATTGTTATTCATTTGAAACACGATTTATAATCAATTTTTGCTATTCAAACGGGATAATTATTGTATTTTTATACCTCAGCGAAAAGCATATAACTTACACTATAAAGAAGCGTATTTGTGAAGAAATTGTTTGATTCGGAAGAAGAGTTTGTGCTTTTGCTCAAGCAGCGTGACATGGTTGCGTACACGAAATTGTACGACAATTATGCGCCTGGATTATTGGGTGTGATCATGCAAGTATTACGGAATCAAGCAGTCTCAGAAGAAGTTTTACAGAATGTATTTGTGAAAATTTGGAAAAGCATTGAAAGTTATGATGCTTCAAGAGGTCGTTTGTATACATGGATGATCAATATTGCGATCAATTCAGCCATCGATTATTCAAAATCCAAACGCGCAAAACAAGAAAAAGTCACGCAAAGCATGGATGTTTCTGTTGATGCAGTAAATCATCAGACATCGAACTCAATGAATACGGATGTAATCGGACTAAAAGAACAAGTTGTTTCCTTAAAAGATGAGTATCGTGTGTTGATTGAGTTGGTCTATTACAAAGGATTGACCCAAGAAGAAACCGCTAAAGAGTTGAATATTCCGCTGGGAACGGTGAAAACGAGAATTCGTGCTGCAGTTTCAGAACTCAGACAAAAGTTTAAATGAATGTGTGGGTTCCAAGAAGTTGAATGCGCCATCTCTTTAACAAGAAATCACTTGTTTTTTCAATCAATTAATACGAAGAGTCATCGCTAAGTTAGCTTCATTTCGACCCTCAACTGGGAAAATTGCGCGCATCATTTTTTGGGCATTTACGATCTGGCTTTTGCCCCGTGTTTTTATCGTTCAAATTTACAAAGTTCCAACAAGTTCAATGAATTCTACCTTAGTGGAAGGCGATTACATTGTTGTAAATAAACTTGTTTACGGATCTAGAATTCCGATGACACCACTTTCACTTCCATTTGGACATACCTATGTTGACTGGATTGAAATTCCATATTTGCGCATTTTTGGCTTTTCTGACATTAAAAGAAACGACATTATTGTGTTCAATTTTCCGCTAGAAACAGACTTGCCAATTGACCATCGACAAGAATATGTAAAACGGTGTATCGCACTTGCTGGAGATACTCTTCAGATTAAAAACGGGAGAATTTCAGTGAATGGAAAATGGCAAAAAGATGTCCAAACATTGCTTGTTCCGCGTGATGAAAACGGAAAAAGAACCGTTATTGATAGTAGTGTTTTTAATCCTGCAATTTTCCCCAATTCGTCTAATTTTCGGTGGAATGCGGATAATTTTGGTCCGTTGGTTGTGCCAAAAGAAGGGACACGTGTGCAATTAACAACAAAAAATTTGGTCTTTTATAAGCAGATAATTGAAGTTTATGAGGGCAATACGTTCGAAACGAAAGGAGGGAAGTTTTATATTAATTCTGTATTACAAAAGTCGTACGTTTTTAAAATGGATTATTATTTCGTGATGGGGGATAATCGCTCCAATTCTGTTGATTCTCGTTTTTGGGGATTTCTACCAGAGGATCATTTAATTGGAAAAGTGGTGAGTAATTTTTAATGAATCAGAATTAGTAGGACAAATGCTGATTTTTTGAAGACGAAACACCTAAAAACAACCTTCTTCATGTAGGTTTAAATTCAGCAGAAATTTCCTAAAAAAAGGAATCCTCTTTTTCTGAATTATTTAACAAAAAAACACACGAAAGCTTACTGTAATTGGGATTAAATGCGTATCTTCGATTATTGATTATTTGACAAAAATATCAACAAAAAAGTTGTGTAAAAACAGAAAGAACTAATGGATATTCAGCAGTATATAGATTCGGGAATAGTGAAAAAGTATCTGCTAGGTTATGCAAGTGAAGCTGAGTGCAAAGAAGTTGAATTTTTATTGTCAGAATATCCCGAGTTGTTAGAAGAATTAGAGAAAAACCAAGTTGAGTTGGCTGCGTTTGCTGATGAAAACAGTGTAGTTCCTCATGCATCTCTCAAACCATTGGTTTTGGCAACGTTTGATTATATCGACAGAATGGAATCGGGCGAAGCTCAAAGTTTTCCTCCTGTGTTGAATGAAGATTCACGATTAGAAGATTTTAAGGAGTGGATAGACCGAACAGACATGGTTGCGCCATCAGATTTCGAAGATATTCATGCTAAAATAATTACTGCAACACCAGAAATGACGTGTGCAATGGTCTGGATAAAGAACATGGCGCCGGAAGAAGTTCATCACGATGAATACGAGAAATTTTTGATTCTTGAAGGAACATGCACCATTGTTGTTGGGGAACAAGAAAACAAATTGAAATCTGGAGATTATTTTGCCATTCCATTGTACGAAGATCATAAGGTGATTGTAACTTCCGAAACTCCATGTGTTGTGATTCTGCAGCGCATTGCAGCTTAAAAATTATTCTGAATAGTATTGAAAAAGCGAGCTTGGATGAAAAGTTCACTTTTTTTATGGGAAATGAATTGCTGTTATACCTGATTTTAGTTAAACTATAATTTTTTGGATAATCCCGCAATATTACGGAACCTATAACATTGAATGTCAATATTTTGAATGGTTTGTAAGGTGTTTTAATGTTGACTTACTTATGTATTTATAAGGTAGATCAAATGTTTTTAACCCTAAAAAATTCCATTATTCTGTGGAAATGAGCTTAAAACAAATACCCAATATTCAATTTCACAGCAAATGGTGTTCCTGGCGTAAAATGAATTTCACTCACAGCTTGTGTTTCATTTTGTAACCTACTTTCTGTATCAAATTGCGCTTCATTCCAATCTACATTCATTGCGTTTTCCACAGATATTCCCATTTTAAGATGTTCACTTTTATAGTTTAACCCTACATCCAACAGTACATATCCTTTTGCAATCACAGTATTCGATTCATTCGCAGCTCGATCTGCCATGTAGCGATAGCGAATAAACGCATTCATTTTTTTATACTTATAGTTCAATCCACCTGATGAGGTCATTGTTGGGGCGAGAGGAATAAAATAATCGTTTTCTTGTCGGTCACCGAAAATGGAAGTGGTGAATACATTTTCAGAGATATTAAAATCTACATCGAAAAAGAGTGATGGAATAATTTGGTAACGTGCACTGAAGTCAATACCCGTTCGGCGACTTGATCCTTTGTTTTCTGTGGTTCCATCATCGCCGACATAGACCAATTCATTTTCTAAATTCATCGTCCAAAAAGCGGCGGAAATCACTATTTTTTTTCCAACATGTAGCAAAGTTCCTAGTTCTCCACCAATAGATACGGGCAATTGATGACCAGTTTGTTGCACAGTTGAACGTGCATCATTCGAGTGAAATCCATTGCCGAAATTGGCAAAAAACTGATAATGCTGTTTGGGAGAGTAAATGAAGTTTACTTTCGGACTAAAAGCAGTTTGATAATTGTACCCAGAATAGTTGTGTCTGCTGGTATCACTAGGCAAATAATCTGTTACATTAAACGTGTAATAATCGTAACGCCCCCCCAATTCCAATCGCAGTTTTTCACTGAATTTCATTACTTCATTGAAATAAAAGCTAGAAGCAATTTCATTCACGTCAGCTAATGCCTGAACATTTAGTCGTGATCGTTTGACAGTATGCCATAATTCATTGGTGATATCATCGGTTCTGAAATTCGCGCCAATAGTCAATCGATTGTTGAGTTTTCCTACTTTATGCGGGAAAGTGTATTTGGTATTAATTCCAGCAATTCTTCTAACATCGCCTTGTTCTATTTGATCACCATTTATGGAATCTTCCAAAAATAAGGTGAAGTTTGAATACAATTTGAAACGGTAATTCGAAGCATAAACTTGGGAAACAAATTCTGATTGTTTAAATCGAGCACGGTAGGTTAAATTCACATTCGATCGCGACGTATTTCCACCTTCTGTTGGATCAATACTTCCAAATCGGCTGATCAATCCAGCTTTAATAGCTCGATCTGGTACTTGTCCGGAGGCATCCCAAGAAGAAGAAAAGCCAGATACACTTAAACTCAATGAGCTCGAGCTGTTAATAGTGAATACTGTTTTTGAGAATAGATTAAACCGATTAAACTGTTGATTTTGCTCAAAATAACTGCGATTGTTGATGATTTCTGTTGCGAAATAAGATTTCACTTTTTCAGAAACGATTGGAAGTTCAACCATTCCCACAAAGCGATTCGAAGTTTGTGCTTTTATTTCAGCTGTTGCTATTGTTTCATAGAGGAATAAATTGGAAGAAAGTGAATCCAATGTTGTAAAATGTACAGCACCCGCAGTTGCAAAATTACCGTATTGTGCTTGATAAGGACCTTTAGAAATGTCTATTCCTTTTACCGTTTCAGGAATCAAAAAATGCAAATCCATGTAACCTTGACCATGTCCATGACTTGGCATATTCACTGGGATTCCATCTACATACGATGCAACATCAGTTCCGTGATCGCAATCAAACCCGCGAATAAACAATTGTTCGGCTTTTCCACCTCCTGCATGTTGTGCAATGAATAATCCAGGAACTAAGCGCAGTAAATCTTGTGCAGAATTTTTTTGTCGGTTTTCAAAATCTAATTGATTTAAATGACTGGAAGATGCAGCTGCTATTGGACGATCTGCCTTGATGACAATTTCAAATAGTTGTTCAATGGTTTGTAATGAATCGTCTTTTAGTTGGCTTTCTTTGATTTCTTCTGTTTGCCCAAAAGCGGAGAAACTAGCGAGCGTGAGGATAAGAATTACTGATGTATAGATTAATTTCATGAGCGTTTAGCATAACTGAATTGAATAAAATGAATGGCAGTTGATTTCCCTAACTACTTGTTTTTTGAAGTAATTTTTCAGGTCAAGATACTTGATGATGTATCTGAATAATTGAAATCTGAAAAGGAAAATGATACTGTTAACACACAATTTTTAACCTTGAATAGATCAATAAAGTCTTGAAGAAAATTGCAACATAAACAGTAGTAATGCTAAACTTGTGGTGGGGGATAGGGTGTTTTTAAATTCGTTTCCAATAAAAATAGATTGCCTTTTAGGGGAATTTTTTCTTTGGTCAGATTAAATCGAATAGTGCTTTTATGAAGATCTAAAACGTCACTCAAATAATGTGCGTATATCTTTACACTACTATCTGCGGTATTATTTTCCTTCGATTGTTTCTTTTGATTTTTAGCGGCAGTTTCTACTTCTTTGTGAACATGGTATTTTCCATTCTCAAAATGGACTGTGGCTGTGTGTTCTGTTGCATAAAAAGTGTGCGCAATAAAATCCTGTGCAAATGGAAGTAGCGGTTTCAACAATACGATGGAATAAATGCCAATCAGCAGATAGATTCCCATGTATTTTATATGTTGAATGTTCGTCATTGTATGAATGTACGAGGTTTTATTTCCTTCGGTTTTAAAGAGGTGAAATTAACTTGTAAAAAAGATGCGTTCTATCGTCCAATAGAATGAAATAGCTGCGATTACAATAGAAATGGGAATAACTACGCGTTTTTTGTACCATGGTTTTTTGTTGAACCATTTGCCAATTAAGAGCCACGCCAATAAAATGATGGTAAATTGTCCCAATTCTACACCTACATTAAAGGTGATCAACGAAGTCAGGAATTGATCTTTGGGTAATCCCAATTCGCTTAATGCTGAAGCAAAACCCATTCCATGAATCAATCCAAAAACGGCAACTAAAATAATACGACCAGGTTTGAGATTGCTTACGATAATGTTTTCAATAGCGACGAATAGAATCGATAATGCAATGATTGGTTCAATGATGTGTGTTGGTGGGGAAATGATGCCATAGATCGATAAACCAAGCGTAATTGAATGGGCGATTGTAAATGCGGTTGCTTGCCACAAAACGGTTTTCAATTTTGGACTTAAAAAAAACAAACAGAGTACAAACAAAATGTGGTCTAGGCCTAATGGAATAATATGCTCGTAACCCAGTTTCAAATAAATAAACGCAATATCCTTTGTCGGCAATCCTGTTAAATCTACTCCACCATGAGCGAAGATTGTTTGTGGAACAATGAAAATAGCTAGCAGTAATAAAACGACTTTCATTCCATTCAGAAATGACGGGTTAGTTTTTATACAAGTAATAAGCTGCTTCATGTTTCAATTTTTTATCCAAGATTACTGGATTCGTTGAGAACGCTTGTTTCAAGAGCAATTTTCCTTCTGCCGTTTTACCTGCTTTTATTTTGATTAGTCCTGCTCTACAAAGTAATTCTGGATTTTTGCAATGGGTGCGTAAGGATTTTGTAATAAAGGTATTTGCCTTGCGGTAGTTCTTTTGTTTATAGTAAACCCAAGCAACGGTTTCACATACATCGTTGTTTTTTGGTCGACGTATGTATTCCGCTAAAGCATGTTTTAGGGCTTTTTCTGTATTGTTGACCTTTAAATAGGCGTAAGCCAATTCTTTGTCAGCATAATGACCATGAGAACTGCTACTTTCTTCATCAGTAGAAAGCGGACTGAGCATTGCAATGACTGCGAATGCTGATTTATAACCGTTTTTCGGATCTTTATTCAAGCGATACAAATCAGTCAATTCATCAGAGAATGAAAATTCAATGATTGATTTTTCTGCTTTTTTGTAATAATAAATCGCCTTTTTATAGTTGCCTTTTACTTTTTCGACGTTGCCTAATCCAGCAATAGCAAAAGCATATTCAGGTCGTTCATTGAGTGCTGATCGATATTGAAATTCAGCTGTATCAATGTGTCCAGTCATTTCGTATAAATGTGCTAAAATCATTCGCGCCCAAGCAGTTTCTTCCAATCCAGGGAAACCAGCATCAACAGCCAATTTAGATGCTTGAATGGCACCTTTCAAATCTCCGTGAATTTCTCTTAAATAGGAAACCCGCAAATAGGAACGGATATCAGGTCGAATATTAATCATTTTATCGGCCATAAGAACGGCTTGATTGTATTGCCCTAGTTCAACGTACGCATCACACATCAATCCATAAATAAAAGCGTTATTTGGATTAATAGGAAGGGCTTGTTTTGCTACAACTAATGCGTCAGAGAAATGGTGTTGTGACAATAAAACGGTTGCTTTGCAACACAATGCGTCAAAGTTTTCTGGCTCATTTTTAATCACATCTTCTAGTAAAACCAAGGCAGCACCATCGTAATAAGCGTGATCTCCAGTAATTCTAGCTTCTTGAATGTATCCTTTGGCAAGATTGAGTTTTGCGGTATAATTTGTTGGATTTACTTCAATTTCACCCAATAAACTTTCAATTGTTTTTTTTGTACCAACCCATTCACCACCTAAAGCAATTGCTCCAGTTCTGTTTTTTAAGCCAACCGTTTTTTTCGATGGACTTTTGGCAAAGAGAAAAATGCATAACAGGAGAATTCCAGTAAAGCCGACTAAAATTGTGTAGAGATACTTGCGCATAACATGTGAGTTAAAAAAAAGTTGAGCATGCAGTGTGCATACCCAACTCTTTTTTGTGTTTTAAAACTACTTATTTATCAATTACAATTTTGATTCCTTGTATTTTTCGACCGTTTGCCGAAAGGGAAGCAATGTAAGTTCCTTTTTTGACGTTTTCTGGTTTCCAGACAACTTCATAGGTTCCAGCTTTTGTTTTCTGGTCTACCAAGGTTGCAATCTTTCTTCCATTCATGTCGTAAACAGTTAAGTTTACATCGGAGTTTTGAGCAACGTGGTATTTAAACGTTGTACTTTCTGTAAATGGATTCGGGTAGTTTTGAACCATACTCAATTCTGGAGCGCTCAAATTCATTCCTGATTCAAAAATTCCAGCAATAGAAGAGTACGTAGACGGTGATGTTTGTCCACATTTACCAAAACCACTCCAAGGAGTTTGAACATACGGGAAAGTTGTTTTAAACGTTGTATCGTTTGCTTCAACTCCAGTTGTATAGGAAAGCACATCAATTAAATCGGTTGTAACAGGATTTGGTCCACCCGCTGTATAATCATCATACCATAAACCGATAGCAGCTAAAACGACACCACCAACAGCTTGCAATTCGATGCGTGTTACATCATCTTCCAAACGACGACCATTCGGGAAACCATCCATGTTTGGAATCCATTCTAAGTTGGCATTTGTATTATAAGGAGCAGCTGTTAATCCCAATACAGCAGCTTGAACTAAACCAAGAGAGCTGAAATTCGGGTCGTTTCTTGGAGTTACTGGAACAGCCATATTCAAACGCAACATGTCACCAAATGTAGGCAAGAAGTTATTGATGAAAGGTTTTCCAACAGCAAGTGGGTTTCCATTTTTTCCTGTAGCCAATTGGTAAGGAGCTAAATTTGGAACACCTGTGTGGAAAATAGGTAATAAATCTACTGAACGAGGCTCACCTTGACGGAGTAAGTAATTTCCAAACAAGTTGGTATCTAATGCAGTGCCAGCTCCACCATTGGTCGCTCTAATTGGCCATAAACCATCGTTTGTGTTTCCAAAATCGAACGATTGTAAGGTGTTTCGTTGGATACGCAATGCAGCCATTCCAGGTACAGCTGCACCAAATAACGAGTTATCCATGTACAATCCCAATTCTGGATTACATAAATAAGCTTCCATTGCTGGATCTTCGGAATATGGAGTCAATGAATTCCATTTGTCTTTGTCTCCAACTGGAATAACAGCTTCATTTGTTAAAGGCATTCCAATACGAGAAACTTGTACATAAGAACCAGAATAAGACTCTGTTCCATCACCATTCAATGTACGGATTTGTTGACGGCTAGCAGAAGCCCAAACACCAATAATGTAATCTGAATCCAAGATATTTGCAGCAGAAGTAACAGGTTGTCCATTTTTCTGCAATGTTGAAATTGGAATTTTCAAAGCAATTGTGTGAATGTTTTTACAAGCAACACCATCTTCAGGAGCATCGTCACCCGTACCACCAGCACGTGTAGCACCTAAATCAAAAATACCACCTAAATCAACAAAGAAGGGATCATCAGACGGACCGCAATAAACAGTCTCACCTCCACCGCCAGTAGCAGTAGCAATTGCACCAGTCATCAATGACTCATAGTTTGGAACATTCAAACCAGCAGCACCACTAATTGAACGCGGACCGATGTTTGGCGGAGGAACAATTCCATTCGCAATAATGGTTGTAAAAGCACCACCATTTACGCTTTTCTCAGCAACATACGTTGTTTTAAGGTTTTCTTGTCCTAAACGAATGTTGAAGAATGTAGTTGGATCTTCGTTTACTTTAGAAAAAGTGAAACGGTAGGTAATATCATCACCCGCAGTTCCATCATTTTCAATGTGAACTTCATAACGCACATTTTCTCCAAATGAAGCGTAGTTTGGTCCACCTTGTGGCAATTGTAATGGCACGTAGTTAGCAATGATCGTTACCGTATTGGTGTCATCTGGACTTCTAAATGCATAGAGGTCAGAATTATCCGCTAATGGATCATTCGCAATCAATGGTGCTTCTCTATGGCTGGAAGCTTCCACCGTAGATTCTTGTGCATCCCAAACACCAATGGTCACAGCTGTAGCTATGATACCCGTAAGTGTCAAGATTTTAGTTGTTGAGATCTTTTTCATAGTTATAAATTTCATGTTCAATTCAATTTCTTTCCCACTTATTGTCCGCTATGGTTGGCATAACCACTCCAAGGCTTGGCAACATAAGGGAAGGTATTTGAGAATGCAACGTCATTACTTTCAGCACCAGCAGTGTAGCCGAGTGTTCCAATTAATCCATTGGTCAATACATTTTCTCCAATGTTTCTATCATCATACCATAAACCGATTGCAGCTAAAACAACGCCACCTACAGCTTGTAATTCGATACGCGTAACATCATCTTCTAAACGACGACCGTTCGGGAAGCCATCCATGTTTGGAATCCATTGCATGGCAGCAGAAGAATTGTATGTTGAATTTGTTAATCCTAATACCGCAGCTTTGATCAATCCAAGTGAACTAAAGTCAGGGTGATTTCTCGGAGTAACAGGAACAGCCATATTCAAACGCAACATGTCACCAAATGTTGGTAAAAAGTTATTGATGAACGGTTTTCCAGCAGTCAACGGGTTACCATCTGTTTTCCCTGTAGCCAATTGGTAAGGAGCTAGATTTGGAACACCTGTGTGGAAAATAGGTAATAAATCGACTGAACGTGGTTTGTTGTCACGTAGTAAATAGTTACCAAAAAGCGCAGCATCTAAAGCAGTACCATTTAAAGCAGCATTTCCAGCTAAGACAAACAATCCATCATTTCCATTTGAAAAGTCAACGTTTCCAAGAACTGTTTGAGATGCTTTTTGAACACGTAATGCAGAAAATGCAGGAACAGCACCACCGAATTGTGCATCATCCATGTACAAAGCCAATTCTGGGTTACATAAATGATCTTCCATTGCTGGATCTTCCGTGTATGGAGTCAATGAATTCCATTTGTCTTTGTTTCCAATTGGAATCACCGCTTCATTTGTCAACGGCATACCAATACGAGAAACTTGTACATAAGAACCTGATTCAACTGAACCA
>JAYSRF010000111.1:0-4294 GCA_043721195.1 Fluviicola sp. | reverse complement strand
TCGCTGGAACAGTATCGGTTCCGTAGAAAGACAACAAATGTCCTGCCGCACTCATACATGCATCTTCAATTCCGCTCATTCCACGGAAACTGAAATCGTGTCCTTGCCAGTAAACAAAATCAATGTCTGTATCACTTACCGTTTCGCGTGCGTATTCGTTGAACGTTTTTCTATATTGAAATGCTGTTGTAGCGCTTGTTGCAGGTTTCCATAAGATGGCAGACATCAATGATTCTATGTAATTTGTCAACCAGAAGAACTTTGCTTCCGTGTTGCAGACTGTTACTACAGGAATTTTAGGAGAAACGATCGTACCTTCTGGTAAACCTTTGATGATTAAAGGCAAATAACCTAAATCGTGTAATTCCCCAATATGTTCGATTGGAATACTATCTTTTCCCAAAGCATTGTCCATTCTGCGTTTGTAATCAGCGATTACCTTTTCTTTTGGCTGTTTGAAAAACCCTTCATTCCATTGATCTACTAAGTATTCTTTCACCAAATACTGTAAACCAAAAAACACCAATTTATCGTTGTTTTCCAATCTTGATTTGCGCGGCGTGAAATTAGAATAAACAACTTCTGTTCCTTCTGGATACTGTCTGCGGTGATCTGCTTTGTAAAAGTCGATCAACATTAGGGGATTCATTTTCATAATTGATTTATTTTAACCGTTAGCATTTAGCCTTCTTAGTGTCGTTTGAACACAAAGATATTTATTTAATTGAATTCCCTACTATTAAAGTGTATAAAAAACACTTAGGAAATTAAACTAGAGAAATACGAAAATACGTATTGAACGGTAATATAAATCACAATGATTTTAACTGCTTGATATATAGTTATTTATAGACAAAAAAATCATTTATGAACCTGTAGTTTGTCCTAGTCTTTTGATCTAAGCGTCAACAATTGCTGCATATCAAATTTTGTCATTTTGCTTGTTCATTAAAGCATAAACAAGGGTAAATAGGATTTGTCATTAGTTAATTCACTAGTATTGTTCAACATACATTTTGAAATTATTCAGAATCGACTGCCAGCCAAATTGTTGGGCTTCAATGGTGTTTTCGGTTTCAGCATCAAAGGTTTGATTAATTTCTATTGCATTTTCTTGTTGCACAAATTGGATGATACATTTTCTCCCATCCGCCATTGTATATTCAATGAGTTCGTGGATTTTAACTTGATCGTAATCACCTTCAAAATCGAACCCGAAACTTGCATCTTTCGCTTCCATTCGAAAGGAAAATTTACCACTTACTCGCAAATCGTTTTCGGCTTTGGTTGTATGCCAATCAGGGGAAGCTGCATTCCATTTCATAATGTGATTGGGTGTGGTCCACGTTTCCCAAACTTTATCCATTGTTGCATCTACATGAATAGATACCGTAATTTTTTCTCCCATTTCAATTATTTTAGATTATTCAACACACCTTCTAATTGATCAAAACAAGCAGTGATGCCTTGTTCAAAGCCCATTTCAACAATGGTTTGCAAATCACTTTCGGTTGGATAAGTCATTTTAAATTCAACGGTTGTTCCTGTCGCGGTTTGCGTAAAAACCATGTCACCATTTGATGCCGGTAATGTCGTATTTACCGTTCCTTCACCATCACAAAAAACATCTTCAATGGTGAATTTTTCGTGGTGATGGATGGCTATATAGTTCATTCTTCCCCAATGTTTTTCATTTTCGGGACTTACCATGGCATACAGCCAATAACCACCCGCTTTAAAGTCCATGGTTTTGGTTTCAGCTCTCCAAGGACTTGGTGCCCACCATTGATCTAATAATTCACTTTCTGTAAATGAACGCCAAACATTTGCTAACGATGCGTTAAATTCTCTTGAAATCAGAATGGATTTTTGTTTAAAATCCTTTACTACTTTGGTTTTACTACTTGACATCTTCTTTTGCTTTTAAATTGAGTAATACTTTGTCTAACTGATCGAATCGGTCTTCCCACAATTGCTGAAAAGGTGTTAGCCAATCTGCAACTTCTTTCATTTTTTGAGGCATAAAATGGTAGTAAATTTCCCTGCCTGATTGTTCTGGTCGAATCAATTCACATTCTTGCAATACTTTAATGTGTTTAGATACAGCTTGTCTAGTCATATCAAATTGCTCGGCCATTGCATTCGGTGTCATTGCTTGAACAGCGATTAAAGCCAGAATTGCCCTGCGCGTTGGATCAGCAATCGCTTGAAATATGTCTCTTTTCATTTTTGAAATTCAATTAAGCAACTATTTGGTTGCGAATATACACGCAACTTTTGGGTTGCGCAATTTTTTTATCTGTTTTTTTGTGATTGCTTGAAATAAAACTCCTTTACATCTTAGCGTAAATTTTGCCTTTCCAATACATTGGTCTTTTAGGATCTTCTTCATGTAAGAAAGTGAAGTCAAATTCGGCTTTCAGAATACCTCTTTCCCAAAATGTCCGATCGATTGTTATTGCCCCACTTTTACATTTATAGGTTCTATTTCCACTTACTGAATTGATACTTGTGAGTTCAATGGTTGGAGTGCAGATAGTTTGTGCAATGACTAAATGCAAGCTAGAATGTGTCGCTGCATTTGTTTGAGTAACACAAAAAACCGTGTCTTTATTGATCTTAGTTACATTAATAATATTAGTACCTGCCCATTCATAGCACCAAGCAACTGATTGAATAGAAAAGAATTGATGAGTTGTGTCAACTAATTGATAAAACGCATCCAATGAATCGCTGAATACCTGACCATTCTCATCTTTCATTCTGTCAACTTCCGTAGGGCAAAGTCCATCGCAACTCAATTGTCCGAATTCATTGGTGTAGATTCCCTCAGGGTATTGCCAGTTGTCCTTGAATGAAAAGTCGCCAGAAATACTGTTTTTCCATTCAATTTTAATGTGTCCTTTCTTCTTTTTATTCGCAGGAGGAATTGTTAAACCCAAAGAGGTTAGATAAATGATCAACAAGGAAAAAATAATGCTTCTTTTCATTCGTTCACTTAAAGATAACAATTGAATGTAGAAATTATATGGAAACAATATTCTGTACTTCAGAAGATCTGCATGATTTCATTGTTTTATAACCATCAACTAAAAAAGCCCCATTCAATGATGAACAAGGCTTCTGCAATTTATACAATCATGTATCTTGATTTCAAGATAGATCTTTCATAACCATCCGGATCGTTTGGCGTGTGCGTTGTTCCACCAAAATATCCTTATTCACGTTAACACGATCAATGGTTGCTTGGTCGTAATGACGGATCGTTACCAATTCTAAACCTTCATTGTAGCGAATCTCGTATTGATCTTTGAATAATTCTACCAATTGAATAGGATCAATTTTAGAACGATCAAAGAGTATGGAAAAGCTCAACGCGGAATTTTGCATCAAGTTGATTTTTACCCCGTTTTTCGCCAATAATTGAAAAATTTCGCCTAAATTTTCCTCCACAATAAAGGAAAAATCTTTCGGTGTAAATGACATCAATACCTGATCCATTTTGAAGATAAACGAAGGCACTAGATGATCGAAAGCAATCGAATCTTGGATAATGGTTCCCGCAGCGTTTGGATCAATAAAGGATTTCACTAGCAGGGGAATGTTTTTATTTTGCAGCGGTTTAATTGTTTTTGGGTGAATAACCGTTGCTCCATAATACGCTAATTCAATGGCTTCCTTGAATGAAATTTTGTCCAATTTCACCGTATTATCAAACCACTTTGGATCAGCATTCAACATTCCTGGAACGTCTTTCCAAATAGTTACAT
Organism: Fluviicola sp.; assembly: GCA_043721195.1. GTDB lineage: Bacteria > Bacteroidota > Bacteroidia > Flavobacteriales_D > Crocinitomicaceae > Fluviicola. Next base: position 524 of record JAYSRF010000111.1, on the reverse strand, counting down.
CTTCAGCATCGGCGCAATATGCGAGAATTCCGGCTGAGAAGTCAGATCCTTCACGACCAAGTGTTGTGGTAAATCCTTCGGAAGTATGACCAATAAAACCTTGCGTAATCGCAATGCGTTTAAGTTTGAATTCGGGTAATAATTGTTCCTTGATTAACGCTTCTGTTTTGTTCCAATCCACTTCACCTTCTCTATATTGATGGTTGGTGCGAATCAATTTTCGCGCATCTGCCCAATAAGTGGCATGACCTTCTTCTTTAAGAAAAGCTTCAACAATCTTTGTAGAAATGACTTCTCCTAAAGAAACAATTTGGTCGTATTCAAAGTTTGGATTATCTGAAATGGGAGAATCAAAACGTTTTTTTAATCCATCTGCCCATTTTTCTAATTCTTGGTAAATGGTAAAGTGCGGTTCAGGAAATAATTCTCCCACAATATTCAGGTGAAATTGAATCGTTTGTTCGACCAATTCCATATATGTCTTTTCGTCCTTCTTGAGTAATGCTTCAACAATAGATTCCATT
>JAYSRF010000110.1:0-1740 GCA_043721195.1 Fluviicola sp. | reverse complement strand
CAAACGTTGTGTTTTCCAATTCGGATAAAGGAACAACTTTGAATGGTGTCAAACGATCATGAAACGCAGTCCATTGGCAATCCGCATGATCAAACGTGGATTAAACGCTGAATTGGATGGTCAACGTGGATTGATGGAATTTGCTGGCGATGCGACACTTATGTATTACTTGATGGACGAAGCACAAGAAGGTAAGAATGCCTTTTTGGAAAAAAGAGAACCTAATTTCCAACAATTCCCGAAATTCCCATGATTTCTTCGCTTGTTACCTATGTTAAATCAGGAGTAAAGGAAGTCGAACAAGCGGTTGAAAAAGCTGCTCAAAGCGACTTTCATGCAATTTTCGGATTTAGTTTAGATGACGCAAAACAATGGTTAGTTCGATCTGGAACCAATATTTTGTTCGCCATCCTCATTTTAGTGATTGGTTGGTGGATCGCAAAATGGTCAGGGAAAGCAATTCGCAAGATCTTAACGAAAAGCAAGACAGATGCGGGTTTAATCACTTTCCTATCAAGTTTAGTAACCATTGGACTAAAAGTTCTGGTCGTTGTAACTGCCATTACGCAAATGGGCATCCAAATGACATCCTTTGTTGCTATTCTAGGAGCAGCAGGTTTGGCAATTGGTATGGCATTTTCAGGAACATTGTCCAATTTTGCTGGTGGTGTAATGATTTTGATGTTCAAACCCTTTAAGGTGGGAGACACCATTCTCACTCAAACCCAACAAGGAAAAGTCGTAGAGATTCAAATTTTCTATACCTATTTGCATACCTCCGATAACAAGGTGATTATTTTGCCGAATGGACCAGTTGCAAATGGGAATATTGTCAATTTCACAAAAGAGAAAAAACGTCGCATCGATTGGGTTATTTCCATACAACACGGCGATGATTATGTGAAAGCGCATACCGTTTTAGAACGTTATTTGAAAGAAGATAAACGTGTTTTTAAAGATCCAGTTCCATTTGTAGCGTTAGGTACAATCACACCAGATCACATTGAAATTACAGTTCGAGCATGGGCAAAAACAGACGATTTTTGGCCAGTCTATTACGCATTAAACAAACGAGTTTATGAAGAATTTAATCAAGAAGGATTGAATTTACATAAGCCTGTATAGATCTTCAATTTCCAGTTAACTATGAATGACTTAAAACAACATCCAGTGCTCAAAAAGTACCTGGAATGGAATGCCTTTGGCAGAACATTAGGAATGGATTTTGAGATTCCAGAAGCTGGAAAGGTTGTATACAAAATGACTATTCAACCCCTGCATTTGGCAACCCCAGTCGCCGCTCACGGTGGAGCTGTAGCTGCTTTATTAGATGCTGCTTTAGGTGTTGCATGTTTATCCAAAGTATGTGAAGACGATCGAATTGTATCCACTGTTTCCATCAATATTCAATTCTTGTTACCCGCATTTCTAAATGATCAATTGACCGTTTTAGCAGAAGTCACAAAAGCGGGAAAACGATTACTGTTCGTTGAAGGAAAGGTTTTTAATCAAAAAAACGAAATGATTGCATCGGCTACGGCTACAATGAATGCCTATCCGATTCATAAGGTTTTGTAGGTTCGGGAGGCATTTGTATGTTGTAGAAGCTGTCTAAAAAGCATCATCATTGAGTCGACCCTTGAGGTGGATTAAAAATTGATAAAATGCAAGGCGTTGAGGATGAGGTGTTGGGAGTTTACTCAAGTAAATGACCAACGTCGATTTCCGAAAATAACGCAG
>JAYSRF010000109.1:0-36334 GCA_043721195.1 Fluviicola sp. | reverse complement strand
GAAATTATGGCTGTTCCTGAATATCCTTTTCGTTCGGCTTCATTGGCATAAACGAAATAGTCACCTAACGGAGCAACAGTCTCTTTTACTTGTTCAACTGTAGCTTTTGTTTCTTGCAAACAGAGAATATCGAGGTTTAACCCTTGCATATCTGGAATAAAGCTTTTCTGCGCAATTGCACGTACACCGTTGACGTTAAAAGAAAGAATTTTCATCTGTTGAATTTTGAAGGTAAATATACATGTTCACCGCAAGGTTGCAAAGAAATTAAGTTGATTTAGAGTTCAAAAATGCGATCATTTAGTTGGTTTTTACTGTTTACACTATTTAACCTATGAAATTACTTGAAATGGACCACATCATGGACATATAGGATTTGCTATGTTTACTATGTGTCCTTAAGTGGTTAAAATTGTTATCGAATTTCTCTTGTGCTATTACAGGGAAATCAAAGATAAACTGGTATTATTAAATCAATTAATTCAAAAAAACAATCCTTTGTTACGAAATGAGAACGATTTACCAACCTAAAACCTAATTTTACACCATGAATGGTTTTGACCAACAAACAGTACACGATTTAGAATTCAATCAGATTCGTGAATGGTTAGTCGCTTATGGAATTGGAAATACAGCTCAAAAACGTTTGGCGGAACTGACGCCTTCCAATAATTTTGCTCTGGTAGAAACGGCACTTTTAAGAGTAGCTGAATTTAAGTCCATTCGGGTAGATGGAGAGTCGTTTCCAGCACTTGATTTTGAAGAATTATTGGCTGAAATTCGATTACTCCCAATCAAAAATGCGGTGTTGCAGCAAGAAGGATTTGTCCGTATTTCTCAGGCTTCAGAGTTGGTCAATGCATTGCTTCATTTTTTTGATAAACGGACTCAAGATTTTCCTCAACTGATTGTTTTACTGGAAGATGTTTATTTTACCAGAGAAATCATTGACGCTTTAGAAAAAGTGTTTGATCGAAAAGGGCAAATCAAAGACGATGCGTCTCCAGAATTGTTCGCTATTCGACAACAAATTGGCATCCTCAGAAATCAAATCAACCGCAATTTCGACAAAGAAATGCGCAAATGGTTGAAAGAAGGAATGCTGGGCGAAACCAAAGAAGCTTTTGTGAATGATCGACGTGTACTTACTGTCATGTCGAGTCACAAACGAAAAATTGGCGGTTCTGTAGTTGGTTCTTCTAAAACAGGAAGTTTAACATTCATTGAACCGTCAGTTAATGTCCCGCTGAACAATGAATTGGAATTATCCATGGATGATGAGCGGAAGGAGATTTTCCGAATTTTACAGGAACTCACACGTGAAATTGCACATCATTTACCATTGATTGAAGCCTATCAAGTTTTATTGACAGAGTTTGACTTTATCAACGCGAAAACAAAGCTTGCATTAGAATTAAATGCTGTATTACCTGGTTTGGTTCGGAATACGCGGATCGAATTGATTGATGCTTTTCACCCCATCTTATGGAAAAACAATAAAACGGCGGGGAAACCAACGCTTCCTCAGAGTTTAATATTGGATCAGCAAGGTCGCATGTTGGTTATTTCGGGTCCGAATGCTGGGGGGAAATCGATCACCTTAAAAACAGTTGGTTTGTTGCAGTTGATGTTACAAGCTGGTTTATTGATTCCAGTGCACGAAAACAGTCATTTGTGCTTTTTTCAGCAAGTGTTAACAGATATTGGTGATAATCAATCCATTGAAAACGAATTAAGTACCTATTCGTACCGCTTAAAACGCATGCGCTACTTTTTGCGAGTCGCCAATAAACGATCGTTGTTGTTGTTGGATGAATTCGGGACAGGTTCAGATCCTGAGTTGGGTGGAGCTTTAGCTGAAGTGTTTTTTGAAGAATTGTATAAACGCAAAAGTTACGCTGTCATCACTACCCATTATTCGAATATCAAGCTCAAAGCAGATCGTTTGCCTCAAGCAATCAACGGTTGTATGTTATTCAATACTGAAACATTGGAGCCGATGTACCGTTTTTCGATGGGGCAACCAGGAAGTTCATTTACGTTTGAAGTTGCGCAAATGAATGGCATTCCATTGGATTTAATTGAGCAAGCGAAAGGTAAATTGGATCAAAGCAAAGTGAAAATGGATCAATTGTTAAGTGAGTTACACCGAGAAAAAATGTACCTCGAACGACTTAACAAAGAACACATTGAAGCACAACAATTGGCAGAAAGTGCACGATTGGAGTATATTCAGAAAAAGGAGCGTTTCGAAGAACGACACAAAGCACAACAAGATGTGATTGAGAAAAACAATTTCTACTTGAATTCGGGCAAGAAATTGAAACAGTTCATTGATCGTTATCAAACGAAATCACGCAAAAAGGACATCAATAATCCACTTTTGGAAGATGTACGCAAATACTTATTAGTAGAAAAATCGAAACTTGAAGAAGCTAAACGGAAAGATGAGTTGGTGAAATCAGCGGGAATTCCAATCAAAAAACCGAAGAAACAAAAGCCAGGTGTTCCAGAAGTTGATCCCTATCAGCGTGATAAAATTGTTTTGGGTTCAACCGTAAAAATGATCGAAACCAAACAAGCTGGAACGGTAGAGGAAATCAAAGGACATTTATTGACCGTTGTATTCGGATTTATGCGTTTAAAAGTGGAACGGGAGAAATTGATGTGGGTGAAGTGATGTAAGATCAAATCAGTAGTCAAATTGGTCGGGGAATCCACCAAAAATAGGTGAGTACCATTTGGGGTAGTTTCGATAAAATACCGCTAATTGATTAGTTATTGCGATGTAATTCAGTGTTATACGTTCCGTAATATTGCGGGATTACGTAAAAAATTACAGTTTAACTAAAATTCAATACAAGTGTAAATGAGTTGTTTAAATAAACGACAACATATTGGGGATTTATTCTAAATCAGAATAGCTAATAATGAGCATCATCTCAATAGAAATAGCCACGTAAAATTGCGAATTTACGTGACAATTTGCCAACGTAAATTTGCAATTTTACGTGCCTAAATTCACTTGAAAAGGGAGGTTTAATCCATTAAAAATGAGATCTCTAATCTTTTCCACTATAAAAACCATCTACCAATGATTGGTATTTCGATAGGATGATTTTACGTTTCAATTTAAGTGTTGGAGTCAATTCCCCAGATTCAATAGTGAATTCATGATCGAGTAGGGCAAACTGTTTAATTTTTTCCCAACTGCCATACAATTCATTGAATTTGTTGACTTCTTCTTGAATTTTGGCGATTACATCTTCACGTTTCACCAGTTCACCATCACTTAAATTGGATAGATCTTGTCCTTTTTGTTTTGCCCATTCGCGAACAACCGTATAAGAAGGTACAATCAATGCACCAGGGAATTTTTGTCCTTCACCTACCACCATCATTTGCTCGATGAAACGTGATTCTTTAAATTTATTCTCCATCATTTGAGGAATAATGTATTTACCTCCCGATGTTTTAAAAATCTCTTTCTTGCGATCTGTTATTTTAAGGAACTTCTCTTCAACCATCATTCCGATATCGCCTGTATGGAACCAACCTTGGGCATCCATTACTTCTGCAGTTTGCTCGGGAAGATTGTAATATCCCATCATGACATTTGGACCTTTTACGAGAATTTCTCCGTCCTCATCAAACTTTACTTTTACTCCATCGATCAGCGCACCAACTGTTCCAATTCGAATCCCACGTTTCAAGCAATTTACCGAAACAACGGGCGATGTTTCCGTCAATCCGTAACCTTCAAGAACATTGATTCCAGCTGCCAAAAATAATTGAGCCAATCGGGGTTGTAATGCAGCACTACCTGAAGCAACAGCTTTTACATTGCCACCAAGTGCTTCACGCCATTTAGAGAAAATTAATTTCCGAGCGATGGACAATTTAAAACGGTACCACATTGATTTACCAACAACATCGTATTGTTCACCAATTCGCAATGCCCAGAAAAATAACATCCGTTTGATTCCACGTTGTTCTTCACCTTTTGCCATGATACGGTCAAACACTTTTTCCAATAAGCGCGGCACGGCTGTAAAAACTTCTGGTTTTACTTCACGAATATTTTCACCAATTGTCTCCATTGATTCTGCAAAATGAATCGACGATCCCATGTACATATATAAGTAGTGTAACATGCGTTCATAGACATGACAAACTGGTAGGAAACTCAATACGTTCGAATGTTCATCCGCTGGAATCGTATAAGCACAAGCAATTACATTCGAAATGAGGTTGTTATGCGATAACATGACACCTTTCGGATTTCCTGTTGTTCCAGATGTATAGATAATAGTCGCTAAATCTTCATTCCGCACATTGGCTTTTAAAGCAGTTATTTGAGCGTTTGGAACGGCTACCCCTTTTTCAATAATAGAAGAATAAAGAGGTGCTTCTTCCAACTCATCAAATGAGAAAATAGTTTCAAGAGTAGGTATTTCAGAATGAATTCCTTTTATTTTTTCAACAAGCTCTAATGAACCTAAAAAAGCAAAGCGAATTTGGGCATCATTGAAGATATGTTTGTAATCTGCAATAGAGATATTTGGATAAACTGGAACGACAATTCCACCGACTTGTTGAATGGCAATATCCATCATGTTCCATTCGACTCGATTGGAGGATACGATAGCCACTTTTTGCCCAGGAAGCAAGCCTAGTCCTACTAAACCTTTCGAAAGCGCGTTTACTTGGGACAAAAATTGTTCCGTTGAAACACGCACCCAAACACCGTCTTTTTTAGTTACAAACATGCCTGTGTTTGGGAAGGCACTCAACTGATGATAAGGAATATCAAATAGTCGCTTTACTTGATTCATATCTGTTGCAATAGTCTCCACAATATATGTATTAAAAATTAGCCAAAGATGTATAAATATTCATTCAAAATGGCGTTTTGTTTTTTTATTGATTAGATATTTATGCACTAGGCGTACTTTTATGTTGTGGGAAAATAGTTTTCTAAATGCGATCAAGCTCAAATCGATCAACTAGTTGGAAAGTTATGAGAGATTTTAAGATTTGCGTTTGATCGCCTAAGATTTTTGGTTTGTTTAAAAGGTTCGTTTGCCGACGAGCCTTTTTTCGTTTTTGGAAATTAGGTCCTTATGGATTTCCAAAACCTCAATATTTTTTTCTTAAAAAAAACATTTCTATACTAATTATTAGGGTGATTTAGAAAGAATTCAATAGTACTCACTTCCTTAACATTTCTGATAAGAATGTCTTGAATTTTGAGCTAAATCAAACTTAGGTAAATCATTTAGTTATCAAAAAAAGTATCTTTGAAGTAACTTTAACATGATCCTAAATGAAATACCTTCTTATACTTTTATCAGTCCTTACAGCATCCTCACTTTTTTCACAACAATGGAATTATGACAATGACTTCAATACGCAGCACGTCATTGATGGTAGGATAGACTGTATTTGTGTTCAAGATGATGGGAAATATTTGGTTGCTGGTATGTTTGTGTTAGTGAATGGTCCTAATACGACGCTTTATGTGGCCCGTTTGAATAGCGATGGTACTTTAGACACAACCTTTGTTCCTTTTTCAAATTTTAGCTTTCAATTGAATGCTAGAATGGCTATGGCTTTGCAAACGGATGGTAAAATTATCTTTGGTGGAAACGAATTAATCAGGCTGCTTCCTGATGGGACTCAAGATTCTTCCTTTAATACTCAAGGATTTCAAGGTGTAGTCAAGAGTATTATTGTTCAAAACGATGAGAAAATTCTTGTTGGTGGTACAAATTTCACTATCCAAGCTATGATAACTGATAACTTATTAAGATTTGAGCAGAACGGTTCGTTAGATACTACTTTTAACCTTGCGCAATTGGGTACAGTCAATAGTTCAACTTCAATAAACGTTATTCATTTGTTACCTGATGGTAAATTCTATTTTGGAGGTTTGTTTGGTTATTCTTTAGATGGATATTGTTTGGCTCGTGCTGATACTTTTGGGAATATTGATGCTACATTCGAATGTACACTAGGTTTTTCTGAAGTATTTGATATCGCAATTAAGCCAGACGGAAAAATATTGGTAGGATGCTTTAATGGTATCAAACAATTTTCTTCGAATGGATCCGCAGACTTAACGTTCAATTCTCCTATAATAAGTAATAATGTGTACGCAATTCAGTTACTCCCGAATCAAGAAATTGTTATTGGGGGAACTTTTTTTGATGTCAATGGAATGGGAGGAACAGCTTTAGCCACAATCCTATCTGCCAATGGAGATCTTTCTTCTAATAATTTTATTTATCCACATTCTACTGGTAATTCACCAGGAGTATATGATCTTCTTTTAGAAACAAATGGGGATCTGACCATTGTTGGTGATTTTTTGCCCCAAAGTAATTTTGATCGTGACATTAATCGCTACTCAGCTGAAGCAGTTGGGTTAGGTTTTGATCAATTTGTACTTCCTTCCGAAGTTGATAGTTGCAATGGCGCTGTTTATGTTTATGCAACAGGAACTCCACCATTTTCATTTTACCTTGGTAATGCGACTCCTGTTGTTGTCTCAGATAATGAAGTCTATTTCGACAGTCTATGCCCTGGACTATATACACTTTTAACAACAGATGGATTTGGCGACACACTGACTTCTCAAGTTGTTATTGCAACAGATAGTAGTTACTTTTTCAATAACCCTTACAGTAATTTTTCAGCAATCGATTCATTAGGCGCGGTGCTAACAGATTGTTACATTTCCTATAATCAGATTGATACGGCATTCATACATGAGATTTCTCTTTTGGGTGATACAGCAGTAGTTGTTTGGGAAATTATATTTGCTAGTGGAATTTCTTATGACACAGCTGTATATGTATTAGAAAATGGTAATGGTATTTATTGGCTACAAGCTGAAATTTATTGCCCTTTTAAGTCGGTTGGTGAATACATGGTTGTCACACAATCCATTTATAGAATCGGTACAGATGTATTTACAAGCACTCTTGAAGTTGAGGAAGCAGTAAGTATAAACCCTTCCATTTTTCCGAATCCAACCATTGGGGATGTTACTGTAATATGTGAACATGAAGAAGCGATACTAACTCTTACAGACTTAAATGGAAGAATATTGCTGACTCGTATTTTTCAAGATAAAGCAGTTATTTCACTTGAAAATCAAGCAAGTGGTGTCTACTTTTTAAATTTAGAAGGAAACAATGGTAGTAGTCAGACTCGTTTGATTAAATATTAGTTTACTCGGATGTATACCGCTCTCTTCCTCTAATAAACACCTTAAACGCATAATTGGAAATAAACTCGGTTCGAACACTAAATGGAAAAGCCAGCATCACAAAAGTCGCTTCTTTTCCTTTTTCCAATGATCCAATGCGTGATTCCTGAAAACTTGCGAAAGCTGGCCAAATGGTCATACCCCGCAAACATTGCTCAATTGTCAACGCTTCGGAAGGAAGGAAACCACCAATTGGATCACCTTCTGCATTGGTGCGATTGACGGCAGCCTGAATGGTAAGATAAGGATTGGTTAATTCTACTGGAAAATCGGTTCCCAAAGCCAACATGCCACTTTTTTCTAATAACGAGCGGTAAGCGTAAGCTCCTTTTAATCGATCATTTCCCAATCGGTCTTCTGCCCAACGTTGGTCTGTGACAGCATGTGTAGGTTGAACGGAGGGAAATGCGCCCGTTTCTGCAATCAACTGAAAATCGTTTGGATCAATGACTTGTGCGTGTTCAATTCGCCATCTGTGATCTGCATTGCGCTCGCGAATTCCTTTTAAGAGTTCTAATACCAATCGGTTGGTTGAATCTCCGATGGCATGAATGTTTACTTGGTAACCAATAGATTCAGCAATATAGGCGATTCGTTCCATTTCTGCAGCAGAAGTCGTTAACAGACCGTGTGTTTCTGCTTCATCACTGTAGGGCGATTTCAACAATGCTCCATGCGACCCAAGTGCACCATCGCCCATTACTTTGAACGACCGCACAATGAGGTTTTTATGTTGAATCTTTCCGTTTTTTCGGGCAAAAGCAATATTTTCTTCATTTGCATGCAACATGACATACAAATCGAGGTGTAATTTTTCTTGGTCCACCAATTGTTTGATCAACTGATAATCTTTTTGGTTCACGCCTGCTTCATGAACTCCTGTAATTCCGTATTGCAATAACTCTTGCTGAACGGTTTCCAAACTGGCTACCAATTCCTTTTTTCCGAAATCAGGGAATTGTTTAGCGACCAATTCAATGGCATTGTCCAACAACAAACCAGTACATTTCCCTTCTTTAATGGTTATTTTTCCGCCAATTACTTGAGTTGCAGTAGTAATTCCTGCTAAATCCAATGCTTTTTGATTTACCAATGCTGCGTGCCCATCAATGCGGTATAAAATGACTGGAATAGTTGGGTACAATTCGTTTAATCGTTCGTTAGTTGGTAAATCGGTTGTTCCCCAGAGTGATTGATCCCAACCACGACCAATGACAAAATTATAGGAATGACGTTGACTGTATTTTTCTACCCGAACGATGAGCTCCTTATATGATTTTGAACCAACTAAATCAACAGAAAGTAATTGGCGAGCATAACTCATCATGTGTCCGTGTGCATCGGTTAAACCTGGGAATACATCTTTTTTTTCTGCATCAAGGTATTCGTCGGCGCTATACTTATTCATGATTTGACGCTCTGGACCAACCTCAACAATTTTCCCATCTTTGATTGCCATTGCCTCAGCAATTGTATTCTGATCATCCATTGTATGGATTTTGGCATTGTGGACAATCATATCAACCGATTTTCCTTTCATGCAGGAAAAAAGGGTGAGTAGTAGCATTGCAAAAAACAGGATGGATTTCATAAGCGTTATTTTTTGTGAAAGACGACAGCACTTGCTTGAGCGGTTGCCATTACAACCATGTCATTGATGGTTACATGTGCAGGTCGTGAACAAACATAATAAATTGCATCAGCAATATCTTCAGCTAGTAGAGGTTGGAATCCGTCATAAACACTTTTAGCCGTTTGTTCGTCTCCTTTAAATCGCACCAAAGAAAACTCTGTTTCAGCAGCACCGGGAGCAATATTACTTACCTTGATGCCATAATCGACTAAATCAATACGCATAGAACGTGAAAGTGCATCTACCGCATGTTTGGTTGCACAATAGACATTTCCACCAGCATAAACTTCTTTTCCGGCTATACTCGCTAGATTCACAATTTGTCCGCCACCATTCGATTTTAGAAAAGGAATCACCGCTTTTGAAACGTATAACAATCCTTTGACGTTGGTATCAATCATGCGTTCCCAATCATCTGTAACTCCTGTGTCTATTGGACCACGCCCTACAGCCAAGCCAGCATTATTGATCAAAACAGTTATGTTTTTCGTTACTTCACTACTCAATGATTCGAATGCGGCAATAACGGCAGCTTGGTCACGTACATCAAACGAGAGGATTTCGATTTGATTGGTAGCAGTTTGTAACGATTTTTGTAATGATTGCAGCCGATCAGTACGTCTTCCTGTAAGTATTAAATTCCATCCTTCTTTCGCAAAACGGATTGCGGTTGCTTCGCCGAAACCAGATGTGGCTCCTGTTATAATGGCAATATTATTCATGTTTTAATTCTTTTTTTTGTTTGAAAAGGAGTAATGAGGCAACCAAAATAGCCATATAAGCTGGAATTCGATATCGAACAATTGCCCCAAGAACAGGAGTAATCCAACCAATTAAAATCAATAAAGCAACTGAAAAAAGGAGTAATGTGATTACCTGTAATCGAATTTCAGGTGATGCTCCTTTCCAATAACGGAAACTAAAGATAGCCCAACCAAAAAGGAGGAGTGTTTCAATGACTGCAAAGTATTTTAACCATCCGCCAGGATCGCCAAAAAACGGACGGAACGCGGCGTTCATAAATGCTTCTGGGATATTTTTTATCAATTGAGAAAAAGAACCATCTATAAATGTTACCGGAACATAACTTGCACAACCATCCGTTAAATAATACAAAATCCACCGTTTTTTATTTGGTTGAAGTGTTACATCTTTAAATGGAAGTGCCTTTCCTAATTCAACTTTTTTTGCTTCTAACCCTTTTGTTAGAAATATGGAAGAATCTTGTCTATTTAACGTTAGGTACTGAAATTGGTCGGGCCTAAAAAAATAGAAGCAAGTATCAGCATACGCATGCATTCCGCCGCTTCCTATATTGATGAAATCAAATTGTTTGCGTGTAAGATAAAACACACCTTTGTCGCGTTGTTGCGGAAAAACGGAAAGAAATAGTATGAATACTCCTAATACACTAAGCATTGAAATCGCAATTCGTCCTTTAAATACCCATTTTACGGCACAGTAAATTAGAACTGCAGGAATGAGACACAACAATACATACGGTTTAAACGCTAACATCAGAACGACACCAAGAATGAATCTCCATAGACGTTGTTTTAGCGTCAATTCGCCCAACATTGCCCGAAGTAATAAACAAAAACCGACCATCATAAATGGTTCTTTGAGCATACTAGCTGTCCAAAAAAGAATACTTGGAAGTAAAATCAATGCATACCAAAATGTGCGTTTCGAAAAGTTGATGGATTTGTAAAATGTTAAGTACAATTCACGAAAACCTAAAAGTGAGAAAAAGCTAAAGACGAATGCATTGAAATAGACATTACCATTGGAGATAAAATACAGGATACTATTCATCCGAATCACATTTTTTGAATCATTGATGAGTGTTAAATCTCCCGTATTCCAATGTGTGGTATCAATTAAATAATGATTGACCATATCCTGCGTTTCCAACCCAAATAAGAAGCGTAAATAATCTCCAATAGATTCGTTAGCAATTGCATGTAGGAGACGGCTTTCTTCCATAAATACATTAGGGTCAGCTGTTAACGAACCGTTTCCGTAGTAATGCGTGTAAATAAAAAGAAAGACAGTAGAAGCAAGAATTTTTATTGCCCAAGTAAGCACCAAATCAAATGAGGTGAGACCGTCTGTTTTACGTTTCCAAAGAAACCAACTTCCTGCAAGTACGAGTAGCGTTATTGCCATTGTGCCCCGAAAGTAATCACTATTTCAGAAAGAGCAGAATAGATTTTACGAATTGCAGCATTAATGCAGTTCATGTAAACGGAGATGAGGGTTAAATTCCATGCTTTAAAACGATGAAAAATAGCACAAATCAATCGTGTTAGGAGGGTTGCTGTTACTCATAAAAGGATGAATTAAAATGCTAAGTCTCACTTAAATTACAGTGTTAGGTGGCTTAAATTTAATGTCTATTTGTTTGTTTTTCAGCGCTTTAATCGTTATTTCAACGAGCAATGATTTTTCAGTGAATATTCTAATTTTAATTGCTTGCCAGTCATCTATACTTTATCATTGTCTCTAATTTTAAAACCAATATTCACATGAAATTAACACACGCAATTGTTGCTCCTTTGTGTATCGGGATGATACTAGTAGCATGCCAGAAAGAGCAGTTTCTATCTGGAAATGAAAAAACACCAGCTCAGGAAAAAGCTGAAGGACAATCTGATCAAGATGTTATGGCGAATTTCTTTGATCAAAATCGCAAAGAAGACAGACAGTATTTTAAAATCAGAGCTGACAAAGGAGGGGAAATCACTGCTGAATCTGGAACTAAGTTAATTATCGAGGCAAATCAGTTGCGGAATCCAGATGGAAGTGAAATTGCTGGTTATGTAACGGTAAGTGTACTTGAAGTTTATGACAGAGACGAAAAAGTATTGGATAATTTTACGACTGATGCAGCATTTAATCCCAACCAAGAAAATCAAATACTTACTTCGGCTGCTACATTTGATGTTGACATGAAAACGGAAAACGGTGGAGATGTTATTACAGCGAATAACGAAGGAATTGAAGTGAACATTCCGACAGAAAATGCTGGTGGTCCAGATAATGAGATGGTTGTTTGGAAAGGTGAAGAATCTGCTGATCAACCACGTGATAATGCATGGGAAGAAAATGGTGAACCTCTCGAAATTGTTGGCGATCATTACCGTTTACATTTAGCAGCTCCTTGGTATCCGATCAATCTTGATAAAAGACTAATGAATTGGGCAAATGCTATTCACCTTCGTGTGGGTTTACCAGCTGGTTACACAAGCGCAAATGCTGAAGTTTTTGTTGTCTTTGATGGATTTGCTTATGCGATTGCAAGTATGGATGTTTTTGATCCGTTGACGAATTTGTGGGGAGAACACCTTGGTTTAGTTGATCCTGGAACTCCTATTCACATTGTTTCAGTTGGAGTTGATCCAGTAACGGGTGGGTTGGTTTCGAATATCAAGGCTGTGGTTACTTCAGTAAATAATCCAAATGGTGATGATTTGGAAATCATACCAACGATGACCCCTACAACAACCGCAGCTTTAACAGCTGCAATCAATGCTTTGCCATAATCATTGACTAATTCAGTCGAACTGATAAACAAGAGAGGTGTTGTATTAAGCACCTCTCTTGTTGTTTTATTCAATGTTTCGTTCAAGCCTCAGTTGATCTTAATCAACAAGGTTTGATGATATACACTTCATCTGTTCCAGCTGTTTCTGACAATTGAGATGCTGCTTTTGTCAAGTATTCGTTGTTTTCAAGATTTTTGACATAATATTCAGAAAGGCTGCTATTTACAACAATCAATTTCCATTTTTGACAATTCCCGTCTACCGTTCTAGACATCGATCTAATGGAGCAATCAAGGTATTCGTTGTTGTATGCATTTCTCAGTGCATAAACGATTTCATTACCATTTGTATACGGCTCAAAAATATACGTACACTCAGGCGATTCAAAGGTGTCCTGCATTTCGGTGGCTTCATTTGTGCGGTATTCTTGATTCGCTTTGTTTTTTAAATACCGCGTGTCGAAAGAGGACGCTTTCTTTTTGTATTCACTATCATCACTCAATTTGCACCATGTTTCACCACTGATTTTATTGGTTGCAATAGCACTCACATTGGCTTTAATGCAATTGGTCCACATGGTTTCATCATCAGAAAGAAAGGTTCTTGTAATTAATTTATTGGCTGCAAATGGTGGAATGGTATTCATCCACACGCTACGGTTCTTATCGTAGATATGAAAATTAAAAAATACAATATTCCCACTTGTTGGTGGATGAACTTCTGAATCCGAATCTGATTTATCTTCATCACTGAAGCAATAACGAATTGATAAATTGGTTCGTGCATACTCTGATTTCCATTCACTATTTCCACTCAAACAAAAAATAAATTTCCCTTTAAGCTCTGAAGAAGTTAATGCTGGCCAACCAGAATGAATCACATTCTCACACAAATCTAAGTGACTACTGTGCATCAATTTATTGGGTTTAAAAATCAATGATTCATTAAAGTAGCACTTTAGATACGTGTCAATTTGGTCTTGAAAATTATCGTATCCTTCATGCGAACTTTTAATATCGAGGGTAATAAGTACAGCATTGTGGGTTGAATGGTCATGATGCCACAAAAGGATTTGATCTAGGTACGAAGAAAGTGTAGTGTCGCCGGGAGTGGTATGATTTACTGTAAAAAAACCAGCATCGATACTTTCATAAGGAACATAAGGTGACGTATGTCTCCAGATATCTAGTTCCAAAGCCAGACAACCGCAATTCGAAGGATCAGTTGCGTCAAAGGTTAATTGCTCTCCTAACGTTTTGTCGCGGTCATACGAGTTGTGGGATGCTTTAAAAATAATTTGATCAAAAGTTGTTGAATCACTCATTGTTATTATGTTTAATGGTTATTAAACAACAAACGTAGAGTTCTCAGTGTAACTAAAATCGGCTAGAAATACGTGATTATTGGATAAGCACTAAATACTCGATCAGTTCGAATGAACAAATAAAAGTAAATTCGTGTCAAGTTGATTGATCACAAAATGAGAAGTGATCAATCAACTAGCGTTGAATAAAAAAGAATTAATTAAATGATTCGTAAGCTTCGCAATGGCGTTTTGCTTTCTTTTTCTTCGCTTTCTTTTTCTTTGGTCGAGCTTCACTGTTGTTAGTTGTTGCCGTATCAACATTGAACTCAACTGAAGTGGAAGTTTGTATAGCAACATCTGTATTCGCTACCAATTCAATTGGAACGGTTAATACGAACAGAAAGGAAAATAATACAAGAAGTTTACGCGTAGTCATATATTGTTTTTTAGTGCAATGCAATATAGACAAATAGTTACAAAAAACAAATCATTAAATTGTTGCTAGTTCAAATTTTGGTCAGTGTCGATTAATTGAATGACTACATTCCCTGTTTTCTCCCCCGTTTCAACATATTTAGTCGCTTCAACAATTTGATTAAGACTGTAAATTCGATCAATTACTGCCTTGTATTTTCCAGCTTCTATGAGTTCTTTGAAAAACTGAATATCTTCTTTTGTGTCTTTTGGAATAGGGAATTTCACTTTTTTTCCCATAAAGATTGGAGTGAATAAAGCGAAATAAATATTCTGTGATAAATAACCCAATTCAGACGAAAAATAAATTCCTTTTGGTTTTAAAATCTTTTTGCATTTAAAAAAGGAGCTTTTTCCAACAACATCTAATACAACATCATACACTTTTCCGCTTTGTGTAAAATCTTCTTGCGTATAATCAATCACATAATCTGCACCCAATGATTGAACCAAGGCAAGATTCTTTGTAGTACAAACCGCAGTGATTTCCGCACCAAAATGCTTCGCCAATTGCACACTTGCTGAACCAATAGAACCAGAAGCACCGTTGATTAGAATGTGAGGTCGGTTCGTGAAATCGATCTTTTTTATGTTCGCATACGCTAAAAAGAGACCATCACAAACTGCTGCTGCCTCATTGTATGACATGTTGATCGGTTTTAACGTGATTGCTTTTTCTTCACAAATTGCAATGTATTCAGCATGTGTACCAAAATTGTAGGTACTTAAGCCAAATACTTGATCGCCTAGTTTAAACGTTTTTACTTGAGGGCCTAACCCCACAATTTCTCCAGCTAATTCGCTTCCAAGAATGGTCTTTTTGGGTTTGAACAATCCGGCAATTAATCGAACGATGAGGTATTCTGGTTTTCGAAAACCACAATCTGTGCGATTGACAGTGGTTGCATGAATTTTTACAAGGATCTCATTCTTTGTAGGAATTGGCTTTTCAACTTCTTTTATTTCCAGTACTTCTGGCGAACCATATACCGTATTTACACTTGCCTTCATGTTGATTCATTCATAAATAATCACTCTTCTTCCAATGCTAACTGGTCTGTTTTCAAAAGGTAACGTTTGATATAAATCAGCGTGAATCGAGTGAGGGGTAAACAAATGACTAAACCTAAATAACCGAATAAATAGGTGCAAATACTCAATGATAAAACCAAAATAACGGGATTAATCGAGATGTGTTTTTCCATGACATAAGGAGTGAAAATCAATTCATCGATCAGGGTAACAATGATGAAAATGCCTACGACACTTCCGAAAATAAGTAAAAATGATTGATTGTTTTCAAGAGATACAACCAAACAACTGATCGAAAGCGGAATGAGTGCCAAGTAATGTAAATACGGAAAGAAGGATAAAAATGCGATCAAAAAAGTGATAATTATGACGCCAGGTAAATCCATTATAATAAATGCGATGGCAAAAATGAGGCATTGAATTACAATCATTTTACTGCGCAATTTGAAATACAACACGAACGTTTGATTAAAATCTGCAAACACTTCGTGGAGTTTGGATTGCACGTTTCCGACGATATATTTTTCCCGTAAGGATTTGAAGTAATTGTATTGATAGAGTATCAAAACGAAATAACCTATACTCGAGAGAAATATAAAAAACCAACTGGTGGTGTTTTGTTTTTCAGTTTCTTTCGAGGCAGGAAATAGACTTTTTATTTTTGCAAATCCTTCTTGAATGGATTTTGTATCAATGGAAGAATAATCTGATTTTTTTGCTTTTTGTTCAATACTGTCTGCTTTGGTTTTGATTTCACTTTCCAATTTTTCGAAGTCGTATATCGAGGCTAAAAACACTTTCGCTTTCTTAGATGATTGATCTATTTTAGTTTGATTTTGAGCAACCAACGTGGTGAAACTCTTGTTCAATCGTTTAAAATCGCGGTTGATGAAAAAAGCGAAGGAAAAAACAAAAAGCACCAACATTCCCGAAACAACAACTAAAAACAAGGTATTTGCAAGGTTTCTACTTTTAACGAGTCGTTGAATTCTGCTAATAAGAGGATCAACTGCAATAGCCATTAATAAGCCAATAATAAAAGGCATTATTAAAGAATACATGTAATAAAATGCACACAAGATGAGCAATGCAACCACCAGAAAAAGAAGCGGTTGTTTGTATTTCTGGAATATGGATTCGTTAACGTTATCAGGCATATCGGATCAAATATACATTCTTTTTCGAGCAATCAAACGGTTTTAAGAGGCAAGAAAAAGAAGGGGTCTAAAAAGTTGTAATCTGCTTCGTTGTTTTCGTAAATCGACAATGGTCATTTACTCGAGTAAACTCCCAGTGCCTCATCCTTAACGCCTTGCATTTTTACTACTTTTTAAACCCTTCAAATTTAGTGTAGGCAAATGTTTTTAGACAGCCTCTTCTTGCTGTACCTAACGCAGGTTATTATTCTTTCACTATTCGTAAGATCTTCACTTCACCATTTAATGTATAATGGATCAAATAAATACCAGGTAATTCATTCCCGAAATCAAGTGTTGCTCCAAAATTTGTTGGTTGAGCACTCGCTTTTACAGCTACTCCTATCAAATTAAAGACCTTTATTTCGGTGACTGTTTCGGTATTGAATTCCAATTTCACCAATCCTGTAGTTGGATTTGGATAAGCATTTATTCCTTCACCAATTTCTGAAATCGATCCTGATTTAGTAGTCATAGACGATTGATTTGGGTTAGGCGCTAATTCACATCCTGGACAGGTTACATAACACGATTCAATCAATGAATCAGAAACTGGAGCGACAGAAAAGAGTTTGATATTGGATAAAATTGCTGCATTGTCACGTTGAACAAAAGGAATTTGATAATAGTCAAATACGCAAGAAGATGGACTGATTGCATAAGGAAGATCACAAGCGTTATCACCCAAATCAGATGTTTTGAGTAAGTGATAATCATTGGGAAAACCTTCATTTTGAGCTACGGTAAAGACATTCATGCCAATTCCTGTATTGATATACGTATCAAAAATTTGTCCTGCCCATGGACTTGGGTTTGTAGTTCCATAATAAACCCCAGATGTAAATGCCAATGTAGCTAGATCGAAGTAACAATGTACATATCCAGGTGTTGCCGTATTGACAAAATGAGCGGAGCCAGACATTAATACTTTATTTCCAGCAGTACTTCTTACCACTTGTATTTCTGGATTCATATAAGCTGTTCCGGATGAATAATGCGCTTGCAAAGTCACATTCAACGTCAAAGGATCTATTCTTGCTAACCACAATGGACCATTTCCATCTGCACCAACATACGATATGGAAGATAACGTCAATGCTTTACCAGGCATTACCCAAGTTCCAGCAGATCGTGCAGAAGCGCAATTTGAACCATATTTATACAGCCTAGATGCTACATAATTACCATTCAAATCGAGTTTTAATAACACCGGTCCACGATCCAATATAGAGGCTTGGTCAACACTAATTGCGCTCACAAATAAATTCGTTCCTTGAACAATAATATTACTCCCAAATTCTTCACGCGTGGTATTCTCATAGGTGTAATTCCACAATACCACTGGTGTTGCTGTAGAAACATCAATTTTCGTAACCGCTAAATCAGTTTGATTATTTCCTGCATTATACGTGTTACTCAAGACATAAACATTCGCAGTTCCATCATGGACGAAATCCACACCAGCTAAATCAATATTTCCAGAAAGATTGTTGATCTGTTTCACAAAAACGACAGCATTGGTTGCCGCATTGAGTTTAACTAAACAAAAGCGATTAAATCCACTAACTACAATGTTGAAAAGCGCATAATAATCCGTTCCCTGCGTTCGAACTCGTACAGGAGAAAACGGTAAACCTGATTTTGAGAGGTAAACCACATCAACAATTGCACCCGTTCCCGAATTGTATTTTGCTACAATCGTTCCGCCATTATTTGCGGTGAAATACGAATACACTTTGTTGACACCATCGAAATGGATATCGACAGGATAATCATACGTTATTCCAGCAGTTGTGCTCGAATGATTTTGTTGAAAATAAGGCCATTGTGCAGACGCATGCAAACTGATGCCTAATAAAATGAATAGTGCTATTTTTTTCATAATGAATAGTTTGAACTCAAAAATAAGGTTTTTTTAGTTGCCAAAAATTAGGATTCAATTATTTTTTCAGCTAGAACTAAATGATGTGAATTCAATTACTATTTGATTCGAAAATAAAATAATAAAGCCTCAGCAGAATGAACATTAACGCCCTTTACTATTGACGTTAAATCAGCAATTACACAATTGCAAAAAGGGGAAACACTTATGAATCCCCTTTGCAATAAATATTCTTTTGTCCTTAACCTGAAACACCACTAAATCCTGTTCGATCTTTTCGCACTTTTAACAACGCTTCTGATTCGGTGTTGAGTCCTTCAAGTGTCCAATCATCTGTTGCAATTGTTTCGATCCAGGTTGCATTTCCCATTCTTCGAAAAACTTGAACACCCAATCCAAATTGGGTTGCAAAAAGCTGTTCCAGTTCATTTGCTGTCATTTGTGGCTCAATCCTGATTTCATCCGATCCATGAATCGTGCGGTAATTTTTAATGGGTGCAGTAGGATTTAATTTAAATTTCAATCCAGTTGCTTGTCCTGTTTCGTGTAATTTGGAAAAGAATTCCAATTTCAAATATGGAAACAGTGCATTGAAAGCGCTTTGAACCTGCTCCATTGGTAGTTCGTCTTTGATAATTAAATTCATGGTAGCTGTTATGAATGAATCGCTAATAAAGGCAATTGGGTATGGAATGCCAACTGTTTTGTTATTGGTTCGTTGAATAATTTCGAGAAAAAAGAATGATCATGAGGAATCAATACAATTAAATCAATCTTATATTCTTCCGTAAATGAACGAATTCCCATTGCAATGTCTGTATGTTGATATTGATGGAATGTGTGAGGCGTTTCGTCAAGGACATGATTTAATTCAATACCAGCAATCGCTTGATCTACGCTTGTAACAGCGCGGAGATTTGGAACAATATTTAAGATGTAGACGTGTGCATCAAATAGATCAACCAGATTTTTTAATGGCGTAAGTAATTCGCGTTGATGTTGCAATTTGACATAATCAGAGGCTAATACAACATTCTTAATCTGTTTGAATTTCACTGTTTCATCGATCACCAATACGGGGCAAATGCCTTTTTCGATCATGGTTGTTGTGTTACTTCCAAATAAGCGTTCTGTAACACGACCAAGTCCCTTCATACCCATTACAATAAGATCAACAGCGTGCTCTTTGGCATAACGTTCGATCTCAACAGACGCAAATCCTTCTTCACAAACGACATCCACTTTCAAATCATTTCCATAGGTTAATTGCAGATTTTTCTTTTGTTTGTTTAATACCTGAATGTACCCATCCAATTGCTCTTGAACTGTAGGAACAACAACCGTTAGATCTGTAATCAAATGCGGCGCATAGTAGGTGTGAAAAAGCACCAATTTCGCTTGTGTCAATTTTGCTAATTCAGCAGCGTAGTGAATGGCATTTGTTGCAGCATCAGAAAAATCTGTAGGCGCAAGGATTGTCTTGAATGTTGTTTTCATAATTGAGGGTACGTGTGAGCATTATTAATAGTAACTTTTTTATTCTTCAGTACTTAATTTTGAATGCTAAAAAAATCATAAGTTATTTAAAATGATTCTTTTGTAAAGATAATCTCAACAAGGTAGTCAATATATGATGCAGATCAATTGAAAGCATGATTTAAGTCAGATTTATTGTGAAAAAATGTGAAGTTTGATTGTGCGATTTGCCCAAGTTGGGGTATTGTTTAAAAAAGGGAAAACTCACAGATGTCAGGTTAGCTGGAATAATTAACTTTGCGTCAAAGATTTTTACCGATGAGTAACACACTTCAACAAGCAGCAACAGTAGAACAAGCAGTAGAATTGGGTTTAAGAGCCGATGAGTTTGAGATGATCAAGGATATTCTTGGTCGCACACCGAACTTCACTGAAACAGCCGTTTACTCGGTTATGTGGTCGGAACATTGCTCGTATAAAAACTCTATTTTTTGGTTAAAACAATTGCCGAAAGATGGTCCACACATGTTGGTGAAAGCTGGTGAAGAAAATGCTGGTTTAGTTGATTTAGGCGACGGAATTGGGTGTGTTTTCAAAATTGAATCCCACAATCACCCGAGTGCATTGGAACCATATCAAGGAGCTGCAACTGGGGTAGGAGGGATCAACCGCGATATTTTCACCATGGGTGCACGACCTGTAGCGCAATTAAATTCCTTGCGTTTTGGTGATATCAAAGAAGACCGCACAAAATGGTTGGTAAAAGGTGTGGTGAAAGGAATTGGTGATTATGGAAATGCCTTCGGGATTCCAATCGTTGGAGGTGAAGTGTTTTTTGATAAATCATACAATCAAAACCCATTGGTGAATGCATTTTCTGCAGGAATCATCGATATAAAAAAAGTAATTTCAGCGAAAGCGAAAGGTCCAGGGAATCCAGTCTACATTGTTGGTTCTTCAACTGGTAAAGACGGAATTGCTGGTGCTGCTTTTGCATCGAAAGATATAACCGAAGAATCAGCTCAGGATTTACCATCTGTTCAAGTAGGTGATCCGTTCATGGAAAAACTCTTGTTGGAAGCAACGATGGAGTTATCTATGACGGATGCGATTGTTGGTATGCAAGACATGGGAGCAGCAGGAATTACCTGTTCAACCTGTGAAATGAGTGCTGGTGGTGGCGTTGGAATGGAAATTCACTTAGATCGTGTTCCTACTCGCCAAGACAACATGTTGCCGTATGAAATCTTGTTATCTGAATCTCAAGAACGTATGTTGGTCGTGATTCAAAAAGGTAAAGAAGCGATTGTAAAAGAAATCTTTGATAAATGGGATTTACACGCTGAAGAAATCGGAACTGTTACTGATGATGGTCGTGTACGCTATTATATGAATGGTGAATTGGTGGGCGATGTTCCAGCTGAATCATTGGTATTAGGCGGAGGCGCACCACAATATCAACGTGAATATGCAGAACCAGCTTACTACCAAGAGTACAAAAAATTCTCTATTGACTCAGTAAAACAACCAGACGACTTGAAGAAAGTTGCCTTCCACTTGTTGAGTCAACCAAATATTGCTTCCAAACGTTGGGTCTATGAACAATACGACTCGATGGTGGGAACAAAAACAATGTCAACCAATCGCCCAACTGATGCGGGAATTGTTCATTTAAAAGGAACGGAAAAAGCCTTGGCAATGACAGTTGATTGTAACTCACGTTATGTTCACGCTGATCCAGAAGTGGGTACTGCAATTGCTGTTTCAGAAGCAGCGCGTAATATTGTTGTTTCAGGTGGAGTTCCAAGTGCAATTACTAATTGTTTGAATTTTGGAAATCCATACAATCCTGAATCGTTCTGGCAATTTGTTGGTGCAATCAAAGGCATGTCGAAAGCGTGTTTGAAATTCGAAACACCTGTAACGGGTGGAAACGTTTCTTTTTACAATCAATCAAATATTGGAGGGAAAGAAATTCCAGTTTTCCCAACTCCAACGATTGGAATGATTGGGTTGATTCACGACAAGACTAAAATCATGACACTTGACTTTAAACAAAAAGGTGATTTGATCTTTATCTTGGGAGATACAGTAAACGATATCGCTTCGTCAGAATACTTAGTGACGTATCACGGAATTGAAGCTTCACCAGCACCACATTTCGATCTAGAAAAAGAATATGTGTTGCAAGAAGCAGTAAAAGGGTTGATTCACAAAGAATTGATCAACGCAGCACACGATTGTGCCGATGGTGGAATGTTTGTTTCCTTGGTTGAAATGTCCATGCCACGCGGTCTTGGATTTGATATTGTTACGGATGCTGAAGTGCGCGAAGATGCTTTCTTATTTGGAGAAGCACAAAGTCGCGTTTTGGTTAGTGTTCCAGAAGAAACCGAAGAAGAATTCATTGAATTCATGATGGGAAGTGGTGTTAGTTATACACTTTTAGGTCACGTTACTAAAGGTAAAATGATGATTGATGATGAGCACTTTGGATTTATTTCGGAGGCGAAAGACATCTTTGATAATGCGCTTGGGAATTTAATTGAAAATTGAAAATTGAAAATTGAAAATGGTCAATTAGGATTCAGTTTTCAATTTTACATTGATAATTTTCAATTGATAATTAAAAGGTATCATGATTAATCAGTTAACAACATATTTCCCCAATCTAACAGCTCATCAGCAAGCGCAATTTTCGCAGTTGAAAGATTTGTATGAAGAATGGAATGCCCAAATCAATGTCATTTCACGCAAGGATTTAGACGATTTCTACGAGCGTCATGTGTTGCATTCATTGGGAATAGCTAAGATCATGGAATTTGCTCCTGAAACTTCTGTGTTGGATATTGGAACGGGTGGCGGATTCCCAGGTATTCCCTTGGCAATTTTATTTCCCGAAGTACAATTCCATCTAGTTGACTCCATTGGCAAAAAAATCAAAGTTGTAACAGAAGTTGCCGCAGCCTTAAAACTAACCAATGTGCGTGCTACACATGCCCGAGCAGAGGACATCAAAGAACAATACGATTTTATTGTTAGTCGCGCAGTAACAGCCATGCCCGCATTTATGCCGTGGACCAAAGGAAAATTTTTAAAACGCAGTATCAATCCGCTTAACAACGGTATTCTGTACCTCAAAGGCGGTGATTTAAAAGAAGAACTTGCAAGCATTAAACACCCGTATATTGTTCATCCACTCAATGCTATTTTTAAAGAAGAATTCTTTGAAACAAAAGCGGTGGTATATGTGAAAGTGAAGACTTAGGCTAGCATAAATTAGTTTAAGGAACGAAATCCATCATCTCCCTTCGAAGGGAGACCGAGAGGGATGATACTAGGTTAAATCGAAAAATGTAGAAGGAATTCAATTTTTATGTAAGGTTCTCTGTTTTGTTCTAAAAACTACATTTTCTCACCCTCTTACCATCGGTTTCAATCTTATCAGATTGACCTCCGTCTTCAAAAGCCAAGCTTTTTCTTCCTCCCTCATTACATTTAGTCTTCGAAAAAAGAATTTCACTTCGTAAGGGAGGAGGTTTGATCCTGCTACACTATATTAATTGAAGGTACGTGATCCATCATCTCCCATTTGAGGGGAGACCGTGAGGGGTGAGACTAGGAATTTGACTGAAGTCAATCTGAAAAAGATCAAAAGAAGAATAAAAAGAGTAGTCAATTATTCAAACACATAGATCCAATCATACAATTCCCTAATTTTTCGTGTAAAATTCGATTTTAGCTCCCAAGTATCAACAGCATAAAACTGCACCGTTTCAGTATTATAATCTAATTCGATGTATTCCAATTCATTGTCATGATCAACATCACAAAAGCAAGCAGGATTTGGTGAAAATAATCGATCATTGTCAATGTAGTGGACAAATTCATTCTTGTCGTTGAAAATGAGGACAGGATAAGGGATTAAATGGCTACTTATACCTGATGGAAAAAGAAAAACAACCAAATACTGTTTCTTTCCAACGGTTACCTCATAAGCAGATTCGAATTGATAATCAAACTTTTTGTGAAGATGAATGATGCGATTCTTAGTGTTAATTACAATGGAATCTTTTGAACCACTGTTAATTGTACACGCATTCCAATTCAATCTTTTTTGAGTCTCATCTAAAAGAATAGGAGTGAATACTACATTTGAAGTTTCAAAATAATCAAAGGTAAAAACGCTATCTAAGCATAAAAGATGATTGTTATAAGCACTTTTACCTGTACCAAAGTCAACTGTATCTTTTGTAAAAACACAATTATTTTCAGCTGTTGAATCTTGAATTTGAATTGGTGTGTTTTCTTGTCCAAAACAATTTGTACCTAAAAACACTACAAGGAATAAAAGTAATTTTGTCATGGGTTATAATCAGATTTATCCACTGTTATTCTATGAATTCCTTACTCAGGCAAAGGTTCTTAAGTATTCTTTTTAATTAAGTTTTGTTTGTGCAATAGCTTTGATAGAGATCATTTACTACTTCGATGAGGTCTATTTCTTGGTTTAAATAATCCCCCTACCCATGTATCGTCTCGTCTTTCCCATACTTATCCATCAGCGTGGCTTCAAACTCCAGGAAATCATTCCAACGTTGATCCACATCAATGTTTTCGCCGTGTTTGCGAGCAAATTGCAAGAAACCAGTGTAGTGACGAGCTTCGCTTTCCATTAAACTGCGGTAAAAAACACGTAAATCTTCGTCGTTGATTTCTTCGGATAACAATCGGAAGCGTTCGCAACTGCGGGCTTCAATCATGGCGGAGAACAACATGCGGTTGACAAAATAGCTTGCCCTTGAATCGCCAGGGTAACGTTGTTTGAGGTATTCCAATAAATCGTTGACGTAAGCATCTTTACGTTCGATTCCCAATTCATATCCGCGTTCGATCAACTTGGTGTGAACCATGCCAAAATGCTCCATTTCTTCGCGACACAATTCCACCATTGCTGCCACCACATCTGGGTATTCTGGGAATTTCACAATGATCGTAATGGCATTCGTAGCGGCTTTCTGCTCACAGTACGCATGATCAATTAAGATCTCTTCAATGTTTTTTTCAACGATATTCACCCATCGCGGGTCAGTTGGGAGCTTTAATCCAAGCATGTTCACTAAAATTTCACAGCAAATTTCGCTATTTATCCCGTTCAACCATTAGATTTGTCAAATACCTTCAAATTAATTTCATGCAAGTACGCTCCATTTTTCTGATTTGTGCTCTTTTTATCTCCCAATCACTTGTTGCTCAGCAAGAACAACCCAAATTGGTGGTTGGTGTAGTGGTTGATCAAATGTGTTACGATTATTTATTTCGTTTCTACGATCAGTTTGGGAAAAACGGATTCCGAAAATTGATGGATAAAGGCACGCACTTTCGCAATGTGACGTACAATTATGTTCCAACCTATACTGGCCCTGGACATGCCTCTGTGTATACAGGAACATCGCCGGATAATCACGGAATTGTTACCAATGAATGGTTTCACAGACCGTATGAACGTGAAGTCAATTGTGTGGAAGATACAACCGTTTTTTCTGTTGGGACCACGAGCTCAAATGGAAAATGCTCACCTCATTTTTTACGCGCCAATACGATTACGGATCAATTAAAATTAACGTATCCGAAGGGTAAAGTAATCAGTGTATCCATTAAAAACCGAAGTGCTATTCTTCCTGGCGGCCACCTATCTGACGGATCGTATTGGTATGATTACAGCACAGGAAAGTTCATTACCAGTTCTTTTTACACCAACGAATTGCCAACTTGGGTCAATGATTTTCACACTGCCAATCCAATTAGCGGGTACTTGAATACTGAATGGAATTTGATGAATCCAATTGAAACGTATGCGTATGGTGCATTTGATGATTCGAAATACGAACAATTGCTTGGAGGAAAAACAACGGCTACTTTTCCATATAATTTCACCGCGCTTCCAGTGGAACAACAATTGAATTTGTTTACTTCTCTTCCCAAAGCGAATACGTATTTGGCTGATTTTGCCTTAAACGCTTTGAAAAGTGAACAACTCGGAAAAGACGAAAACGTAGATATGTTGACCATTAGTTTTTCAACACCCGATATTGCTGGTCATGCGTTTGGTCCTTATTCATTGGAAATTGAAGACATGTACTTACGCCTTGATTTGGAAATTGCGCGTTTGATTACAACCTTGGATAAAGAAGTTGGAAAAGGAAATTACGTGTTGTTTCTCACAGCTGATCACGCGGTAGTTCCTGTTCCACAATTTTTGACCGACCATCAATTGCCCGGAGGTTACGTGTATCAAGACACCTTATTGAGTGATTTGCGCAAGGCTTCTATTGCCGAATTTCAAACAGATATCATTGATAATATTGACAACAACAATATCTACCTCAAAACAGAATACGCCAACAGTGAATTAATTGAACAATTCCTTGCTTTTATCAAACGAGAAGTTTCACAATGGGAAGGTGTAAAAGTGGTTTATACGGAAACCCAACTTGCTGGAGAAAGCAAAGGCGATATCTGGTTTGAAATGGTTAAAAAAGGCTACGATCGTGTGCGAAGTGGTGAACTCATCTTTTTATTAGAACCGGGTTATTTAACCAAATCTGTTGATTCCGAATCGGCACACAAAGGAACAAGTCATGGTTCAGCATTCAATTATGATACGCATGTTCCTGTGTTGTTTTACGGAGCTGATATTCCTGCACAGGAAGTGTTTACAAGCTACCAGATTATAGACATTGCGGCGAGTCTTGTGCATATTCTACAAGTGCAACGTCCCAATGCAATGACCGGTACACCCATGACAGAATTATTTGTGAAGTAAGAAGTTGAACTATTGTTGATGGTAAAACAGCTTTAATTTATACTGTTTAGCTGGTTTCTATGTGCGCTATGTGCTCTAGGTGTCCTGATGTGGTTAAATCAAGTTATTATCTTTTAACACTCGACGCGTCTTATTGCGGTTAACATTCAGTAAATTCGCACCAATGAAAAGCTTGAAAAAAATCAATATACAGCGTTGGATCATTGGTTTGGTCTTATTGACGGTTTTTATTGGTTTTTCTGGAAAAGTGCTTGCTCAAACTGGTTTTCTTAAAAAAGCTGGAATTGAACAAGCCTCCGTTTTAGACGATGACCTAGACGATGAAACAGATTCAATAGATGGTTTTCTTCTAACTGAAATAAGTTTTTTATCAAGCATTTCAATTGATACTTTATCAAAAACCGTACACGTATCAAAAACGCACGGTAGCAAGGCAATTGAACTTCCTCGTTGGATTTTAAACCAACAAATGAAAATTGGAGACATAAATTGATCTATTCTGACAGTTATCTCTAGTTTTTAACAACATTCAAAACAATCTTCATGAAACTTCAAAACAGCATCATTATTTGCATAATTGCCCTATGTACACAAATGAGTTGGGCGCAAAAAAATTGGAAAGACACTAGTAAATTGGTGATTCCAGAGTTAAAACATAAATTTAATGCTTCTGGTGCTCATTATGTAAAAGCTACTGTGGTTGCTCAAACTTGGGCACGCTATTCAGATATGAATCCAGGAACATTGATCTACGATACCCCAACCAGTTCTTATACAGACATTGGGATTCGTCGTTTGCGTATTTCAACTTGGGCACAAGTATCAGATCGTGTATTTGTATATGCACAATTTGGTCAGAACAATTTCAATTTTTTATCCAAACGTTATACTGGTGCCTTTTTCCATGATGCCATTACAGAATTTAAAGTCGCTCCACAACTCAGTATTGGAGGTGGACTTACTGGTTGGGGTGGATTATCTCGCTTTTCATCACCTGCAGTTGGTTCTGTACTTGGAATAGATGTTCCGTTATACCAACAAGTAACAAATGGCGTCACCGATCAGTTCTTGCGAAAATTATCGATTTATGCAAAAGGACAAATTGGAAAATTGGATTACCGCATTGCGTTGACTTCTCCAATGGCAGCTCAAAATTCGTCCGTAACGATTCCAGCTATTTCAAAAGATGCGAACTTCTCATTGGCGGCTCCAAAATTACAAACGCAAGCTTACCTTTATTGGCAATTCTTCGACAAAGAAAATAACACCTTGCCGTATACAACAGGGACTTATTTAGGGAAGAAGAAAATCTTGAACTTAGGAGCAGGTTTCATCCACCAAAAAGATGCGATGTGGTATTTGAATAGTTCCAATGATACGACTAGCACAGATATGCTGTTGTTAGGAGTTGACTTGTTTTTGGATATGCCAATTAGCAAGAATGGAAGTGCAATCAGCGCTTATCTTGCTTACAACAATTACAATTTGGGGCCCAATTATGTGCGCAATCTTGGCGTTATGAATCCAGCAACCGGTGTGAATGCCAACGGAACATTTAACGGTTCGGGAGTCGCTTTCCCCATGATTGGAACAGGACAAACACTTTATGGTCAAGTGGGATATAAATTCAAAAATGAATTATTGGGAACAGGAACATTGTTGCCTTATGCTTCCGTTCAATATTCGCAATGGAAAAAATTAAATGATCCAATGATTTTGCTAGAAGGTGGTGTGAATTGGCTCATTCATGGTACACACAATGCGAAAATCACACTTGCGTATCAATCAAGACCCGTTTTTGAACTCACTACTTCTGGCGATTATACAACTTCATCTCGCAAAGGAATGTTGACCATGCAATACCAAATTAGTTTGTAACAGATTTCTTTTTTCTACTTTTAATGGTTTCAGAACGGCACGTTAGTTGTTGTCATTCTGAAACCATTTTTTTTGTTCTATGAAAATCATTCTTTCCTTCGTTTTATTGATCAGTTTTGGTACTCGTGCCCAATATGCAGATCCATGCAAAGAAATCCCGACTTTGAATCAAGCTATTTTAGATGTTTTGAAGCCTTATATGGGAAAAAAGATTGGCCGAGGTGAATGTTGGGATGCCGCGGAATTAGCCTTGAATAAAGTTGGTGCAGAATGGGATGGTCTTTACGCTTTCGGAAAAGAAATTGATATTAAAACGGAGTGTATCCAACCAGGCGACATTGTTCAGTTTGAAAACGTGCAATTGGAAGTGAAAACAGAAAATGGTGGATACTCAGAATCATTTAGCCATCACACAGCAATTGTGTATAAAGTCAATGGACCTGGAGATATTGAACTCATCCATCAAAACACAGGGCAATTTGGACGAAAAATGGGAGTAACAACGCTGAATTTAGCACATAAAACCAAAGGAACAATTACGTTTTTTAGACCTGTGAAGAAGGGGTGATTTTTAGCGTAAATTCATCCGGATGCGCCATTCTTTTGGATACAAATTATTGAAACGATTTCCTAAATGCTTGATCCAACCAAGCGGTTCTGATTGATACGTCATGATTTGAAAACCATGTGTTCCAGGAATTACAAATGTATCTCCATGTAAATAAGAAAGTGCCTGATCTTTGGTGAGTTCCAGTTTCTGAATGGTTGATTTTCTTATCGCAGGATTTAACGCCAGTGCTTCGTTGGGCAAGAGTCCTTTTCGTGAAGTTTCACCCAATTCAGTTCCCAACTTAATCACGCGTAATTGTTGGTGCAATTCAATCATCAATTCTTGAAATGATGCAGGTATTGCAAAGACATATTCCTGCCATTGAATGACCGATTGTTGTTCCAGTTGAACAAAGGATTGTAAAAAATCAAGGTCTTTGACAAGGCTCAATTTGGCATTCTTTGCAGGTTTAAACCGTGGTAAACGACCTTCAGGTTTCCGCAAAACAGATAAATAAAATCCTTCTGTGTCCAATTCATTGGGAAGTGCGTACCAACCTGTATTTGTGCGATCTGCTTTTGCAAACGGCAACTGGATTCGCACAATTTCTGCATTTAGTTCCTGTGCAAACCACGCTATATTTTCTTCATTCTCTTGCGCATTAAACGTACAGGTAGAATAAATCAAATAACCTTCAGGTTTTAAACTATCCCACACATCCATCACAATTCTACGTTGACGAGCCGAACAGAGATCCACATTGTTTTGTGACCATTCATTTCTAGCTGCGTGATCTTTGCGAAACATACCTTCGCCTGAGCAAGGTGCATCCACAACAATACAATCAAACACCGCTGGTACTCGCGAGAAATCAGCGGGGTCATTGTTTGTGACGATGGAATTTCCAGCACCCCATTTGGTCAAGTTTTCCTTCAGTACTTTCGCGCGAGATTGAATAACTTCGTTGCTCACCAATAATCCAGTGTTGTTTAAATGGCTCGCAATCAAGGTGCTTTTTCCTCCAGGAGCAGCACATAAATCCAAAACCACAGCATTTTGAGGTAATTCAATTGCTTGTAATACCGCATCCAATAATTGAGACCCAGCTTCTTGTGGGTAATACGTTCCAGCATGAAACAATGGGTCAAGCGTGAAAGAAGGTCGTTCTGCTAAGAAAAAACCATTTCTCGACCAGGGGATTTTATTGCCTAAAATCAATTCAGGAGTTCGTTTCCATGGATTGAGACGAATGGACGTAGGCGTTTCCGTATCCAAAGCTTCCACTAAAGAAGTTCCAAGAAACGGATCATTCGTAACACGCTCTACAAAAGCTTCTGGAAGTGCATAACTCATAGTTGCGAATTGAATGGTAAGCGTGCCAATGCACTGACTGATTGGTCGGCGAAATGTCCTTTTTCATATAAAAATTTCCCTGCAATTGCAATCATTGCTGCATTATCGGTACAGTATTCAAATTTCGGGATAAAAACGCGCCATCCTCGTTGTTTGCCTTCTTCCTGCAACCGAGTTCTTAATCCAGAATTAGCAGAAACACCGCCAGCAATTGCAATATCAGTAATCTGTAAATCGCTTGCCGCTTTGACTAATTTTTTGAATAAAATTTCGAGAATCGTATGTTGAATGGAGGCAGACAAATCAGCTTTGTTTTCTTCAATGAATTGCGGATTTTCTTTCTCCATTTTCTGCAAGAAGTATAAAACAGAGGTTTTCATTCCGCTAAAGCTGTAATTATAGCCATCGATCAGTGGTTTTGCAAACGAAAACGCTAACGGATTTCCAGTTTTTGCAAATTGATCGACCAACGGACCGCCAGGGTACGGAAATCCGAGCAATTTGGCTGTTTTATCAAATGCTTCTCCAGCGGCATCATCGATGGTTGTTCCAATAATTTCCATATCCAAGTAATCACGCACCAAAACAATTTGCGTGTGTCCACCTGAAACGGTAAGGCATAGAAATGGGAAATTCGGCATTTCCTGACCTTCATTGATGAAATGAGCCAGTACATGTCCGTGCATGTGATTCACATCAACCAGTGGAATATTTAAAGCCAATGCAGTCGCTTTTGCGAAGGAGGTTCCAACAACCAACGATCCTAATAATCCAGGACCACGCGTAAAAGCAATCGCATTCACCTCATTTAATTGAATTCCAGCTTTTTTTAATGCAGCATCTACAACTGGAATTAAATGCTGTTGATGTGCTCGTGAAGCAAGCTCTGGAACAACGCCACCATAGCTTTTGTGCACATCTTGTCCAGCTGTAACATTGGATAAAATGGTATCGTTTTTGCTTACAGCGGCGGACGTATCGTCACAAGACGATTCAATTCCAAGTATAATTAAGGGTTTATGACTCAACTTTTGCTTAAATTTGTGTGATCACATGGCGAAATTACTGAAAATAGTAAGGAATATAATAGGTGGCACTCTCGAGTGGGTACTTATTTTAATTATTGCCATCGCTTTTGCCATCCGAACAAGCCCTGTACAAACGTATCTCGCTCAATTAGCCACTGATTTTTTATCGAAAGAATTGGATACCGAATTGCGCATTGATAAAGTGGATATCTACTTTTTTGACCGCGTAGCCCTAGACGGTGTTTTCGTTCGTGACCAACAAGGTGATACATTGGCTTCATTAGAATCGATTGAAGTTGTGCTTCATTCACTGGATCTTTCAGGAAATAAAGTAATCTTGAAAAACATCGGTTTGGTGAATGGACGTGTTGGTATTAGTCGTGATTCATTGACTGCTGACTATAATTATTGGTTTATCACAGATTATTTCAGTGGAACTAAGAGTAAAACCAAGAAAGAACCAATTGCACTTACGATTCAATCACTTGATATTGAAAAAGTCGATGTAACGTATGATGATTATCGAAAATCCTACAATGAATATGGAATGGATTACGATCATCTTGGTTTTAAACAAGTAGAATTACATGCGAAAAGATTTAGATCAGAACACAATAGTTACTCTTTCGATCTGTTAAAATTAAGTACGACTGAAAAGTGTGGATTAAAATTGCGGCGTCTCAAAACCCATTGTTATATTGGCGATAAAGGAATTTTTCTAAGTGATTTAATCATTATTACACAGCGTTCAAATGTACACGCATCCTTTTTCAATATGAAAATGAACGGATTGAATTCTGTCCATAAATTTGTCGATAGCGTGACCTTCGATGGCATCATTGATTCAAGTTCAGTCAACTTGCAGGACATTTCTTATTTTGCTCATAACTTGAAAGGAATGAACCAAAATGTTCATCTAAGTGCCAGTTTACAACAGAAGGTGAAAAACCTTAAAATATCGGACATTGATTTACGCACTGGGGAACGAACGATTCTGCGAGGTGATTTATTATTGCCTGATTTCCGCTCGCTTGAAGGTTCTTTTCTAAAGGAAAACATCGATTATGCATACCTAGATTTAGAAGACTTAAAAAAACTTCGATTGCCAGACGAAGCAATCGACCACTTTGTGAAATTAGACCCCATGATCAACCGATTGGGCTATTTTGAAGTCAAAAAGATGGATCTAATTGGCAATTGGTCACAATTTGTTCTGTCGAGTAGGCAAATTCATACCCAACTTGGAACTGTCCACATCGATAATGGATTGCTCTTTACAGCATTAAATGAAGGAGGCTACGGTTTTGAACGTTCTGCAAATAGCGTTTATGATGTGGATATTGACAGCTTTAATTTGGGGAAATTTCTGAATGATCCACTTTATGGAAAGGTAGATGGATCCTTATTCGTGAGTGGAGTCGTAGGTCAAAAGGATGTCATTCGTTTGAATAAACTTGATGGTGAAATTCAGTCATGTGGATTTAATGATTACAGGTATTCCAACATTACGGTTAAAAATGGCTCCTACATCAATAAAATATTCAAGGCGCGTATTGATATTCTAGATCCACATGTGCAGTTGACGTATGATGGTTTTATTAACCTCAACAAGGGAAAAGAGGAATACAATTTTACCGTACAAATTCCAAAAGCTGATTTAGGAAAATTGAACTTTGTTGCTGACAAAAATGCACACTTGATCGCTGGGTTTTCGATGGATATGAAAGGGACGAACCTATCTAACTACAGAGGTACCATTCAATTAGATAATTTTTCTTATTCTCAAGATAGCAATGCGATTACTATTCCAAATATGGATTTAGAGTTGACACGTGGAATTAAAACAGACAACATTCGAATTAACAGCGAGGTTGCAAACATCAATATTGATGGTAAAGTAAATCCGAATTTGATAGTGAAATCCGTTAATAACATGATTTCTGGGCCATTATCAACGTATTTTCAATTCAAACCGTTTCCAACAAAATCAGTTGACAATAACTTTTTTGATTTGACACTTGATGTAAAAGATGCATCCGAAGTCTTGGCTATTTTCGCCCCAGCTTTAACCATTTCATCAGGAACCCATTTAGAAGTGCATTACGATGCTGTTAAACGGGAAGAAACGATTGATCTTACAGCTGGTGAAATCTTGTATGATAGTATTATTACCCGCAATTTAGTTGTCAACCAGTCAATATTAAATGGGATAATAAAAACGGAAGTGGATGCAAGCTATTTTGGAGTGTCCGATTCGCTTTTTGTGAATGCTGTAGATATTAATATTGATGGAACGGATAATAAATTCAATACCATTGCCAACTGGAACGAAAACAGTAAAAATCCAGCCCATTTTGTTTGGAAAACAACCCTTTCAGAAGATAATCGAGTCGATATACGTTTAAAACCTTCTTTTTTCTCTGTAAAAGAACAACTCTGGGAAATTCAAAATTCATCTGAATTGGTGTATGCTGAAAACAGAATGGATATTGATCACCTTGTGCTTGAGCGTAATGAACAATTTATTGCCATCAATGGTGTGTTATCGGATTTGGAAGAAGACGAAGTGACCATCAATGTGCGTGATTTACATCTCAAAGACTTTTCCACCTTCATCAAAGAAGATATGGATATTGAAGGGAGTGTGAAAGGAGATGTGCGCATTGCAACTCCATTTACTTCGTTTAGAGCTGCAGGAGATGTGAATGTGCGTGATTTGATTATCAATGATGAACCAATTGGGGATGTAGCCGTTGAAGGTGAATGGGATAATCTGAATTCGCGAATGATAATGGGAGGTAAATTGGAATACCTCAAGAATGAAACCTTTGATTTTGCAGGGTATTATTATCCAAAGAAAACAGGGAATAGCCTCGATTTCAAACTCGATTTCAAAGGAATGGACTTGCAATTTGCAAACGCTTTCATTGATCCTACAATTGTGCGTGAAATTAGAGGGAATATAAAAGGTGAAATTGCATTGACTGGAAGCATACAATCGCCAACCATAGACGGGAAATTGAAATTAGTTGATGGCAATTTTAAAGTGGACCTACTAGGAGTCAGTTATAAATTGAGTGGGCCAATCGATTTTGAAGGTAGTTCAAGCGCCTTCTATATTGATAATATGCCAATGGTAGATGAAGAAGGAAATAAAGCATTTGTCACAGCTGCCATTAACCACACCAACTTTGAAGACTGGAACTGTGACATAGGACTCAACATGGAAGATGATTATTCACGACGAGATTTTAAAGGATTCCCCATGCCAGTTGAACGATTCTTGGTGCTAAACACACAGTACAAAGAAGGAGATGTTTATTACGGAAGAGGTTATGCCACGGGAACAGCAAATATTTTCATTACGGATGAAAACACAAAAATCAATGTAGATGTAGCAACTGAAAAAGGTACGCGAATTGATTTGCCCATGTACGGAAATTCAGAGCTGAAAGAAGGAAATTATTTGACCTTTAAGCCAAAAGATGGTGCTTTAGGTAATGTGGCTCCAGAAGTGGATTTGACAGGTTTAGACTTAGAATTGAATTTCAAAATCACTCCCGAGGCAAAAGTAAAACTCATTTTCAACGAAAAGACAGAGGATATTATCCAAGCATCTGGTCAAGGCGATTTAAAAATTGGACTTGACAATTTGAATGATTTGAAGATGACAGGAACGTATGAAATTGTTGGAAAAGAAAGTGTTTATAATTTTGTGTTGGGTCCGATTAAGCAAAATTTTGCAATCGAGGAAAAAGGTAGCATTACGTGGTCTGGTAATCCCTATGATGCTCAATTGAATTTGAAAGCATATAACCCAGTAAAAGCGAATATCAAAGAACTTACGCAAGATATAGGCGGGAGCACAACGAGCGCACAAAATGTCTATTGCTACATGAATATCACTGAGACATTACTGAAACCTCTGATTACGTTGGATATTCAAGCACCCAACGCTTCTGAATCGGATAAAGCGATTCTTGCAGGAGCGATAAGTGAAAAAACAGAACTCCAACGGCAATTTTTCTCGCTCTTATTGTTTAAGAAATTCGCACCATTATCTGGCGTATCAACTGCTGGTGGCGGTGGACTTGCTGACGTGATTAAAAATCAGCTCAACGCTGTCTTAGATGGACTTTCAGATGATGTGAAATTCCGTGTTGATTTTGATGGAGATGAAGTGACGGGTAATAAAAGTTATGAGTTTGGACTAACCAAATCATTTGGACAAAATGAAAATATCATCCTAACAGGTAGTTTTGGAGTTGCCAATACTACTTCAGGAGAAAGCCAAGCTCAAACGAGTCTCATTGGTGATATGAAATTGGAGTACCTCATCAATGAAGATGGCAGTTTCCGGGCAAATATTTTCAACGAGTCGAATGACAACAGTGTATTGCAAGATAAAACCCAAGGAGCTTTCACACAAGGTGTAGGTTTACATTACCAAGAAGAGTTCAATTCTTCCGAGGATTTTAAATTGTTTCAAATTATCTTGGATTTGTTCCGCAAAGAGAAAAAGGTGAAAATTAAAAAACGCCGTAAGGAAGTTGAAATTCCAGCTGATAAAAAGAAAGAGGAGGAAGAAAAGAAAACAGAGGTCATTGCTCCTACTACAAGTGTTGTAAAACCAAAATCAGCAAAAAAAATGTTCGGCAATTTCTCTTTTGTTGAAGATTTGGAGATTACCTAATCCTACTCAAGTTACAAATTTTAACCACGAATCTCAGGTTAGTAACCTCAGTTCGATTATAAATTTGAGTTCAGAATCCAATTGAATTTTGAAAGAAAAGGCGGTTTTATGAGTGATAGCGGGCTATCGTGAATAAAATCAACGAATTATTTCAAAGATTGAATTGGATAGATAAAAGGATTTCAC
>JAYSRF010000108.1:0-94499 GCA_043721195.1 Fluviicola sp. | reverse complement strand
AAAGCGACATACTTCGTTAGTTTCATTCGAAATAGCTCGCTATTCCTCATAAAACCGCCTTGTCTATCACTTTTAAAACTGAATTCTGAATCTAAATTTAAAGTCGAACTCAGGTTAATAGGCTGTTCTAATCAATGGGCAGCCTTTACTTTCAATTTACTGAACTAGTTTTTCATCAATCCACGCTGAATCAAAGGAGCGGAAATGATCTCAAACGTTTTTTCTGATAATTCCTTTTCTGACAATTGACTTACTTCTTCTTTGGAAATAACGGGATGCATGAAGACACGTGAAATACCTGGATGGGCTGGACCAAATACATTTCCAGGATCAGAAAATAAGTGGTAATTATCAATAAACGTGATAGGAACAATTGGAATTCCTGCTCCTTTTGCCAATTTAAATGCACCTTCTTTAAATGGAATCATACTTGGACAATGATCATCTGGAATACCACCTTCAGGGAAAATAACAATCGACCAACCTTCTTGAATCGCTTGTTTTGCTTGTACAAATGCTCGACCAGCCTTTAAGCGATCGTTTCTATGAACAGGAATATTTAACCGTTTGAAATATGTTTTCAGTAAAGGGTAAGACAAAATCTCACCTTTCCCCATGAATAAAAACCGGTGATTGGGAAGCATGGAGTACAGCAGGAAAATATCAAAATACGATGTGTGATTTGCGATAATCATGTAAGGTCCTTCTGGAATTGGTGTGCGAGCCACTTTCCAAACATGAACACATGTCAATAATCGTACAAGGTAACTCCAGAAAATATTCAATGGAAAGCTGTATTTACGCCACGATTTCCGCGATAGAACAATTAGGAAAAAAGGGTACAATACAATCAAGGTGGCAACAAAAACCACTCCAACGTATAGTTTATATACCAGGCTCGGTATTCCCAAAAGTAGTTTCACAGTTCAAAAATAGGATTTTAGACGACTTTTTAGCAAATATGATTTTTTAGACAACAGATCTTTTGACGAATATACTAAAATCGTCACCTCGTTTTGGTGAAATGCAAACTCCCCAAATTTGGTTAAAAAAATAGTAGAAGAAGTGCATCTGTACCTCCAGATAAAATTAAGCTCTTGATCGTGGATTCTAGGTTCGATTCTTCCGAAAAGTGTATTTTCGTGGAAAATAGTTAAAATGGCACGCATTCTTACGGGTATTCAAAGTACAGGCACACCTCATTTAGGGAATTTACTTGGAGCAATTTTACCTGCAATTAAAATGGCTAATGACGAAAAAAATGAAGCTTTTCTGTTCATTGCCGACCTGCATTCGCTCACACAAATCAAAGATGGCGAACAATTACGCGAAAACACCTATTCAACAGCAGCGGTTTGGTTGGCTTGTGGTTTAAATCCAGAAAACACCGTTTTTTACCGACAAAGTGATGTTCCAGAAGTAACAGAATTGGCGTGGTATTTACTTTGCTTTTTTCCGTTTACCCGTATGGAATTAGCAACTGGGTTTAAGGACAAAAAAGATCGATTGAGTGATGTTAATGGTGGATTGTTTACCTATCCCATGCTCATGGCTGCTGATATTTTGTTGTATGACGCAGAAGAAGTACCCGTTGGAAAAGACCAATTACAACATTTGGAAATGACCCGCGATGTGGCTTCCCGTTTTAATCACATTCATGGAGATATTTTTGTTTTACCGAAAGACAGAACAGACGAAGCAACGAAACTTGTTCCAGGAACAGATGGTGAAAAAATGAGCAAATCGCGCAATAATTTCATCAATATCTTTTTACCTGAAAAGGAATTGCGCAAACAAGTCATGTCAATTGTTACAGACAGCAAAGGTTTAGAAGATGTTTTGAATCCAGATGAATGCCATGTTTTTGCCATTTATCAGTTATTAGCCGATGCTGAACAACTTGCCATAATGCGTGAAAATTATGAACGTACCGATTTTGGATACGGTCATGCTAAACTGGCTTTGTATGAATTGATTTTAACAAAATTCGCCAAAAACAGAGAAATTTATACCCATTTGATGAACAATCGAGATGAGATTGATGCAGCATTAACTATTGGAGCACAAAAAGCGCGAATGGTTGCACAAGGTGTATTAAAACGCGTCCGGAAATGTGTTGGATACTAAAATATTTCGACTTTCTTTTACCGCAGAATAAAAAATTTGTATATTTGAATCAACTTATGTTACACCAACATAAACTACTCTTAGTTAAACCAACAATGTTAAAGCTCCTCCTCCAAGGGGCTTTTTCTATATCTGATGTAGCACAAACGTGTTAATGATTTATTATATTTGTGACCGCGACTAGAAAACAGCATCTTTATGTTCAAACAGTTAATCATTCTTGTAACCGCTTTCGCTACCATTACCTCGTGTTCTGACTCAGCTAGTGACCTTTCTGAAATGAAAGCAATTGGCGGAAAACGATATGGTGGTGAATTCCGATTCATGTCACCGGAAAAAGTATCCAGCTTATCTCCGTTGCAAGCAGTAGATATATATGCACAACGGATTACTTCCCAATTATTTGATCCATTACTTCGTTTAGATCCAACTGGTCAAAACGTAATTCCTTCGTTAGCCGAAAGCTATACGATTTCAAAGGATGCAACAGTCTTCACGTTTAAAATTCGTAAAGGTGTTTATTTCCATGACGACGAATGTTTTGGTGGTGAAGGTCGTGAATTAACGGCTGAAGACATCAAATTCACCTTGGATATGGCTTGTAGTGGACTTCCAGAAAACGAAGTAAGTTGGTTGTTAGTAGATCGAATTAAAGGAGCACACGACTTCAATAACGCTACCAAAAAATCATTCAAAGAAGGTGGTGTTTCAGGAATTAAAGTTTCAGATGATCATACATTGGTGATTACGTTGTCTGAACCATTTGCTAGTTTTGATAAAGTGCTGACTTATGGTGGATTTGGTGTTTTCCCGAAAGAAGCCTATGATCAATATGGAAAAGATCTAAAATTGCATCCAGTAGGAACAGGTCCATTCAAGCTTAAAGAAATGACGAGCACAGGTATTCAATTGGAACGCAATCCTCGTTACTGGAGAAAAGATGAATTTGGCAATCAACTGCCATTCTTAGGTTCAATTACGATGACTTATGCAACTGACAAGCGCAGTGAATTATTGGCATTTAGAAATCAAAAAATTGATTTAGTATTAGAAATTCCAGCAGACGATGTTGAAAATGTTTTGGGTTCATTACAAGAAGCACAGGCTGGTAAAACGGTCAAACACAAAGTTGATTCCAAACAATCGCTTTCGATTACGTTCTTAGGTCTTTCGCATACGCACGAAGCGTTCAAAGATGTACGTGTTCGTCGCGCATTCAATATGGCAATTAACCGTGAAATGCTTGTCAACACGACATTGAAAGGTGAAGGTTATCCCGTCATTAATGGTTTTATTCCAAATTCAGAATTTTATCCAGCATCTCGCGTAAAAGGATTTACGTTCAATGTTTTGAATGCACAATCGTTGATGCGTGAAGCAGGTTTCGCAAACGGAGCAAATTTCCCAGAACTCACTTTATATGTCAATGGGAAAAAGGATTCAGACCGTCACCGTTTAGCAAAAGGATTTGCAGAACAATTAAAAGCAAACCTCAATGTAAACATCCTTGTGAAATTATGTAGTATTGATGAACGCAACAAAGCTGTTGCTTCTGGAAAGGCTGCTATTTGGGTCAGTGGATGGATTGCAGATTATCCAGATCCAGAAAGTTTCTTAAGCTTATTCTATGGTGGAAATATCAAAGCAAATTCCAAATTTGTGAATCCGTTTAAATACAAAAACCCTGAATTTGATAAGACATACATAGCAGCTGCACGTGAACTAGATGCTCAAAAACGCCTCAGTTTAATGGTAGCTTGCGATCAAATGGTCATTGATGATGCAGTTGTGATTCCAATGATTACAGATGATTTTATTACCATGATTAATTCTCGTGTACGAGATTTTGAAACAAATTCGTTGGAAGTATTAGATTTTTCTTCTATTTTTATCAAAGACCCAAAGTAGGGTTGTAAAAATAAGTCAAACAATTAACTACTCTCAGCTTGCAAAAAAGAGTATTGAGCGGTTTAGATGAAAATCTAGCCGCTTTTTTTCTGCAATTTTTTGAGTTGGACAGTTTTTTTGAGTTGGACAGTTTTTTGAGTTTTATTCTAAAACTTAATCAACTGTAAAACTGAGAAACTCACAAAACTCACAAAACTGCAAAGTAAAACTTTCACAATATCACAACACTTTCTTAACAGAACAACACTTAGTTGAAACTAAATTTGCACGAGTAGCAAATGAGTTTTCACATCTTTTATCGGCACGTTGATTCTTGTAATTGATGTGCCGAAATGAAGATCAATTCCTTATTTTTAGTCATTAAATGCGCAATATAGAACAGAATAAAGTGCATTTTTGTAGCATGGACTACATTAATCGAGAGTTAAGTTGGTTATCGTTCAACGAACGTGTTTTACAGGAAGCATTAGACACTGCGGTTCCATTAGTTGAACGCATGCGCTTTCTAGGTATTT
Source organism: Fluviicola sp. (assembly GCA_043721195.1). Classification (GTDB taxonomy): domain Bacteria; phylum Bacteroidota; class Bacteroidia; order Flavobacteriales_D; family Crocinitomicaceae; genus Fluviicola. The sequence goes on along the minus strand of JAYSRF010000108.1, from coordinate 89,949 downwards.
ATTCCAATAATATGGATGAATTTTACCGAGTTCGTGTTGCCAATATCAAACGACTGATCACCCTTCAAAATAAAAAAGTAGATGGTTTCAAGGGCACGCCTCAAGATCTCTATGATGAAATAAGAACTGTTGTGATCAAACAGCAACGTTTGTTTGAAAAAGCGTATGATCAGCTTATAGAAGCGTTGAAAGCAGATGGAATTCAGCATTTCAATGAACACAATACGAACAAAGAACAACAAAAAGAGCTTACCGCCTATTTCCGGAAAGAAATCTTACATGATGTTGTTCCCATCATTTTAGATCGTAAAACACCTTTTCCACGTTTACGTGACAAAGCGATCTATTTAGCTGTGCGAATGGAATGGGACAATAAACGAAAAGTAAGGTATGCTCTCTTGGAAATTCCTTCTTCTATTCCACGATTTTACTCTATATCAGAGGGAACTCAGCGCGGAATTATACTTGTAGATGACATCGTTCGATTAAATATAGTAGAGTTATTTCCCATTTTTGCATTCGACACCATTGATGCCTATACCTTCAAATTCACCCGTGACGCCGAACTCAACCTCGATGATGATGTTTCGATGTCATTGATCGAAAAAATGGAAAAAAGCATTAAACAACGTAGAAAAGGTGTTCCTGTACGATTGGTTTATGACCACAAAATGCCTGAGGATTTATTGGAGATTTTATTACGTCATCTTAATCTTAAATCAGGAGTAAATACCATTCCAGGAGGAAAATACCACAATTTTAAGGACTTCATGAAGTTTCCAGATTTTGGAAATGAATCATATATTTTCCCAAAACAGTATGCTCAACCGCACCAGCAACTCGAAGGGCATCGTAGCATTATCAAACAAATCGTTCGTAAAGACATTCTATTACATTTTCCTTACCAGCGATTTGACTATGTTGTCGATTTACTAAGAGAAGCGGCAATTGATCCGAAAGTAGTTTCTATAAAAATAAATGTATACCGAGTTGCAAGTCGATCTCAAGTGATGAATGCGTTGATCAATGCGGTAAGTAATGGTAAAGATGTAACCGTTGTTTTGGAATTACAAGCGCGATTTGATGAAGAAAACAATCTCTATTGGGCTGAACGATTAAAAGATTATGGCGCAAAGGTTTTGTACGGTTATCAAGGGTTAAAAATTCACTCTAAACTCTTGCAAATAAAGCGGATTTCTGAAAAAAGGGAACAACTCGTTACGTATATTGGAACGGGTAATTTCAATGAACGAACAGCAACCATTTATACCGATATGGGATTGTTAACGGTTGACCGGCGCATTGCGTTAGAAGTACAACACGTTTTTGATATGATGGAACAATCATTGCACCACCATCAGTTTAGAACCTTATTAGTGTCTCCAATCAACGCTCGTCGAAAAATCACCTTACTCATTGATAACGAGATAAAAACCGCACAAAAGGGCGGAAAAGCTAAAATTCAGCTGAAAATAAACAACTTGGTTGACACCAAATTAATTGACAAACTGTATCAAGCATCGAATGCCGGTGTGAAAATAGAGTTGATTATTCGCGGAGTCTGTTGCTTAATTCCCCAAGTGAAGGGAAAAAGTATGAATATTGAAGCGATTAGTATTGTAGATCGTTATTTAGAACATTCGCGATTTATGATTTTCCATAACAATGGCGAACCGCTTTATTTCATTAGTTCAGCTGATTGGATGGAACGCAACCTCGATAAACGAATTGAAGTAGGAACACCCATTTTTGATAAAGATATTCAACAAGAACTGAGTATTATCTTCTCCACCCAATGGAACGGAACAGTAAAAGCCCGCATTCTCGACAAACAACAGCGTAATAAATACCAGCGAATTCCTGGACATCACAATCATTCGCAGCAACAATTGTGGGAATATTACACGCAAAAAGGACAGGAGAAAAAAAGGGAAATTCCGAATGAAAAAGAAAAGGGTGAAGACTATTAACTTGAGTTAGACTTTCAATTTAGATTCAAGTTATTAATCTTCCTTTCGGCGTGATTCAGCCATTTCACGGGTAATGAGTGGCAGGAAGATTTCTACGACAACGCCACCAGAACTGCGATCCCGTACAAGGTAACTCGCGCTGGTTTTATTCATTTTATTGAGCAAATACAAACGGTCATTGATCATTTCTGTTGCACGTGTTGACGCACCAGCTTTCAATCCTTTTCCATTGTCTTGAATTTTAATGTGTAACTCGTTTGATTGCAATTGGAATGAAAGCGTTATTTCACCACGATAATCTAAGTTTCTAAAGCCACGTTCAATGGTGTTTTCAATAAATGGTTGTAAAATCAAAGTTGGTAAACACACATCTGATTGATCGATGTGATCATCTACTTCAAAAGAAAACGAAAAATCCTGTTTAAATCGATCGCGCTGCAACTCCATGTAATAAGTCAAGAAGTCAATCTCTTTATCCAAGGTTAAAAAATCATCGTGCGAACTTTCTAAGGTTTGTTTGATCAATTTTGTGAACGAGGCTATTTTCTTTGTTAAATCCGCATTCGTTGGATCATCAATAGCCATTTTCTGCAAATTGGTCAATGCCTTGTAAATAAAATCAGGATTGATTCGGGCACGTTGAAGGCGTTGTTCAACTTCCAAGCGTTTTTGTTTTTGACGGATATTTTTCTGCCGAAAAATGATGAAAATATAGCAGGCCAATAAGGCAGAAATGACAATCCCAACAGTGATTAATTTTGAACGCAGGTTGCCTATTTCCCGTTGTTTGGTCAATAATTTACGATCCTGCTCTTCTTCCGAAACACTTTTTTCTTTGCGTACCCGGTGGTATTTATCTTCTAACTCACTAAACAGCTTATTGTTTTCAATTTTCAAAACACTATCCCGCATGAGTACTAAATCTTCATAAACAGTGAGTGCACGCTCATATTCACCGTTCAACTTGGAGCAATTATAAAGTAATTCCAGTGCGTTTTTCACTTTGTAAGGATTCGCAACCAAACGGGCATACGTCAAAGAAGAATCAGCACAATTATAGGCTTTATCGTAATCTTTCAATTCCAAATAAATATCGGCCATGTCGGAGTAAATCCCCAAACGTTCATAAGCATGTCGCTCAATTGTCGTGAAAAACATTGCGCTATCAAGGTAAATCAACGCTTGACGGTAATTTTTCTCATGGTATTGTTTGTCCTCCAACAAGTTGTACCCACGAATAAATCCTTCCGAATACTTAATAACACGGGCAATTTCAATTCCAAAACTTGCAGCATTTTCAGCAGAATCGAGTAAAGCTAAATTGGCTGAAACTTGGTATTGGTAATAATACCGCGCAGAAAGGTTGTACAATGCTTCCACTTTATTGCTCCCATTTGGTAGAATCAGAACAATCGGATGCGCTTGTTTGAGGTAGTGTCGAGCGCGATCTTCCAATCCTATTTTGGAATTTGCATTGGAGAGTGACAACAAAACGGTAGACTCCAGAGCTTTATTGTCTTGTCTAGACAACAGTTTTAACGCTTTATTGTAATGTTGAATCGCATTTTCATATCCTCCAATACGCAAATAATAATCGCCGTAACTGATTTCATTTTCCAAATAATTCACCGATTTACAACGCAAACTATCTAAAATGTATTTCTCTCGATCGAGTAGTGTTTTGGCCGCTTCAAAATTAGAAATGCGAATGGCATGTACTGCTTGAAGGTGAATACCATACGAATTACAGCTTGGGATTTTACTGTTTTCAAAGATTTTACTCCACTTGAGCAGTTGCATTTCTTTGTATTCTGTAACCGCTTCAAAATCGCGTTGCTTCACAAAATCATTGACCATAGGGCAATCGCACTTTTTTTGACCAAAAGCGGGTTGCAACATTCCAACGATAAACAAACCAATAACGACTATTTTCATGGGTTTCAAAATCCATTCAAAGTTAGGTAAAATCTATTGTAAAAAATCAATCGAAGCAAAGGAGCGAAAAAATGGTAGTATTCTACGAAGAATTGTTTTCTGGTCAAGTATATTTCGTGTGAAAAATAGATAGAAAAAATACTAAATGGAGCAGACAATCAAGTGAAAAATGATTCAGAATTTTATTTATTAATTATTTGTGAAACATAATCCTAAACTATCTTATCCATAATTTTTGGTACCAATAAACAAAAGTTTCTGTTTTTTCGTGCTTAACATGATGTAGTCGCAGCTCGGCCAATGAACAGCACCCGTTGCAAGGCAGGAACAATGAAATCCATACAGATAACACTTATAGCCGTTTATATGTTCAATTATTTCAACACCTAGGTATTTTTCAATCCACTTGCTTTTTTTCATGTTGATTTTAGGATGGTGGGTGATGTAATCATAAGCACGTTTCCTCCCGCCACCGCAGATTTGAGTCGTATCTTTAAACATTTTAGAATAATAGTCTAATGAATCTGGTTGCGCATTTGCTGAATTGCTAGCAAAACAAATAAATAGCGCTAGGACAATCAACAAACCCCTCCTAATGACATGAATTAGATGCTTTTTCATCCTTCCCTACCCATTCTTGGCAGCTAAATCATCTAAAATTTTCTGTACGTCGTTTTCAGTAGAAGTCAATTTTTCTTTGCAAAAAGCAATCAATTCAGCGGCGCGTTTCACTTTATCAGAAAGGCTGTCAACGGATATTTCACCCGACTCGATATCAGAAATAATGGTTTGTAATTCAGTATATGCTGCTTCGTATGTCATAATTTGCTCAGAATTTTCGTGCTTCAATCGTTAGACGAAGATAAGGAAGTTTATTAAAGTGAGTTGTAATCACATGATGAAACAAAATAGTATGCATTAAAAAAGGGTCGGCAAAACCGACCCCCCCTCATTGCTGAGAAAACATTGTTTATTTCGTTACAACCACTTTGAACTGACTGTTCATTCCATTGTCATAAGACAAAGAGAATACATACGTTCCTTGATTGAATTCGCTTACGTTTGTTGTGAATTGACCGTTGTTGATTGTTACATCTTGTGTTGAAACAGCACGTCCAGCCAAATCAGTTACTGTTAATACTGCATTTCCAGTAGCATTTACTTTTACAGTAATTACATCTTTTGTAGGATTTGGGAATGTAGCCGTTTCAAGAACGTTTTCATTGATTGTTAGAATACTAGCATCAAATACTTTAACAGCTAAAGATGGAACATCACCACCTTCGAAACCACCAGCAGAGTAAGCACCATCACTTTCTACAGGGTATAATGGTTGAGCGTCAGTAGCAACATTCAATTCATATTTAGATTGTGTATCATATCCTAAGAAAATCGCTGTGTTGTATGTTGTTGCACAAAACAAGTAACGTTGACCATCTTCCATTGCGAAAGGTGCAGTAAAATCTTGGTATTTAGGAATGTTTTGATCATTTCCTGTATAGTAGAAATTTCCAGACGCCATTTCAGTCAAGGCTGTGAAACCAAGAGCTGCATCATTTAAATCTATAAAAGCATCTTCCCATTTGAAAGCTGTTAATACAATCTCTTGACCATCCAATGAATCTGCAGTTGATGTAGAAGCATTAAACGCCATACCTTTTGCAGCTAAACGACTTCCATTCGCATTAACAAATACAATACAAGAAGAGAATGAGTTGTTGTTTGGATTTGGACGAATTCCTCCATCACTAACAGGCATTCCTTGTGCATCCAATCTGCTCAATGAATAAATAGAATCATTGATATTGAATTTTGTAGCAATACTGTTGTCAGTTGGATATTCATCAGTAATACCATTGTCAACAGAATATGTTAGGGTGTATTCACCAGCAGGGTAACTAGCAAGGTTGAAGTCTGGCAGTGTGATATAAGCACTATCTCCACTTAATAAACTAAAAGCTGTAGAGGTTTGATCATAAACATTAGCACCATTGTTAACAGTAACATTCATGGTGATACCTGTTTGGTCATTGCTACCATAGTTAAATACCCAACCACCGATAGTTGTGTTGAATTCTGAAGCATTTTGTGCAATTAAAGCAGGAATTCCGTTTCCATTGGTACGCAAAATATTGATGTTTTGGAAACCAATATCGTCGTTATAATAACCAGATTTGTTACCAATGAATACAACTACATCATCACCAGCTTCCATTTGATCGTGAATTAAATCACCATCAGCTTGTGAAATCATAACAGTAGGAATGGTAACCGAACCACCAGCAGCACCAGCACCCATAGCAATTGGAGCACCTGCAATGTTATTGACAATGATTACAGCAATTGCACCAGCATTTTGAGCAGCTAATGCCTTTGCACCGAACTCGCATGTTCCGCGATAGACTAATGCCACTTTTCCAGTTAGATCATTTGTAATTGCTGAACAAGCCAATGAGTCTGTTGCAAGCATCACAGTATCCAATACGGAGTTTGCTGTAAGGTTTAAATCTGCAGCCCAACCGCTTGTGTAAGTAAAGTTATAACTACCCGAAATCCCTGCTGGATTCTCGACGGTAAAGATGACTTGTGAAAAGGAATAAGCACTGGAGAGCACCAATCCTAGTGAAAGTACTAGTTTTTTCATAGCATAAGTAAATTTAAAGACGTGTTAAAGATAGTTAAACGAATCTTTAAATTACAAATTATGACAACAGAATGTTAATTTTTATTTGTATAAAAAAGGGGCTGACACCGCCAACCCCTTTCACTGTTAAGAATAAGTGTTATTATTTTGCAACAACAACTTTGAATTGACTATTCATTCCATTGTCATAAACCAATGAGAATACATACGTTCCAGCGTTGAAGCCACTCACATTTGTTGTGAATTGACCGTTGTTGATTGTTACTTCTTGAGTAGAAACAGCACGTCCAGCTAAATCTGTAACTGTTAATACTGCATTTCCTGTAGCGTTCACTTTCACAGTAACCACATCTTTCGTTGGGTTAGGGAATGAAGCTGTTTCAAGAATGTTTTCATTGATTGTTAAGTCAGCAGCATCAAATACTTTAACTCCGATTGAAGGAACGATTCCAGATGCAAATCCATCACGGAAGAAAGTACCATTGCTTTCAATTGGGTGAAACACTTGCAAGTCTTGTATTATGTTCTCATCATAATTGGAATTTCCATCATATCCAAGGAAAATACGTGTATCAAATGTCTGTGTACAGAACAAGTAACGTTGATTATCTTCCAATACAACTGGTACATCAAATGCTTGGTATTGAGCAATATTGTTCAAACCACCTGTTGTAGGGTAGTAGAAACTAGAAGATGCGATTTCAGTGAGTGTTGTAAACCCAAAAGCAGCATCATTTATATCCACAAATACGTCTTCCCATTTAAGGGCTGTAACCAAAATTTCTTGACCGTCTAATGAATCTGGAGCATTGATAGCAGCACTGAAATACAAACCTGCAACTCCTAAACGACTCGCATTAGCATTTGTGAAAGCAATACAAGAAGAGTACGACCCATCATTCGGTGAAGGCTGCGTACCTGTAGTTGTAATTGGCAAACCAGCAACATCTAAACGACCTAATGAATAGATTGAGTCGTTCACGTTAAATTCAGAAACAATTGTATTGTCTAGAGTGTATTGATCCGTTGCACCATACGAAAGCGCGTAAGTAAGTGTGTAGATTCCAGCTGGATAAGTTGCTAAACTAAAGTCAGGCATTGTGATGAAAATACTATCTCCACTCAACAAAGAAAACGAAGCTGAAGTATTGTCATACACATTTGCACCGTTGTTTACTTTTGCATTCAAGGTGATACCAGTTTGATCATTTGTTCCATAGTTACGAACCCATCCACCTAAAGTTGTTGTAAATTCAGCTGCACTTTGAGCCAATTGAATTGGAAAACCATTTGCATCTACACGCAAAACGTCTGCATTTGTGAAACCTAAATCATCCGCATAGTATCCATTTTTTTGACCAATGAATACAACTACATCTTGACCAGCTTCCATAGCATCATGGATTAAATCGCCAGTAACGTCAGAAACCATAACAACTGGAATCGTAACAGATGGACCGAAACTTCCTGCGCCCATTCCTACAGGTGCTCCAGGGATGTTGTTTACTACAATACAAGCAATTGCTCCAGCATCTTGCGCAGCTAAAGCTTTTTGACTGAAATTACATGTCCCACGGTAAACCAAAGCGATTTTACCAGTTAAATCATTTGTTAAAGCGGTACAACCCAATGAATCAATAGCCAACATTACTGTATCTGAGACAGCATTGGCTGGGTTACTCATGTCAGCACCCCAATCAGTTGGGTTTGTGATCGCGTAAGGACCTGCAATACTTGCTGGCGCTTCCACTTGAAAGATCACCTGAGAAAAAGAATTGGCTGTTAATAAGACCAACCCGAATGAAAGTAAAAGTTTTTTCATAAAAAAATATAGATTAAGACAGGTCAAAGATAGTTAACAATCTGTTAAATTACAACTTTAGAATTGTAGACTCTTTTAAAAACAGGAGGTTATAAAGCAAAAACAGGTCGCTAATTGAGCAACCTGTTCATTTAATTGAGTTGTTTGTTTTTTTATTCAGCGCTAACCATTGCTTTGAAATATTCACGGTTCATGCGTGCAATGTTTTCTAATGAGATTTCTTTTGGACATTCAACGGCGCAAGCTCCAGTATTGGTACAGTTTCCAAATCCTTCTTCATCCATTTGTTTTACCATATTCAGAACACGTTGTTGCGCTTCAACTTTACCTTGCGGTAACAAAGCCAACTGCGAAACTTTTGCAGAAACAAATAACATTGCAGAAGCATTGACACATGATGCAACACATGCTCCACAACCAATACAAGTAGCTGCTTCAAATGCTTTATCTGCATCTGCTTTTGGAATAGGGATTGTATTTGCATCAATGGTGTTTCCTGAAGTGTTCACAGAAACGAAACCACCAGCTTGCTGAATGCGATCAAATGCCGTTCTATCAACAACCAAATCTTTGATTACAGGGAATGCCTTTGCTCTCCAAGGTTCAACATAGATTGTTTCGCCATCTTTGAATTTACGCATGTGCAATTGACAAGTAGTTACTGCGCGATCCGGTCCATGAGCTTCTCCATTGATAAACAAGGAACACATTCCACAAATTCCTTCACGGCAATCGTGATCGAACGCAATTGGTTCTTGGCGACTGTTCACCAATTGTTCGTTCAACTGATCCAACATTTCTAAGAATGAACTATCAGTAGAGACGTTGTCCAATTTGTATGTTTCCATACTCCCTTTTGAATTGGCGTTTTTCTGACGCCAGATTTTAAGGTTGATGTTTATTGTTTTTGAGGCCATATTATTTTAGTTATTAGTGGCTAGTGATTAGTGGTTAGAAAACCATTTAACACTAGCTCAATATTTGACTACAATTTTCCCTTTAACTTATTGAAAAATGAATTCATCATTTTTCCCATTTCCTGAATTTCTGTTTCCAACGAATCTAAAAACTAATCACTTATAATTTCTCGCCGCAATCTTAATAAACTCGTAATTCAACGGTTCTTTGTGCAAAATCGCTTCATTGATGTCGTTGCCTTTGTATTCCCAAGCGCCTACAAATTTGAAGTTTTCATCGTCACGCAATGTTTCTCCTTCTGCATCTTGGTATTCATCACGGAAATGTCCACCACATGATTCGTTGCGTTGCAAGGCGTCACGTGCCATTAATTGACCTAAATCAAAGAAATCGGCAACACGCAATGCTTTTTCCAATTCTGGGTTCAATTCATTAGCATCACCAGGAACAAACACATCTTTGAAGAATTCTTCTTTTAAAGCAGCAATTTCAGTAATGGCAGCCTGTAAATCGGTGGCATTTCTACCCATTCCAACTTTATTCCACATGATCAATCCCAAACGTTTGTGGAAATGATCAACTGTTTTTGTTCCGTTGTTATCTAGGAATTGTTTGATACTTGATTTTACACTGTTTTCAGCTTCTTCGAATTCAGGAGAATCTGTTGAGATTGTTCCCGTACGAATTTCATTGGATAAGTAATCTGAAACAGTGTATGGTAATACAAAATATCCATCAGCTAAACCTTGCATCAAAGCAGAAGCCCCTAATCTATTTGCTCCGTGATCTGAGAAATTCGCTTCACCAGCTACGAAACAACCTGGAATAGTACTTTGTAAGTTGTAATCAACCCAAACACCACCCATTGTATAATGCACCGCTGGATAAATTTTCATTGGTGTTTCATACGGATTCTCATCGGTGATCTTTTCATACATTTGGAATAGGTTTCCGTACTTACTTTCCACCCATTTTTTACCCAATTCCATGATTTTTTCATCAGATGGATTGTGATCACCAGCAGTAAATGCCGCTTGTTTTCCTTTTGATTTAATTTCAGAAGAGAAATCCAAGTAAACACCTTCATTGGTATCGTTTGCTTCGATTCCATGTCCAGCATCACAACGTTCTTTTGCTGCGCGAGATGCTACGTCACGTGGAACTAAGTTTCCAAATGCAGGATACCTTCTTTCCAAGTAGTAATCTCTATCTTCTTCTGCGATTTGCGTTGGTTTTAATTTCCCTGCGCGAATTGCTTCCGCATCTTCTTTTTTCTTCGGTACCCAGATACGACCTGAATTTCGCAATGATTCCGACATCAACGTCAGTTTCGATTGGTTGGTCCCATGAACTGGAATACAGGTTGGGTGAATTTGTACGAAACAAGGATTTGCGAAGTAAGCACCGCGTTTGTGTGCTTTCCAAGCTGCTGTTACGTTACTTCCCATTGCGTTAGTTGACAAGAAATAAACATTTCCATATCCTCCAGAAGCAATGATCACCGCATGAGCTGAATGACGTTCGATTTCTCCATTCACCAAATTACGAGCAATAATTCCACGGGCTTTCCCGTCGATTTTTACCACATCCAACATTTCGTGGCGGTTGTACATTTGTACATGCCCTAAACCAATTTGACGTGATAAAGAAGAATAAGCTCCTAATAATAATTGTTGTCCCGTTTGTCCAGCGGCATAAAACGTACGTTGAACTTGTGTACCACCAAATGAACGGTTATCCAATAAACCACCGTATTCACGTGCAAAAGGAACACCTTGTGCCACACATTGATCGATGATGTTTCCTGAAACTTCCGCTAAACGATGAACGTTTGCTTCCCGTGCTCGGTAGTCACCACCTTTAATCGTATCGTAAAACAAACGATAAATACTATCGCCATCGTTTTGGTAATTTTTCGCTGCATTGATTCCACCTTGTGCTGCAATTGAGTGTGCACGACGCGGAGAATCTTGAAAACAGAATGCTTTTACATTGTAGCCCATTTCGCCTAAAGACGCAGCTGCAGCAGCTCCAGCCAATCCTGTTCCAACAACAATGATGTCGATTTTAGGACGGTTATTCGGAGCAACCAATGATAAATGATCTTTATAGTCAGTCCATTTGTCAGAAATAGGACCTTCAGGTATTTTAGAATCTAGAATAGACATAGCCTTTTCGTTTAAATATGAATCTGATTATTTAGTATAACCAATGTAAATCAACACTGGGATAATGGCAAATGCGAATGGAACTACAATCGCGAATGCTTTTCCTACAAATCCAATGATGGGAGTATAGCGTTTGTGACGTAAACCCAATGTTTGGAAAGCCGAAGCGAAACCATGCCATAAGTGGAAACCCATGACCAACATTGAAATGACGTAGAGAATGGTTGCAACTAAAGCCAATGAATTGGTTTTCCCCGTCGGATTTTCTTGACCAAAGAATGCCAGCACTTCTGAATGTAAATCTTTGTAACCTTCACCGATTTTTAAATCAGTTTTTTTATCAAAAATCTCCGTTTCATTTTTTAGAATGAGTGTTTCTTCCTTTTCACCAGTTTCAGGATCTTCATAGGAATATTCTTTGAAATCACCCTTTGTAGTGAGGTAATAAGAAACATCGATGCTTCGTTTTATAGCCTGTCCAGTAGTTGGGTCTTGTCCAAGTGTAATTTCAACCGTTTTAGACGTTTCGTGCAACGGAATATGATCAAAGTGCATTTTCGCCCAGAAATTCACCATGTGAGTTACAATGAAAATGAGGATAATACTTCCCAACAACGCCATTTGGCGAGATGCTGTAGAAGAATTTGCTCCTGGGTTGTTGTAAGCATATTTTTGCGGACGCGCCTTTTTGTTTTGAACTGCCAACGCCAATCCATCGATTGCGTGGAAAAGAATGGAGATATACGTTACATACGACAGAATCTTAATAAAGATATTGTGCTGCATGAAGTACGCATATTCGTTGAAAGCTCTTCTGCCTTCTTCGCCGTGAATGAAAATCAATTGAAGATTTCCAATCAAGTGTCCGATAAGAAAGGTACATAGAAACAGTCCCGTCAATGCCATCCAATACTTTTTGGCGATGGATGATTTCAAAATTGCCGATTTACTCATGTTTTATTTTTATTGATCTAACGATTCGCAAATTTAATAGGTATAACAAACCAACGGAAGATTAGTTCTTATTTAGATTGAATTTAGATAGTTGTAGTTTGTGCTGAAAAAATGGATTAATTCATTGATAAAAAGGTCATTAAGGGGCGGTCCTTCGCTCGAAATCGTAAAACACAGAAATAGAATAAGACAGATTTCTTTTTTTTTATTGATTTTTTAGTTGAGCGTCGCACGCAAGTTGTTCAAAAAATGAAATTTACCAAGCTCGAAAAAAACTAATGACTTGCCCCTGCAGTATCGAGTGAAACACCTTGCTTTTTCAACAAACGGTTCACAAAAATGGCAAAGAAAGTAATATAGAGAAAACACATTGCCCCCACTACAAATGATGATTGAATTCCAATGATATCAGATAGTTTACCTTGTAACGGAGGGATAATGGCGCCTCCTAAAATCATCATGACCAAAAACGCAGAACCTTGAGCTTGGTATTTTCCAAGTCCAGCAAGCGATAAGGAGAAAATACATGGCCACATAATGGAGCAAAATAATCCAGCACTTAGGAATGCATAGATTGCTACGTTTCCAGTTGTTAACAATCCAATGAGCACTGCGAATAATCCTAAAAACCCAAAAACAGCCAATGATCGTGCGGGTTTATCGTCCGTAAAGTAAAAGGCAATGACTTGTAGAATGACACATAAAACATACCAATACAATGAATCAATTTTGTAGCCAAAGGATTTTGAAACACCTAAGATGATGGCAAATGCCACAAAAGGGACAATGAATTTGAGGATCATTTTGACTTTTTTCGTCAAATCAAAGGCATTGACAGCGCCAGACCAACGTCCTATCATCAAACTTCCCCAAAACATCGAGACAAAAGGTGTGATTTGAGAAGATGAATAACCTCCAAAATTTCTTTGTTTCAATAATTCACCCAAGTTACTTCCGATCGCTACTTCTACACCTACGTAAACGAAGATGGCAATCATGCCCAAACTGAGTTGCGGATATTTCATTGCTCCCCAACCTTCAGCATTTTTTCGAGCAAATGAATTGGCAAGTAGAATTCCACCAAGTACGACCAATAACGCACCTGTGAGCCAATACATGCGTGTCTTTTCTAATGGAGCTTTAATGGATTTTATCTGTGTAGTAACTGAACTAATTGAATTTTCCAATTGTCCTTTTTTCTGCAATAAACCGATTGTTTGCATTCTCTTCGACGCTGAAGAAAGCGCATCATTGTGTGAAATTTCAGCAATACTATCATTGAATTGATTGATCTTTTTGGTCGTTGGTTCAACGCTTTTTTCCAATTTTACAATTTCCTTCGCTTCTTTTGAAGCATACGTAGCAAAAACGGGGGCAAAACAGCCAATAAGTAATCCAGTAATCACAATGAAAGCAACCATCGTCTTTTTTGCAGCATCTGTTTTACCGCTTTCAGCTTCACCAACAATGGTTTCTAGCTTTCCTGAAGGTACTTTTTTGGAAAATCCAAAGAGTGCAGCCACACCTAAAAATAAGCATCCGACAACTGCATAAAGGATGATTACTTTCGTCAAACTTAAGCTAGCAATCATGTCGTCACTAACTGTTGCGGCTGTTCCAAACAATGCAAATGCGACCAAGACCGGCCCGATGGTTGTTCCTAAACTGTTAATTCCTCCACCCAAATTGATGCGATTGCTACCAGTTGCTTCATCACCAAGCGAAATCATGAACGGATTGGCGGCTGTTTGTTGCAGTGAAAAACCCAATGCCACAACGAATAGTCCGAAAAGCATTCCAGCAAAGACATTGGCATAAACGGAAATGATCATTGCTACTGCGCCAATTGCAGAAAAAAGTAAGCCATAAACAATACTTTTTTTATACCCCCAACTTAAAACCAAGTCTTTACCAGACCGAGAACTGAAAATGAAAAGACTCAATGCTCCTAGGTAATACGCACCATAAAATGCGAAATCAATGAGCTGACTTTGAAACTGATCTAAATGGAAAAAATGCTTGCAAAAAGGGATAAAGATGCTATTTCCAGCAGCGATAAATCCCCAAAAGAAGAAAACAGTTGTAAGTGTTGTTAGAGCACCATAATTGGTTGGAGCGGTCTTTTTTTCCATATAAGCACGAGTTTACAGCGGGAAAAATAGCGAGAATTTTTAGATACAGTATGAAAAGAGCTTTCAAATACTGGAAACAAATAAACTATTCGAGCAAGCGTTCAATATCTTTCATAAGTTGATCGACTTCTTTTTCTGAAGTACCATCATAATAACCACGAATACGCTGTTGTTTATCAACTAGCACAAAATTGTTTGTATGGATAAAATCCGAGCCTACATCCCCTTGGTTTTTTACTTCCGCAGGTTTTAAGATGAAAAAATAACGGCGTGCAATGCGGTACAATTCTTCTTGCGTGCCCGTGAGAAAATGCCATTGTTTATTGTTGACTTTGTGTAGTTTGGCGTATTCAGCCATTCTTGCCACCGTGTCATTGGTTGGATCGACCGTAAAACTTAGGATTTTCAATTCATTGTTTCCATTGAATCGTTGTTGTACACGTTCCATTTGAGCGGTCATTTTGGGACAAATCGTACCGCAATTGGTGAAAAAATATTCAGCCACAAAAACCTTCCCTTTGACATCTTTTAATCCATAAGCTTGATTAGTTTGATCCGTAAAAGAGAACAAACCAATTTTATGACCAAACCCTTGTCGCACCAAATCCCGATCTACCATTTCTTCGTTGACATCAATCGGGTTGATAATAGGTAACGCCTTTTCATCCGATGGTTTGGTCATCATATAAGCAGTGATGATTCCGATAATGGCAATAATTCCTACAATAATGACACGCATAAACCAATGTATTTCTGCAAAAATACACCGAAGGTTTGAATCATAACCTGATTTTTATCAGTTGAATGAATCGGACTTATTTAAATTTTATGTTCAAATTTCAAAATTTGCCTTTTTGACAGTAAATTCGTTGTATTATGATTAGATGGATTTTAGCACATTTTCTTTTTTTCATTGCAACCACTAGTAATGCGCAATTGACAGAAGGTGAAGGTCATGTATTTGCGAAATACAGTTATGGAGTTGTAGATACCGCTCGATTTAGCAATTATTCTATTTCTGGTGAATATTTTGTGAATGAATACATTGGTTTGAATTACAATTTTGATTTGCTATTTCGCAACGATAATATTCGTCAATTCCACACTTCTGTTGGTGCGCTGGCTGGTCCACCATTGATCTTGATTGGGGTCCTTGCGAGTTTATCAAATAGTGTTAACAACAATGATCCGGATAATTCGACTTTTAACTACGGTCCATTAGGTATTGCGCTTGGAATCTTGATTCTAGCTGCACCAGATGGAATTAGTTTTCACATTCCGATTTCGTATAAATGGGATTTATCGCCCTATGCGAATGTACTCGGTCTTGATTATGTTCGGAATAAGAATACAAATATCAACAAGTTTAAATACGCGATGTCGTTTGGTTTTAAAGCTACTTACTTGACGTATTCTAATTTCACGTTGAACTCGTTTATTGAAACGCGTAAAGTTGCTGGAATGGGTTGGAGTTTTGGTGGCGGTTTTGGCTTGGGTTATGCGATTGGGCAATAGAGACTAGCATTAAAAGGATTGCTGTGAATAATCATGTTTGAAGTCTATAAAGATTTCATATATGTACTTGCTATTTTTGGTGATTTAGCAATAACTTGAGTTCTTGGTCAAGCTATAACTTGACAGAAGAAACAAAAAAGTAAACATATAACTTTACTTTTTTGTAAATAAGTCAACTAATATGTTTACTTTTGTTCAAATATGTCAACATATAAGTTTACTTTATGGGTAAAAAATCGTTACAACTGCAACAGATCAATGACAAAATGTTGGGCTTTTCTTCACTAAAACAAGTGAATGTTCCCCCTACAGGTTGGATAAAAGCTATTCGTACTGCTCTTGGAATGTCAATGTTGCAATTAGGCAACAAGCTTTCTGTTTCTAAACAAGGTGTTCAAAAAATTGAAACGCGGGAACAAGATGGTACCATTACCATCAATTCGTTAAGAGAAATAGGTAGAGTATTGGATATGCAATTGGTATATGGTTTTGTGCCAAATGACGGATCATTGGAGGCTTTGATTGAAAAACGAGCCACTGAATTGGCCATGAAAATTGTCATGCGGACTTCCCAAACGATGAATCTTGAAGATCAAGCTAACTCCAAAATGCGCATAGAAAAAGCCATTAAAGAACGAACAGCAGAAATTAAAAACGAAATGCCTAAAATTTTATGGGATTAGATTTAAAATACATTGATGGTCAAACTCCTATAGATGAAGAGGAAAAAAGCGGGTTGCTCATTGCTTCCATTGCCACCCGCAGTGAATTAGATGAGTTTGAGCAGCAAAATATCGAAGAAGCGATTTTATGGGTATTAAAGCAATCATTCAAACCATCAGTACTCTTCACAGAGGTGTTTATCCGTAATGTACATAAACGTATGTATGCCAATGTATGGGCTTGGGCAGGCGAATTCAGAAAAACCAATAAAAATCTAGGAATTGATAGATGGCAGATCCCAACTGAACTTGCAAATCTACTAGATGATGCCATCTACTGGATGGAAAACAACACTTATAACCCCGATGAATTAGCAATAAGATTTAAACACCGAATAGTGAGTATACATTGTTTCCCGAATGGAAACGGTAGGCACAGTCGATTAATGGCAGATATTATCATTGAGAAACTATATAAACAGCCTGTGTTTACATGGGGTGCAGGCAATTTATCCAAACAATCTGATACGAGGTCAGCTTACCTTCAAGCTATAAAAATAGCAGACAAAGGTGATTTAGCTCCTCTATTAGCGTTTGCACGTTCATGATTCTATTTTGAATGAAGATCAAATGAAACAATTTTATTGGAAAAGCCTTGAATGAAATTAGATGACTAGTCATCATCAAGATATATGATCTCAGTTCGACTTTAAATCTTAGAAGGGATTATTTTTCCCCTTCTTGTTCAATTGAAACGGACGTTGTTTCCGCAATTACACTTAAATCCGCTTGAATAATGCGCAATTCACTTCCTTTTTCGGGAATATTGTTCGCTGAAATAACGCCTTTTTCATTTGTAACAATTGAGTAACCACGTTTTAACACATGGATTGGATCAACAAATTGCAAATTGCGGGAAATGGTCTCCAATCGGGTTGCTTCGCGCTCAAAGAAAGGCTGCATGCGACCCATTAATTGTTGGTGCTTCTGTGCCAATAATTGTCGGTGCTTGTTTGTTTGATTTTTTGAATGAATACCAACTGTTGTTCTCAAGTTTTCCAAACGCATACCGGATGAGTGTACCAATTGTTGAGCATACGAGCGCAAAAGATTTCCACTATTATCAAGTGTATTGTACTGACTTTTTACCGCAAGTGCCGTTACCCGCTGAAAATCTTTTACCATCGAAGCAGTTGTGGCTTGGTGTGCGCTTAATACTTGACGGGTTATGCTTTGAAAATCTTTTGCAGTTTGATCAAACGTAACAGAAATATGCTGTAACAATTGCTTTGTTTTTTGCGGAAGTAGAATCAAGGCTTCGTCCAAGGGAACATCCAATTCTTCGAAAATGCGCAGAAAATAATACGCTAAATCGGAAGGTGTAATGCCATTGTTAAATGCTACCATTTCGCACACCGTCATATTGGTTGAATGTCCAATTCCAGTAAGAATCGGTAAAGGAAAAGTCGCGATTTTTTTTGCTAACTCATAATTATTGTAGCAATGCATCCCAATTTCACCACCACCACCACGAATAATGACAACTGCATCAAAATGTTCTTTGATCTGTTCAATGCGTTTTAATTGATTGGTAATTGAAGCAATTGCAGCATCGCCTTGTAAGGTGGCTTCAAACAAAAAAGTGTTGAAATGGTATTTTTTAGGATGACCGTTTAATAACAAAGAGAAATCGGAATAACCTTTACTATCCGCTTGAGAAATAACCGCCAACCGTTTCGGCAATAACGCCATTTCCAGTTGTTGATTGGCATTCAAAACACCTTCCTTGTTTAAACGCTCGAGTGTTTCTTGCCTTTCTCGGTGCAATGCTCCCAACGTATATGTTGGATCAATGTCGATGATTTCCAGCCCCAAATTGTAAATAGGATGGTAAACAATTCGCACTTGAAACAATAATTCCAATCCATCGCGCAACGGTTCTTTGACGATCTCCATAAAACGCTGTTGGATTTTGTCAAATTGACCTTTCCAAATGGTTCCCCGCATTTCAGCTACAATCAGATCGTTTTCTTTTTGCACCAATTCAGGATAACAATGTCCTTTTCTGGTTTGATTGAGCTTGTGCATTTCGGCCGTTACCCAATACGTGCGGTTGTACCGTTCAGCAATTGTCTTGCGAATGGAATCAGCTACTTGTTTGAGGGTAAAATACTCCGTTGGGGTTTGCATGGAATAAAGGTAATAGAATTGAAAATTCAGAATTGAAAATTGAAAATTAGTTTTGCACTTTAGACTTAAGACAATAGACTTGAGACCGCTTCGCTTTAAGACTAAAGATTGGTAGAAATACCTAATTTTTAGTCTTTAGTCTCTCGTCTTAAGTCTACCGTCTTCTCTTTAAAGTCAATTTTCCATTTTCAATTCCCAATTAGTTTAGGTTTTCCTGTTAATTTTGCGCCATAGTACACGATCTCATGAGTAAAGCCAAATATACCGTTACAGCAGCATTGCCGTATGCAAACGGACCTCTTCACCTCGGACATGTTGCGGGAGTTTACCTTCCAGCCGATATTTTCGTTCGATTTTTGCGAAAAAACAATCACGATGTGGCATTTATCTGTGGTTCGGACGAACACGGTGCTGCTATTACCTTGCGTGCAAAGAAAGAAGGTATTACACCCCGTGAAATCGTTGATAAATACAATCAAATCATTGGTGATTCTTTCAAACAATTTGACATTTCGTTTGATATTTTTCACCGTACCTCATCGCAATTGCACCACGAAACGGCTCAAGACTTTTTCAAGGTATTGGAGGCAAAAGGAAAGTTTATTGAAGAAACTACCGAACAATATTTTGATGAAGAATACCAACAATTCTTAGCCGATCGCTACATTACTGGAGAATGCCCGAATTGTGCCAACCCAAGTGCTTACGGCGATCAATGTGAAAAATGTGGCTCGGCTTTAAGTCCAACTGATTTAAAAAACCCGGTTTCTACCTTGAGTGGAAAATCGCCTATTCTAAAAAGCACTTCTCATTGGTTTTTGCCAATGGAACGTCATGAAGAATGGTTGCGTCCTTGGATCAAAGAAGGAATGTTAGATGGTGTACAACAACACGATCCAAAACCTTGGCGAAATCAAGTAATTGGTCAATGTTTATCGTGGATTGATGGCGGTTTGCGTCCACGTGCTATGACCCGCGATTTGGATTGGGGAGTTCCTGTTCCACTCGAAGGTGCAGATGGAAAAGTATTGTATGTGTGGTTGGATGCGCCAATTGGTTACATTTCTGCTACCAAACAATGGGCATTGGACAACGGCAAAAACTGGGAAGATTATTGGGTAACAGATGGAACCAATGATCGAAAATTGGTGCATTTTATTGGAAAAGACAACATCGTTTTTCATGCAATCATATTCCCAATTTTATTGAAAGACCACGGTAATTTTATCTTGCCAGACAATGTTCCAGCTTACGAATTCCTGAACTTAGAAGGCGATAAATTTTCTACCTCTCGCAACTGGGCAGTTTGGTTGCATGAATACTTGGAACGTTACCCCGATAAAATAGATGAGTTAAAATACACCCTAACGTGTATTGCTCCTGAAACAAAAGATTCAGAATTTACTTGGAAAGAATACCAAGCACGTGTCAACAATGAATTGGCAGACATTCTAGGGAATTTTGTGAATCGTGCACTTGTTTTGACACAAAAATACTACGATGGAAAAGTACCAGCTTGTGGTGAATTGACCGAAACAGATCGTGCCGTTTTAGCAGATATGAAAGCCATTCCACAGCGAATTGCAGATTTAGTTTATCTATACAAATTGCGCGACGCACAGGCAGAAGCCATGCAATTGGCGCGCATTGGAAATAAATACTTGGCAGATAACGAACCGTGGAAATTGGCAAAAACAGATCCAAAACGCGTTGAAACCATTATGTATGTGGCGTTGCAGATTACCGCAAATCTTGGATTGGTGTTGGATCCGTTCTTACCAGCTACAGCTGAAAAAATTCGTGGATTTATGAACATCGAACCACAAGATTGGTCAGCTGGAGGTGAATTATTGGTAGAAGCTGGTCACAAAACGGCTGTTCCAACTATTTTATTTCAGAAAATTGACGATGAAATGGTGGCAGCAGAAGTCGCATTTTTACATGCAACACAACCAGAAGCGAGTACAGCTGTTCCACAAAAAGAAGCGGTTTCGTTTGATGATTTTTCTGCAATGGATATCCGTTTGGGAACAATTCTGGATGCTATTCGTGTTCCAAAAGCCGATAAATTATTGCAGTTGACAGTTGATACTGGATTAGATCAACGCACCATTGTTTCTGGGATTGCAGAACATTATGCACCAGAAGAAGTGATTGGTAAAACGGTGGCTGTATTAATGAACTTGGCTCCTCGCAAAATTCGTGGAGTAGAATCACAAGGAATGATTTTAATGGCGGAAGATGCCGAAGGTAAATTGAGTTTCATGATTCCTGAAAAAGGATTTGAAGCAGGCGGAGAGATTCGCTGATCCTATTTATCTTTCCTGAAAATTCAACGCATGAAACATTTTTGGTATTTTCTTCTAATTGCTTTAGCAATCCAATCATGTACTGCAGCAGCTTTTGATAAAGCACAACCCAGTAAGGAAAAACCTTTAAAATCCTTTCCTGCCGCATTACATGGTTCATGGGAATCAACAGAGGAAAGTACTGCATTTTATGTCGATAAAGTTGCATTTGATGATTCTTCTGTGACGTATGAAATGAATTCATTAGCACCTGATTCACCGCAAACAATGTACTTGGTTACTGATTCTGTAGAAATTCGAAGACTAGGTAACGACTTTGTATTCAGCATTGCTGGAGATAGTTTATGGTTGAATTACATCATTAAACTTCCCAACCCGAATGAATTGGTTGTCTATGGTTTTGATGAAGACGCGAAGCGATACGTAAAGCATTACCAAGAAGAAGATACAGAAGAAGGAATCGTTTTTGTAAAGTATTTAGCAACCGATAAAGAGTGGAAAAAACTCATTAAATCTCCTGCCTTGAAAAAGATGCGCACGTTTAAAAGGGTGAGTTGAACCAATTCAGCATTCTTTTAAAATAGCTAACAAATCCTTTTTGACAAGAACAGCTATTCAACCTGCTCTTCGGATTTCATGGAGAAAAAACACGAACCATTATTGAATCGGTTTTTAAGCGATTAGTGGTCAAACACAAAAATGTTTAGGCATTAGCAATCGCGGAATGGGGGTTAATAAGTACTTATAATGTGAATTGAAACAATAAAAGTCCCAGAATATCAAATTGCATTCCGGGACCAAATAAATCTGATCAATCGCGTTCTAAAGTCTGAATCTCGGTTTGTTAGAACTTGTGAATGTGTAAAAATTAACGATTGGTATGTCAACGCAAATCGAAATACTTACACGGCCATAGCGTTCGCTATAGGTGTTTTCATTAATTTCCGCATCGACCTTTCGCAGAAGAGGTCCCATTTGCCAGCCAGCATTCACAGAAATTGGCAAAGTAGGAATTCCGTATGAAAAGAAAATTCCTGGTGAAAGGATGTTTTTCAGCTGGATAGTCGGCAAAACTTCTGTTGTTGAGTCATTGAAACGGAAAGAAGCAATAGCACCGACGTCAATCACCGATAGGAAAAGGCTGTAAGAAGAATGGTTTTTCACCCCTTTATAATTTCCACCATAGCTAATGGATATTCCTACTGGGGCAGTAAGTCCGTAACTGTTTATGGTGCTTTTCTTGGCTGACATCCACTTCGGATCGAGGTCAAAGACACGCTCATAGCCCATATACGGACCACAATAAGCGTTCAATGCGATGTTGAATGTTGATTCCCGTTTGATACGTGCGGATCCAACTGGTAATGCTGCAGCCTCGATGGCAGCTTCGACATCATCTGATGTTTTGGCATCAATCATGGTTGCCATAAATGTTCCGTATTGGAGAAGTGACTTAGAAATCATCGAAATGTCTTTTTGAATACTGTCATTCCATTCTTTGAAATGTTTATAATCATCAGAATTTTCAAGCTTTCTTTGAGCTTTTTGAAGCTTTCTTCGATCCTTTTTAGGTTGTTTCACACTGGTTTTTTGTTGTAGATGTGCTATCTGTTGAGTCAAATTGGTTTTATGCAATTGATCAAACGAATTCAATGAGAAGCTATCAACCGCTTCCTTATGGAAGATCGTGTCGTACAACATCACAGTTTTCATGATCGCAGAGGCGTATTGTTTTCTGTTGACGTCGATGACAATATCCGATGCCGTGCGGGCTGAATAAATATAGATACCTGCTTTTTCTTTGATCTTCAGGTTCTCTGGGAAGTATGGCATTTTTTCGACCGTTACCAAATGATCCATCAGATCGAGTGCTTTACTAGCGATATCGTGGTATTTCTCAATCTTTAGGGAATCTTTGTCGATTGCTTTGAGAGCATCGATCTCGTTCTCAATATCACGGATTTTTGAAGAAACTGTGCGGAAATGGTTTTTGTATTCCTCATAGCCGCGTTTTAAAGCATAGGAAGTGTCGATGATTTTCCAAAGCTCCTTTCCTTCAAAAACTATAGCTTCATTCTTTGCCTGTTGTTCTAGGAGTCCGATATATATTTTTACAGCAACGTCGTCGTTGAACAACTTTTTGATCAGAGTGTCGCTTGCCCAGTAGTGTGTAAGGGAATCGGAATCAGTTTTGCTTTTGAAGGATTTGGAGATCAATTGCAACGTTTTAAAAGAAGAAGCAATGTTTTGATTGATTCCCGTTGGTTTTCCAGATGCGGATGACCTTCCCATGAACTCATCTACTGGATAATTCTCAATCATTTGTCCAGGATGTTCTTTCAACTGCACTTGTTGAGCGATGTAAAAACTGCTTTGCAGAATGACTTTCAGATCGGGATTTGCATCGAAATAGGAACCATGATTATCGATGATCGACGGCAGATTGGTCGGTAAATCTGAAAGATCACGGTCAAAAGCGCTTCGCATTGCCTGCAAATAATCATCGTAATTGTAAATCTGGTTATCAATGACCATCAATACTTCGTAAGTTTCCGGGAAAACGGTTTTCAGGTCAACATACTTCGGATCGCTCAAAGCTTCTTTGAATTTGTTGAAGAACGCGATGTTGAGTTCCTGTTTCGTGCGGTCTACAATGAATTTGGCGAGGCCGTCAGCGAAATTGGTGACGTCGAGATTGCCAACGGAACTCAACATACTCGAAATGGTTAGATTTCCAGCACCATGAGCTTCCACTACTACTTCTTTGGGTAGTTTATGAAGTCCTTTGAGAACACTGTTGAGGTAATTGTTTGCTTTGAGTTCGTTTGAATCTTTAATACCGTACGATTTTAGAATCAAATTGATGGTATCTCCTTTTTGTGCTTTCCAATGCTCGCTGATGTATATGGCATCGTATAACAAATATCCTGGACGATAGGCAGGGTTTACAGATGGTTTTCCCAGATGAAAGACCGAGGTGTGATTATTATCGAAAGCAATGGTGAAATTTTGAGGTAAATTGGGAGAAGTTTTATCTGCAATTGTATAATTGCCGTTGGTTTTAGAGATCGTTATAATACTAGTGTCTTTGTATGTTCCATTTGCCAGATCAACGATCTTATTATCTTTAAAAACAGGTGTTGCTTTATCAAATGAATTAAAGAATGTGATTTTCGTATTCTCCATTGACTTTGGAAAACACAATTGGAGCGTTTCATATTTGTTACTTATGTTGGATTGTCCAACTGGCTTGACATTTGGTTTATTCCCAGCACCCAGCTCGATATAGAACTTACCTGTTTGGGCAGAGGCAGATGGTTTTCCCAGATGAAAGACCGAAGTGTGATTATTATTGAAAGCAATGGTGAAATCTTCAGGTATATTGGGAGAGGTTTTGCCTTCGATTATGTAATTGCCGTTGACTTTCAAGATGGTTATAATACTTGTGTCTTCATCCGTCCCATCTGCCAGATCAACAATCTTCGAATCTTTAAAAACAGGCATTGCTTTGTCAGGTGAATCATAGAATGTGATTTTCGTATTCTCCATAGACTTTGGAAAACACAATTGGAGCGTATCATATTTGTTGCTTACGTTGGATTTACCAATAGGCTTCACCGTTGGTTTATTCCCGGCATCCAGCTCGATGTAGAATTTTCCTGTTTGAGCAGTTGCATTTAAACAAACGAAACCTACAAAAAGTAGTAGTGAAAGAGTTGTCTTCATAATAGTAGCATTTATGTTAGATGAGATTAAATCCATTAGAGATTGTGTCTTTCACCGGCAGTACGAAGGTGAATTTTTGATTGGATCCCAACAAGATTCCGACTAAGTGATCCTCGTTGTTAATTGTCACAAATACAGGACTTCCTGAATCTCCGCTAGTAGAAACAGGAAGTGAGTTTTTTCGGATTTTAGTGTTGCCTATCAAAATAATGTTTGTTTTGAAAAAGCTACCGTTCGCATATTTGAAAGGGTAATTGATGTTCTTATCCAGAATATAAGCATCCGTTTTCTTACCGCCATGAGCGAGGATCGAAACGACTGTACGATTTTGGACATCTGCGTCTGTGATATCATAATAGCGGTTGTTAAAACGTTTGAGATTGGTAATATCGTCTTCTGATATTCCATCATTCAATTTTGCAACGATGAAGTCCTGATCGGGAAGCATCTGTTTATAAAACCATTTTGCCTGTGCTTTGCCCTCTAATAAAACATCCCTTCGAAGATCAGCACTGAGAACACTATTATTGTCCGTATCGTAATTGCCATGGGTGAAGATGTGAGCTGAAGTAACAATTCCTTTAATAGAGGGGTTGCTAATCGATTGAACAGCACAACAAATGGAACCGATATAACTCGCATCTCTGACATCTGCAACGGTATCCCCCTGGTTTAAATGAGGAGTTGCATCACCGCTTTCGGATATCACCTCCGTCGCAATACTCTGCACACTACCATCTGGCATCTTTGCCTCCAGTTGAGCAGGAATGCGCGAGGTATTATCATCTTTCAAATACAACGCGACGACATGCGAATTCGGTTTCGAAAGATTATCGACCGTATCACTGACAGAAACAATATTTGGGAATTGTATGCGCAGGTTTTGCTCGTTCTGTGCCACCGCAAATCGGGCAATTTCCGCATGTGTGTAAGTGACTCCTGTAGCGGAATTTTCAGGGGTATTTCCCAAAGAAGTTGGATTACCATTTTTGGTATCACGTGGCACTGCCAATTTACTCTCAAAATAACTCTGCGTTGCCTTCGCGCCAAACACAAATGCAATCACGCCCATCCACCATTCGTCTAACCCGATTTCCTGTAAATTGTTGACCTGCCAACCGAATTTGATCAGTAGCATGCAGATCACATTGGCCATCATGAACACAACAATGCGCATCGTGCTGATGCCTTCTTTGCCTCGCAGCATAGTCGGGAACGCGAAAGCAACGCCAAGCATCGTGATGAAAAAAGAGATCGCTGCAACTGGTGCGGATGCTGCATCTGGATGGTCATCTTTACTGACATCCGAATGAAAGAACAAAGAGGTAATCAGACCGAGTAATCCAGCAATAATCATGATAACGCCGATACGCTGAAGAATGGTGACTTTGTTCTTTTCGTTGACAAGCCTGACTTTAGACTGAGTAGAAGGTGTTGTCATATTGGCTGTTTATGTGAATAGTAATCAATTGTTTATGCACCACAATAATACATAATTTTTATAAAAAACAACAAGTACTCCTCCACATTTTGAAATGAAAATTCCCGAAAACTCAGTATTTAATAGGAGATTTAACCTTTCACAAAGAAAACAAGGAAGAACGAAAACCAATTTAAGCAAATGGCACTAAAAAAGTTGAGATCCTTGAGTCCTGCTGGTGAAAAAACACGCACACTCAACACTCAGAATCCACAAACAATTGTGTTTTTGTTAAAAAAATTACATAAAATCGATTTAGTTAAATGCTTCGATTTCAATTAATTATCTTCTCTTATTAAATAAACCAACAAAGAACATTTTATGAAACGTTGATATTCTGTTGTTTATCTAAATAAGTCCATTACTTTTGTGCCATTCAATGAAAAAAACAACAACATATCAGTTAAGATCCGTCGTTCTAAGACGTAGACGCCCCTTGGGGTAAAGATATGTTATGCGGAGTTACGTACTCTGCCGTTTTGAAAAATTCCTTTTTATTTATTTCATTTTAATTCACAACAGAAATGGCTATTTCTATTGTTGTGGCTGACAGTTCACATGTTGGTCACGCAGACTTTTTTTGCCAATTAATGGCAGATGCTGCAACAAAACGGGGAACTGGAATCGCTAAACGATCGCCAGAATACCTGACTCAAAAAATGATCGAAGGCAAGGCGGTTATTGCACTATTTGACGAAAAACCAATCGGATTTTGTTACATCGAATCGTGGGGACACGAACAATTTGTTGCGAATTCTGGATTAATCGTTCACGAAGACTATAGGAAAACTGGTCTCGCTAAACAAATCAAAACCAAGATTTTAGCGTTGTCACAAGCAAAATATCCAACTGCCAAAATCTTTGGAATTACCACCAGTCTTGCGGTCATGAAAATCAATTCCGATTTAGGATACAAACCCGTTACATTCTCCGAATTAACAGACGATGAACAGTTTTGGAAAGGATGCAGCGGTTGTGTAAACAATGACATTCTCAAACGAACAGGCAGAAAACATTGCTTGTGTACAGGAATGCTTTTGGACCCGAACGAAAGCACAAAAACAATCATTCACATTAAAAAAAATACGCATACATCATGAAAATAGCAACACCACAACAATCCGTTTTATTAGCCTTTTCTGGAGGATTAGACACCACATTTTGCGCTCATTATTTGCGTCGCGAAATCAATCTCATCGTTCATACTGTATTCATCAACACGGGTTGTTTTTCAGAAAAAGAAGTTGCTGAAATCGAAGAAAAAGCACAATCCATGCAAGTGACATCGCACACCACAATTGATGTTAGCGCAGATTATTATACCAACGGATTGAAATTTCTGCTCTTTGGAAATGTGCTAAAAAACGATTCTTATCCGCTATCAGTAAGTTCAGAACGTGTTTTTCAAGCCAAAGCAATTGCTGCATTAGCAATCGAAAAAAAGGTTGATTTTGTTGCACATGGAAGTACAGGAGCTGGAAATGATCAAGTGCGATTTGACTTAGTATTTCAGGCACTCATTCCTACAATTGGGATTCTTACGCCCATTCGAGATTTGCAACTTTCACGACAAGCAGAAATAGATCAATTAAAGGAGTGGAATGTTCCAATTAACGCTTCATCTGCCAGCTATTCGATCAACGAAGGGTTGTGGGGAACAAGTATTGGTGGTGTGGAAACATTGACTTCTCATTTAGCACTTCCAGCTGCTGCTTGGCCCTATCCACTAACTGAAAATCAGCCTAAAACGGTTGTTATTGATTTTCATAAAGGTGAACCAGTAGCATTGAATGGGCAATCGCTCCATCCTGTTGAGTTGATCAAACAATTGGACCAATTAGCACGACCGTTTGGAATTGGGCGTGACATGCATGTGGGAGATACCATTGTTGGAATCAAAGGACGGATCGCTTTTGTAGCAGCCGCTCCACTCATTCTCATAAAAGCACATCAATTACTGGAAAAACACACACTTACGAAATGGCAATTGCAACTCAAAAAACCGCAAAGTGAATGGTATGGAACCTTGTTTCACGAAGGTCAATTCATGGATCCAGTAATGCGCGATTTGGAAGCACACTTAGCTCAAAGTCAACAACGCGTATCAGGAACGGTAGAAGTAGTGCTTTATCCGCACCGTTTTGAATTGTGTGGAGTTGTTTCAAAAAACGATTTGCTCAATTCCAAAGTTGCTGCCTATGGCGAAGGAACAACAGCATGGACAGCCGAAGATGCGAAAGGATTTATCAAAATTACCTGTGTGCAAACAAAGATGTGGCATGCACTTTCAACAGAGGTACCAATATGAAAAAAGTAGCAATCATAGGAGCAGCAGGATATGTTGCCCGCGAATTAATCGGTTGTTTGGCTCGTCATCCATTCGTAGAACTTACTCAAGCTGTGAGTTCGAGTCAACTCGGGAAATCCGTTTCTGTTTTTCATAAAGATCCTGTGATTCCAAACGATTTGGTCTTTAGCAAATTTGAAAACAACAACTACGATGTCCTCTTTTTATGTGGTGGTCATGGGTTTTCCAAACAGTTTTTATCCGAAAATCCCATTTCAGAAAATGTGCTGATTATTGATCTGAGTATGGACTTTCGCACTAGTTCGGAATTTGTTTACGGTCTACCAGAATTGAATCGTTCACTCTTGAATAATCGCATTGCCAATCCAGGTTGTTTTGCTACAGCGATTCAATTAGGAATGCTTCCAACACTTGGTTTTCAAGCAAACGATTGGCACATTCATGCACTCACTGGATCGTCTGGAGCAGGACAAGAATTACAAGCAAGTAGTCATTTTACGTGGCGAGAAAACAATGTGTCAAGTTACAAGGTTTTTGCGCATCAACACGAACTTGAACTCATTCACAATGGTCAGCAAACCGCTAAAAAACAAGGAGATTTGGATTTCCCAAAATTGTGGTTTACACCTTTACGCGGATCCTTTACACGCGGCATTTTTGCAACGCTATATACACCCACTACTATGTCGCAAGATGAAGCTGTCAAATGCTATAAAACGTATTATAAAGACGCAGCATTTACTCTTATCACGGAAGAAGAATTGGATTTAAAACAAGTAGTTGGAACCAATTATTGTATGATTCAACCACGTGTGATTGACGGCGTTTTATTCGTCACAAGTATCATTGACAATTTACTCAAAGGAGCTGCTGGACAAGCCATTCAAAACATGAATATCCGTTTTGGTTTTCCAGAAACAACAGGGCTTCAATTTAAACCGAATTATGTATGAAAAATTTTGATGTATACCATCCTTGGAAACTGGCTTTTGTTTCTGCAAATGGCGCAACTTTACTAGACGAAAATGCGCAACCATTCCTCGATTTTTATGGTGGTCATGGTGTTATCTCTATTGGACACAATCATCCACGTTGGACAGGCGCTCTAACCAACCAATTGAGTCAAATTTCCTATTATTCCAATGCGGTTACGATTCACGAACAAGCAACATTGGCTGAAATTCTTGGACGTATTTCGGGACTAAACAACCACGATCTATTTTTATGCAATAGTGGAGCAAAAGCGAATGAAAATGTTTTAAAAATTGCTTCTTTTTATACCAAACGATCCAAAATTTTAGCATTCAAAGGCGCATTTCACGGTCGAACAATTGGCGCGCTCGCTGTGACAGATAATGCGAGTATTCGTTCACCTTATGGCGAAATGCTAACGCAAGATTTTGTTGATTTGAATGATGCTGAAGGTTTAAAAAAATTGCTTTTAACACGCGAATATGCTGCCGTTATCATTGAAGGAATTCAAGGAGTTGCAGGCGTTTTTGAAGCAAGTGAAGCTGTTTGGAATGTTTTAAAAACAACCTGTCAAAAAACCGAAACGTTATTGATTGCCGATGAAATTCAAAGTGGTTGTGGTCGAACGGGAACCTATTTTGCATTTCAACACTGGAACATCATACCTGATTTAGTCACCATGGCAAAAGGAATTGGGAATGGCTTTCCAGTTGCTGGAGTCTTGGTTCATGAAAAAATTCCAGCCATAAAAGGACAATTGGGAACAACTTTCGGTGGAAGTTACCTTGCGTGCGCTGCCATGAAAGCCGTTTTGGATGAGTTGGAAGCAGGTAAATGGATGGAAAAAGCACGTGAAGCTGGGGAACTATTAAAAAACAAACTGCTTGAAATCGATGGCGTAGAAGCAATTCGTGGTCGTGGACTTATGCTTGGAATTCGGTTGAAAATCAAAGCCACCGTCATCCAAGAACAACTGCTCTTAGCTGGAATAGTAACTGGTTCTTCCGCTTGCCCTTTTACCTTGCGCTTATTACCTCCATTGACGATTAAACAGGAAGAAATGGAAGAGTTTCTATCAACATTTGAAACCGTTTTAGTAACAAACAACTTACTTGAAAACGCATGAAAATGAATCAATTTACGGCTGTTTCTGACGTTCAAGATGTCCCCCGATTAATTGAAAAAGTGCTGAAAATGAAGAACACACAACAGCCATTATTCAGAGTTGGTAAAAATCTATCCATGCTCTTTTTCAATCCAAGTTTACGTTCACGCATGAGCACGCAAGCGGCAGCCTACAATTTAGGCATGACTGTTTCAGTTCTAGATGTGAATCAAGCTTGGAAATTAGAAACCGAACCTGGTGCTATCATGAACGGAGATGAACAAGAACATATTCAAGATGCGATTCGTGTTTTAAGTTCTTACACCGATATTTTAGCGGTTCGTTCATTTCCATCATTGACTTCCAAAACGGAAGATTACAACGAAAAAATTCTCAAAGCGTGTCTTCAGTATAGCACTAAACCTGTTATTTCTTTGGAATCGGCAATTCGTCACCCCTTACAATCATTGACAGATGTTGCCACCATTGCAGAATTGGGTTTGCGCAAACCAAAAATTGCCGTTACGTGGGCCCCTCACCCAAAATGTTTGCCCCAAGCAGTGGTGAATTCTTTTTTGGAATGGTCACACTTTTTAGATGCAGATGTGTGGTTAACGCATCCTCCCGGCTATGAATTGGATCAAGAATTTGCAAACTATGCAACGGTAACGTACAATCAAGAAGAAGCGCTTGCGAATGCCGATATTGTGTATTGCAAAAATTGGAGCAGCGTAACGCATTACGGACAACGATTGGAAGGATTTGATCACTGGACAATTGACCAACAAAAAATGAAGCTGACCAACAACGGATCGTTCATGCACTGTTTACCGATTCGCAGAAATGTGGTTGCAACCGATGAAGTCATCGATCAATCCATTGTCTATACACAAGCTGAAAACCGTATTTGGGCAGCGCAAGCGGTTTTACATGAAATCCTTTCAGCATGAAAACAACGATTATAAAAATAGGTGGTACAATCTTAGAAAATCCACAACATCGTAGTGCATTTTTAACTGCATTCCAAGCAATAGAAGGAAGAAAAATCCTTGTTCATGGTGGCGGAAAAACAACGAGCAATTGGGCAAAAAAACTCGGTGTTACTTCCGAATTCATCGATGGTCGACGCGTTACTTCTGCGGAATTACTGGAGATTGCAACACTAGTTTACAGCGGTATCAATAAACAACTGGTGGCAGGTTTACAACATTTGGGGGTTCAAGCAATTGGATTATCTGGTGCTGATGGAAAACTAATCCCTGCAAAAAAACGATCAGTACATCCCATTGATTTTGGTTGGGTGGGTGATCCTCTATTCGATTCTGAATTAGCTCCACTGCTCCGTAATTTGTTGTTGGATGGAATGTGTCCAGTGATTAGCGCCTTGAGTTATGATATTGATTCGGGCAGTTTGCTGAACACCAATGCCGATTCCATCACGCTTTTTCTTTCGAAAGTACTGCAAGAAATGGGTGAAGTTTCTGTGATTTATGCCTTTGAATTTGGAGGAGTATTGCGCGATATTTCTGATGAAAACTCAGTAATAGCAATACTATCAGAAGAAAAAATCGAACATTTGAAAAAAGAAGGGGCCATTCATTCAGGCATGTTGCCCAAACTCGAATGTGGAATAAATGCCTTGAAATTAGGTGCAAAAACGGTTCACATTAGCCGATTCGACCAGCTTCATTCAGGAACCAAACTCGTGATCCAATGAAAAGCGCTTTAGCTGATTTAATAGAATTGGTTAACATTCCATCACTTTCGGGACAAGAACATGCTGTTGCAGATTGGATGGAACAACGGCTGCAATTTTGTGGAATTCAAACAAATCGATTGAACAATAATGTTTGGGCCACGTCAACCCATTTTGAACAAGCACATCCAACTGTGCTTCTCAATTCCCATTTAGATACAGTAAAACCGGGAAAAGAATGGACATACCCTCCTTATCAATTTACACAAAAGGGAAATCAACTCATTGGTTTGGGAATCAATGATGCGGGTGCTTCTTTGATTGGATTGTTGCATACATTTCTCCATTTTCATCACCAAAAACTTCCCTTCAACCTCGTGTTTTGTGCATCAGCTGAAGAAGAAAACAGTGGTGTAAATGGATTTGAATTGATCCGAGACAAATTAGGAACGATTCACATGGCGATTGTGGGCGAACCAACTGGCGGAAAAATTGCCATTGCTGAAAAAGGATTGTTGGTCATTGATGCCATTGCGACAGGTGAAGCGGGACATGCTGCTCGAAACTCAGGAAAAAATGCGCTTTATCTGGCATTGGATGACATTCAAAAAATTAGATCGTATTGCTTTACGAACTACTCCGATTTACTAGGTCCAGTGAACACGAATGTAACAATGATCAATAGTGGAACACAACACAATGTTATTCCAGATGAATGTCGATTTACGATTGATGTACGCTTAAACGAATATTATACACACATACAAATCTTGGAAGAATTACAAGCAATTTGTTCTTCTAAATTAGTCGCACGTTCTATGCGTTTATCGCCATCCTCTTTACCTGCTGGACATGTGCTTCAAAAGACCGCAACAGCATTACAAATCAGTTGTTATGGATCACCTACCATGAGCGATCAAGCTCTGATGCCATGGCCATCTATCAAATTAGGGATTGGCGAATCGGAACGCTCACACACTGCAGACGAATACATTTATGAATACGAATTAGAACGTGGAATAGACCTCTACAAAACGTTCATAAAACAATTGCAATATGAAATTATGGGATAAAGGAGCTTTTACTTCAGCAGAAGTTCATGCATTTACCGTTGGAAATGACCGTGAAATGGACAAACGATTAGCTCCATTTGATGTGCAAGGAACACTTGCGCATAGTAACATGTTGTTTTCAGTTGGATTGCTAAGTGAAGCAGAACACCATCAATTAATCGAAGGATTAAACCGATTAAAAACGATCGTTTCTCAGGAAGAATTTGAGATTCCAACAGAAATGGAAGACATTCATTCCTACATTGAATTTCGGTTGACGGAATGGTACGGGGAAACAGGTAAAAAAGTACATACAGCCCGTTCGCGCAATGATCAGGTTGCAACAGCTCTTCAATTGTATTTGAAAGATGCGATCACCCATTTAATGGAAAAAACACGGTTGTTGGGAAACATTCTCTGTGATAAAGCATTAGTACATGAGTTCGATTACATTCCTGGCTACACACATACACAAGTTGCCATGCCGTCTAGTATTGGAATGTGGTTATCGGCGTATGCAGAATGTTTGGCTGATGATTTACAATTGATGCATTGCGCTTATCAATTAGCCGATCAAAACCCATTGGGAACAGCAGCTGGTTATGGTTCAACTTTTCCGATTGACCGAGAACACACAACAGATGGCTTGGGTTTTTCTGCACTCAAAATCAATCCGATTGCCGCACAATTGAACCGCGGTAAACTGGAACAAACAGTTGCTTTTTCGTTGGCACAATTGGGCGGAACTACAGCTAAATTAGCGAACGATTGTGTTTGGATGCTGTGTCAAAACTTCGGTTTTATTTCCTTTCCAGATTCGCTGACAACGGGAAGTAGCATCATGCCACACAAGAAAAATCCAGATGTATTTGAATTGATTCGTGCAAAATCCAATCAATTAAGCGCAATTCCCTCAGAAATCAACGCAATTACTAGAAATTTGGTGTCGGGATACCACCGCGATTTTCAATTATTGAAAGAACCACTTTTTCGATCGATCGATCAATCACATTTGATTTTAGACTTGCTCAAGTATATGATGCCGCAGTTAGAAGTGAAACAGATTGATTTATCAAATCCGACATACTCAGGCATTTTTAGTGTTGATGCAGTTGCTAAATTGGTTCAAAACGGTCATTCGTTCCGGGAAGCTTATGTAGAAGTTGGTCAACAAGTAAAAACAGACCATGAGCAAAAAACACCCGTGACAACTTCACATATTGGGAGTTTACATGCATTGAGTATTGAAAAAATTCGGGGAAAACTCATGAAATAGTTAGCGTTCTTAAACTTTGATACCAACAACTAAAACATCATCCACTTGCGAATGATCCAATGTCCATTTTTCAAATGTTTCGCGAATGATTTTCTCTTGTTGAGCCATTGGTTTTTTATGAATTGACAACAGTAATGCTTTGAATTGTTTGGTCATGAATTTTTTGCCCTTTTCACCTCCAAATTGATCAACATACCCATCTGAGAAAAGGTAAAAACAATCGTTTTTTTCAAGCTTAATTGTTTGTTGACTAAATTGAAATTCACTTAAGTGATTTCCACCTATGGATAGTTTATCGGGTTTGAATTCAATCAGTTCTTCATTTCGAATCAGGTAAAGTGGACGATTTGCTCCTGAATAATTCAATTCAGTTTTTTCAGAATTCAATGCAATGATCGCTGCATCCATTCCATCTTTACTTTTCGTTGATTCATGTTCTTGATTCAATGAGTCTTTGATAAATTGATTGACATGGGTTAAAATTTCACCTGTATTTTGAATGGCTCGTTCTAAGATTGTGTAATTAAATCCATCAATTCCTATCATGGACATGAAAGCTCCAGGGATTCCATGACCAGTACAATCTGCGCAAACAAAATAAACGGAACCATCTGGTCGTTTGTCATACCAATAAAAATCTCCACTTACAATGTCACGAGGAACATAATAAACCAACACATCATCAAAGCCAATTTTTAAATTCTCAATTAATGGAAGCCTAGCGTGTTGAATGTGTTGCGCATAGTCAATACTATCTGAAATATCTTTGTTTTTTTCTTCTATGATTAAATAAGCTTCTGAAAGCGATTTATTTGCCTTTTTCTTGATGAAAATTGAACGAACTAAAAAGACACCGAATATAAAAATCAATACAATTATTACGATTAAGAAGGCTTTGAACGTTTGTTCCCGCTCTAGATTTGCTTCATTTAATTTTCCCTTTTGCTCTAAGTTCTGAATCTGCAATCTATCTTCTTCAATTTTGTGCTTGTTTTCAATTTCTTTGATAAAATCTCTATTATTCATTAGCTGTAGACTGTCTTTTGTTTCAGAATACATCATACTCATTTCGTATGCTTTGTCAAATTTATTGAGCTGCTTATAGATTTTTGACGCTAGTAAATATGCTTCAGCAAGTTCAGAATTATAGTTTCCTTTTCTTGAAAGATCGATCGCACTATTTGTATAGGTCAATGCTTCAGCATCCTTTTTTTCATACAGCAATATTTTTGAAATTCCGATTTGACTTAAACACAAGTTGTATCCTTGCGTCGGGTACTTGGATAAAATTGAAATCGACGTTTCGAATGATTCTTTCGCTTTTTCATAGTTTTTCAACTTTAAGTAAATTGAACCAATTGTGCCAGTTGTGGTTCCAGCAGCTATTTTCTCATTTCTTTTTTTAGCAATGTTATAGGATAATTTACAGCATTGTAACGCTTTCATCAAATCTCCTTTCGTCAAGTACAAATTGCCTAAATCATCGAGGCTAATCATGTATTCATGCTCAAGATTCAGCTTTTTGTATGATTTTGACGATCGAATAAAATAATCTTCTGCCTTTTTAAAGTTCTTTTGACCCAAATAGATCCAACCAATATTTCGGTAAGAATTGGCAATATTTGCACGATTGTTTGTTTTCTCAAAACTCTTTAATGCCCGAAAATAAAAATCCGATGCAATTGAATAATCTCCAGAATACCAATAAATATTCCCAATAATATTTTCTGATGTACCTATTAAATCATTGTTTTTTAATCGTTTCGACCGTTCGTAAGCACTAAGTGCGATTTTTAAGGCTTTATCATCATTTAATTGCGTTAGTTTTTGGGCTTCATTGAGTTTTTGTTCAATATAATATGCGTCGTCCTTGAAAACAACTTCGTTTGATTCTCGATTTTTTTGAACTGCAAAACAGGTTGTTTTACTGACAATTAAAAAAAAACATACCAAAATCAAAAAGAGGTGCTTTTCAAATCTGTTTGAAACTAGTTGTAGTATTACTTTGCGCATTGAATCCTTTTACTGCGTGATCATTTTTCGTTATCAAAACTACAAATTTGCATTTACAATGAAGATGCATTATTGTACTAAAATACCCTTTTTGTGGTATGTTGCATTGGTTTCATTTGAAGTACCTTTGCGTGTTACATACGTTGAAAAGTAAGCACATGAAAACGCTCGCACAAGCAGCCATCCGTACACATGCAATCGTTACAGGAATTACTGATAGCGCACTCAAACCCAAATTATTGGAAATGGGATTGTATGTTGGAAAGGATGTTCAGATATTATTTAAAGCTCCATTTGGTGACCCAATTGCTGTTGATGTAGACGGTTATGTATTATCCATGCGATTAGATGAAGCGCGGTTAATCCAAATCGAAGACCGGGTCGCATGAGAAAAATTGCCCTTTTCGGGAATCCAAATACAGGAAAAAGTTCCATTTTTAATCGATTAACTGGATTAAAACAACGGGTTGGTAATTTCCCTGGTGTAACGGTTGACAAACAATCGGGGGAATTGATTATTGGTTCGGAGAAGGTACAGATTGTTGATTTTCCAGGAACGTATAGCATTTATCCACGATCAGAAGATGAACAAGTCGTTTATCAAGTAATTGGTGATCCTACTCATCCAGAGTATCCAGATCTTGCTATTGTAGTGGTAGATGCTTCCAATTTAGAGCGCAATTTATTGTTGTTTACGCAGATTTATGATTTAGGAATTCCAACAATCTTATTGCTAAATATGACGGATGTGGCTTCCCGAAATGGATTAAACATCAATACAGAACTTTTACAAGCTCATTTTCCAGCAACGAAACTCATTCGCAGTAATGCTCGAATAGGAACTGGAATGAATACCTTGCTTGAAACACTTGCAACTAATGATTTTCAACGCGCAACTACACCTTTTGTAAGAAGTGGATCGCTTATTTCTATTAAAAACACAGATGAACAAAGCATTGACACGAATCTTCGGTATGACCAGTTGAAGAAGATCGTAAAAGATGCCGTTCAACTAAAAGAAGCAACAAAAAACGCTCAATTTTCTTCCAAATTGGACCGCTGGTTGGTACACCCTGTTATTGGTTACCTGTTCTTTTTTACCATTTTACTCCTTATTTTTCAATCCGTTTTTTCCCTAGCATCCTACCCGATGGACTGGATAGAAATGGGTTTTTCTCAGCTTTCTGAATGGGTTTCCTACACCCTTCCCGAGGGATTGTTTACCCGATTATTAACCGAAGGAATCATTCCTGGAATTGGCGGCGTAGCGATCTTTATTCCGCAAATAGCCTTGTTGTTTTTCTTGATTAGCATTTTAGAAGAAACCGGCTACATGGCGCGGGTGGTTTTCATCATGGATAAATTGATGCGGCCATTTGGGTTGAACGGAAAAAGTGTAGTTCCCCTTATTTCAAGTGCCGCTTGTGCAATTCCAGGCGTAATGGCCACACGAACCATCCAATCTTGGAATGAACGATTAACAACCATACTTGTTGCACCACTGATGAGTTGTAGTGCGCGAATTCCCGTGTATACTTTGTTAATTGGATTGGTAATTCCTGACACAAAAATCTTCGGATTTCTAAATGTACAAGGATTGGTTCTTTTTGGATTGTATGCGTTGGGATTAATTTCGGCTTTATTAGTGGCGCTCGTTATCAAACAATTTTTCCGAAAAAGTACGGTTTTGAGTGTTTTTTTATTGGAATTACCACCCTACAAATCGCCACGTTGGGCAAATGTTGGCGTTCAAGTATTTCAAAAAGTCCGCATATTTGTCACTGACGCTGGTAAAATTATCCTTGCTATTTCTATTATTCTCTGGGCAATGGCCTCATTTGGCCCCGGTGAGGCAATGGAAAAAGCCGCAGCAAAAATCCCTGTTCCAACTGAAAAAACAGCACAAAATACGTTGCATTACGAGGATCAAGTTGCTTCGGCGAAATTGGAACATTCCTTTATGGGGATTTTAGGAAAGGGGATTGAACCCGTAATTCGTCCATTAGGTTATGATTGGAAAATGGGCATTTCACTCCTCACCTCTTTTGCTGCTCGTGAAGTTTTTGTTGGTTCATTGGCAACTATTTACAGCGTTCATCAACAAGACGAAGATCCCAAACCACTAATAGATCGCATGAAAAAAGAGCGTTATGCTGATGGAAAACCTGTTTATACGCTTGCAAGTGGTGTTTCGTTATTGGTTTTCTATGTCTTTGCGATGCAATGTATGGCTACACTTGCTGTTGTGAAACGCGAAACCAAATCATGGAAATGGCCGCTCATTCAACTTGGGTACATGGGCATTTTAGCGTATCTTGGTGCATTCATTGCTTATCAAATGCTCAGCTGATGCAAACTGTTTTAGTGATTATCGTTCTTGCTGCTGCACTCTTCTATTTGGGTTATCGTGCTTTTGGAGTTTTGGGGAGAAAGAAGCAAAAAGGGTGCGAAAAATGCGGAATTGGTGGCAAACCGATTGATTCGTCAAGTGTCAACGATTGAGTTTTTAAAAATTCGGCGTAAGAGTCAAAAAGGTTGCTTAAATATCACGCACCCATTACTGAAAACTTACTTTAATAATGTTTTTTGAATGTACTGTTCAATGAATCCAAAACCAAATTGCTCCATGTTTTGAATATCAGTAATGATAATAATACAATCAGCGTTTTTAATGTCTTGCTGAACGGTTTTGTTGGTGAATTTCGGGTTACTTGATTGTTGTGTGAAACGTGTATGAAAGTAATAATAGAATGGCGTTTTTGGATCGAGCACTTGTGCGTGTAAAGGTGTCCAAGCGATCACATGAAAATAACTATCACTAATCACAACGGGGTTTAGACGTTTTTTAAGTTGCTTAGGTGTTGGAAAATGAATTAAGCGCAATTGATGATCTTCTGGCGGAAATAGTAAGTTACTCAAACCGACAATATCCATGTCTTCAGAATAAATTTTGTCTTCTTTAGAAACGGCCAAGGTTACTCGCTGAAAATCTGTCAACTGATCACGATTGATGCGTTTTATCAATGAATCAAACGCCAACGCGCCACCATACAGTGTCCAATGAGCACCACCAGTCCCAAACAAACTGATCGATTGTTGTTGTTTTTCTTCCAAAAACCAAGCATCAGCATCCAATACACGAATTCCAGCTTTTACAAGTGCTTTTTTGTATTGAATCACATTTGTTAACTGCGAATTTGTTTGATTATAAGCTGGTAATTGCGCCTTGTAAAAATGCAACTTAGAAGGCGTAATCAGCACATAAATTGGAATACTATCTTGATTCAACAAACGCTGATAGTGCGCCAATAATTGAACCTGTCGTTGAATTTTCTCATTACCAACATAGGCATTTGCTTCGTTATAAGTAGAATAGCTATAACGATAAAAAATCCCATGATGTTCATAGATATCAAGCGCATTGAGTTTATCAAAAAAGGTATATTCAAACTGATTCCGCAACCGAACACACGCAGGATGGAGTACAAGTGAATCTGTTGCATACGTTTCTAATCGCTTTTGAAGATCACGATTCCACCAAGAGTAGGAAATCTTCGTTGTATCTGGTGATGTTACTCCGTGCAAAGGTCGCACATATATAACCCCAAAAAATTGTTGCGACATTGGAATGAGTAGCCCAATTACGATGATTATTCCAAAAATTGTTGGCCAGCGTTTCATCCTCAAAAATTAAAGTAAATAAATGGATTGTAACTTCCAGCAACAATATATGCATAGCTCAACACATACAATAGTACCATCCAAACTGCACGTGAGAGTTGGAAAACACCTTTTTCAGAATGTGTCCATGTTAAACGCCAGCGACTCAAAACCGGGAAAAATTCGAGCACAATTAATCCAATTCCTATGGCTAAAAGGAACATAAAATAATTGGCATGATTGACAATTGGAATGGATTGGAAGTCAAAACTCCACAATAATTTGAAAGTAGAAATGGAATCAGTCAACGTAACTTCATGGAAAAAAACCCAACCATGCATCACTAACAAAATCGTCCATAGAACGCTTATTATTCCTGCTTTCTGTAATAATTTCCCTAAAAACAATCGCTCTATGATCAGCCAACAACCATGAAACATTCCCCAAAGAACAAAATTCCATGAAGCACCGTGCCATAATCCGCTCAGGAAAAAGACAATGAACAGATTAAAATAAGTTCTTTTAGCACTCAAGCGATTGCCTCCCAACGGAATATATAAGTAGTTTTTCATAAAATAGCCCAAACTCTTATGCCAGCGTTGCCAAAATTCGGTGATACTTTTTGATGTATAAGGTTTATTGAAATTTTCAGGAAAATGAAAACCAAAGATGCGCCCTAAGCCTATTGCCATATCAGAATAACCAGAAAAATCGAAGTAAATATGCAGTGTATAGGCTACTATTTCAATCCAAACAAGTGTGGAAGAGTCATGAATTAATTGCTGTTCTTTACAGGATTTAAGCAACAAAATCAAACCATTGGAAAGGATTACTTTTTTTGCCAACCCAATCGTAAATCGGTACATTCCTTCGGTGATGTAAGACACGTTAAATGTCCGTGTTTGTATTTCGGCTGCAATGGTTTGATAGGTCACAATCGGACCAGCAATTTGGTGCGGAAATAAAAAGAGGTAAAGCGCGAAATCGTCTATTCTGTTTTGTGCAGAAAATGTTCGCCGATACACATCTATCCCATACGTAATGGCATGAAAAGCATAAAATGAAATCCCCAATGGAAGCGGTATGACAGGGAAATCATTGGGAACCGTTTGTCCAGCTAGATAACCAAGATTGGCAACAATAAAATTGACGTATTTAAATGCAACCAGAAACCCGATATTGAGCACCAGATAGCCAACTAAACAACGTTTACGGTTTGTTGCTTGATCCAATTGACGAATGATCCAAAAGTTCAAAGCTGTCATGCAGATGAGCACAAATACAAACAACGGTTCACCCCAAGCATAAAAGGATAAACTGATGAAAAGCAATAATGGATTTCTGAAACGATTGGGAGCCAACCAATAACTGAGCAGTACTATTGGTAAGAAAAATGTAAGGAAGAAGCTACTGGAAAACAGCACTTTAATTAATCAAAAAAGCGGTATTTGAAAATGCAGAAAATCGCTCTAAAACCATCTTTCCAGCCAATTTTCTTTCCTTCATCATAGGTTCTACCATAGTACGAAATTCCCACTTCATAAATACGAATAGGTTTCATGCGTGCTAATTTTGCCGTGATTTCAGGTTCAATACCAAATCGACTTTCTTTGATCTTGATCTTTTTAGCAATATCCGATCGAATCAATTTGTAACACGTTTCCATATCTGTTAAATTCAGATTGGTCATCATATTGGATAAACGCGTTAAGAATCTATTTCCGATGGAATGCCAGTAAAACAAAATACGGTGGGGATGGTGTCCAACAAAACGGGAACCATAAACAACATCTGCATTGTCAACAAAAACGGGTTTCAATAACAAGTTGTATTCTTCTGGATCGTATTCCAAATCTGCATCTTGGACGATCAAATAATCTCCTGTGCATTCCTGAATGGCGCGATTAATAGCAGCTCCTTTTCCTTTATTGACTTCCTGCGAAAAAAAACGAATATCCATTTCTGGATGAGCAGCCATAAATTCTTCTACTTTTTCTACCGTATTATCCTTGGAACAATCATTAACAATGACTATTTCTTTGACAATTCCATGAGGTAATTCAACCGCATTTACTTTGTTTAGAATCAAGTGTATGGTTGGTCCTTCGTTGTAAGCAGGAATTAAAATAGATAATTTATTAATCATTTTTTGTTTGTTTGAAGCATCCGTTTCCGTTAAGCGGGTTCAAAGATGCGGAATATAATTTGTTTAACGAATATTTCAGCAGAAGTTCATGGCGCAACACGATAGACAACAACTTGAACCTTTTCACCAGTATAAACGGTGTAGGGCAATTTTGTAGTGATCACTTTTATAGGAATTAACTTGTGTTTAGCTTCTTCAACTAATGCTAAGGTTAATCCTTGTTCAACAGGACCAAATTGCGGGTCTCGAATGACCAAACTACCCGGTTTTAATCCCATTACGACATCAAGATGCCCGTTAAAGTATTTCTGTTCAAGCCTTGAATGTGTGTCTTTTACACCACAATTCAATTTCCAAGGTATGATCGGGTGAAAATAGTAAATCCGCTCATTGGGGTAATTTTTTTCAGCAAATACTGCTGCTTCAATCAATTCAGCCTCAAAGGGATTCGCTTTTATAGGATATAACAACTCTGAGAGCTCTTTATTGATCAACAAGAGCAGCAAAATACTCATTGCTATATGAGGGATCTTATTCAATTCTCTGGTTACGAAATGACAACCAATTAGAATAAACAATAAGGCAACTGGTAATCCAAGACTAGCTATACGTGTCAATCCTGCTGAACCTTGCATTCCGAAAGTCCAAAAAATACTATGAACCGCAATAATTCCAGCCCAAACTGCCATTCCAAATAAGAAAATAGGAGCAAAATGGTTGGTGTATCTTTTTTTCCAAGCCACATAACAGCCAAACATTCCAAATGGAAAAAGGAATAACGTAATGAGCCCAAAATGATTGGCCCAAGTCATTATATAGTGGTACCATGGACCAGAACCATAAATACTATCTTCTGGGTAAGGAGAATCTAAGTACCACCAAAATGAGTCAAAAAACACCCCACCTATAATCGCATAAATGACAAATCCGAATGCCAAAAAAGGAATTGCTTTCCATTCCATCACAAAAAGAAGCAATACAAGACCTAAAAGGACAACGAGCATTCCTTCGCTGCGAGAAAAAGGCATCAACGAAACAACAATTGCAAATAGAATCCATTTCTGATTAAATGCTAAATAAATCGCAGCTACAAGTAACAATCCAAATAAAGGTTCTGTCATACCCGCCAATACGCAATAGACATAATCTGGCACACACACCAACAAAATTGGAAATAGGATGTAGTAAACAAAACCTAATTTGAATTGATGAAAGAGTTTAAAGGCAAAGAAACACGTAAAGGCAAATACCAAACAATTGAATGCGGTATACCAAGCAAAACTAATTTGCGCAAATCCTGAAGACAACAGCGTAAACAAGGGTTTTCCCCAATGATCAATAAAGTAATGGGGTTCTACCCACGATTGTTTTGCAATGGAATAATGAATCAATCCATCACCAGCATCTACAGGTATTTGATTGTGCCAATTCATCCACAAGAGGTAAAAAAGGCTTATCAGTAATCCTGATACTTTTAAGGAAAAAGTTGAAATTGTTTTAAGCTTCATATTAATAGTTCAACCAATTAACGCAGAAACTTGATTACAATTGCATTTCTGGAACAAATTCTGGAACAACCAGATCGCCTTCCGTCTTGGAGACGATTTCTTCCACACTCACACCAGGTGCGCGTTCAATTAAGTGAAATTGGTTGTTTTTGATTTCCAAGACAGCCAATTCGGTCACTACTTTTTTCACGCAACCCACACCAGTTAACGGCAAAGTACACGCTTTCAGTATTTTCGATTCACCTGCTTTATTGGAATGCATCATCGCCACAATGATATTTTCTGCTGAAGCCACTAAATCCATTGCTCCACCCATTCCTTTCACCATTTTACCGGGAATTTTCCAGTTTGCAATATCGCCGTTTTGTGAAACCTCCATTGCTCCCAACACCGTCAATTGCACATGTTGTCCACGAATCATTGCAAACGACATGGCAGAATCAAAAAACGCGGCTCCTTTAAGGGTTGTAATTGTTT
Source organism: Fluviicola sp. (assembly GCA_043721195.1). GTDB lineage: Bacteria > Bacteroidota > Bacteroidia > Flavobacteriales_D > Crocinitomicaceae > Fluviicola. Next base: position 45,311 of record JAYSRF010000108.1, on the reverse strand, counting down.
GTTTACCAGCGTTGATTAAATCGGCATCTTCATCTCCTTCAAACGGAAAAGGTCCCATTCCAAGTACGCCATTTTCAGATTGAAATTCCACTTCTATTCTCTCAGGAATAAAATTCGCAACGAGTGTGGGGATTCCGATTCCCAAATTGACATACCAACCGTCTCTCAATTCTTGTGCTATGCGTTTTGCAATACCATTTTTATCTAATGCCATGACTATTTATTTATCAAAAATCACTCTAATCAAACCGTTCTTCATCTTAACAAGATGTCTTTCTGGATTCCAAATATACACTTTCAATTTGGTTTCTTGTTCGCTTAAAGGTCTTCTAGTATAAGGGAATTCAAAGCGAAATACTTGTTTGTTTTCTCCTAAATACCACCTAAAATTAAAACTGTCTAATAAAACCGTTTGTCCAGTACTATCTTCAGTTGTGACCACCAATTGCAAATCGCGGTAACAGGTATCGATTTTAATCTCACCGGAAAAAAGGTAAGAATTCCGTTTATCGACCCAATTCGTGATGGTTGAGTCAGTCCATAATGGTATAAATTCATCCGTACCAACATAGTTTGATGCCACAATTAGATGGCGACTTGCAGATGCGTTTTTGATCCGTTTTTGATAAGCTACCATTCCATTATCCGAATCAATGGCCAATTGAGTGTAGTTCTTTTTGAACTCAGAATCTGTAGGAAAAATAGTATTTGTAATTAGCACATCATATCCACCTTCATGCGTTCGTTGCGCTACTGCAAAATGTGGTTTTTTCTGGTATTCCCGTTCAAAATGTGCCCAATTGAGTTGTTGAATAGGATCCACACACAAGCGATCATTCTGTTTTAATTGCTGACGTACTTTATGGTAAAAAGCGAAACTCATACGCTGATCTGGTGTAAAAACGGATGTGCTCAGATTCAATTGTAGCAAAAAATGAATGGGAAAAAACAGCAGTATGAGCAAGAAAAATTGCAAGCGTTTAAATTGACCAACAACTGCCCCGAACACCAATAAAACAAGTGGTATAAAATACATGGCTGCTCGATCTTCTGGGTAGTTAACGAGCATTACTTTCGCCAAATACAAGATACTTAACACGTTTCCAACAATCAGGTAAGTTCCCCATGATTCTGGACGTTGAAGAAAAGTATTCCATTTGTGTCGTTTGATTAATTGTAGAACCAGGACACCACAGATTAATGCAACACAACAAACAGCCCATTTGAGCCAATTGACATCGTAAAACAGCACATATTTGCACAATGTTTTGCCCGTAACGATCCAAAATCCGTCTAAACTTCCATAATACAAAGCACCTACGTCTTTCAACTCGAAACTAAATCCTAGCAACGGTTTTATGCCTAGAACAAAGAGGAGGATAACTATCAAAACACTCAATAATTGCCAACGATTCAACGATTTAAAGCGCATGAGCGAATAAAACAACACGTAACTCATGAGTAAAATTGCTGAAACCAGAAATGTTAGATTGGCACTAACTGAAAGCAATAAACAACCAATCAAAACGAACAACAACCAGCCTTTTGATTCAAACAGCCAGCGTTGCAAAAAGTAAAGTGCACAGCTAAAAAAACAGATCGCTAAGCCATAACCTCTCGTATAGGAAAAGTAATCCAACACAAAAGGAATACACACAATTGCTAACGTTACGAGCCATCGTTGCCAATTTATTGGAAAAGTGACCGTTAATTTCCAAATGGCCCAAAAATAAATGCCGATAGACAGCGCAGAAGGCAAACGAAAAAGAAAATAATGTTCGCCAAAATGGGTGTAAAAAAAGCGACCGATGTAACTGTTTAATAAATGGTTGTTCGCATCCAACAGTGCGCCCTTTCCCCAAATTGCTCCTGTTTCTATAAAATGGTAAAACGTTGCGTTTTCATCATGCAAAGGAGCAACAAACCATGCGCGAAGTAGTGCATAGCTTATCAATGCTATACAGACTAACCATAGATAAAACGACTGTGATGTAAAAAGTTTGCGGATGAAAGACACGTTTTTAATTCCGTGATCGAACAGTGCGTTGTTCAATGCGTTTTTCGAAAGATTTCCCTTGGAAAATGCGTTGTACAAAGATGCCTGGTGTATGGATGAAGTTAGGATCAATTTCACCAGCCGGAACCAATTCTTCCACTTCCGCAATGGTTATTTTTCCTGCCATCGCCATCATGGGATTAAAATTACGAGCTGTAGCTTTGAACACCAAATTTCCTTCAGTATCACCTTTCCATGCTTTGACAATCGCGAAATCAGCAGTAAGTGCGCTTTCCAAAATATGTGGTTTTCCATTAAAGATGCGTACTTCTTTTCCTTCAGCGACTTCCGTTCCGAAACCTGCAGGAGTGAAAAAAGCAGGAATTCCAGCACCACCAGCTCTACAGCGTTCTGCCAATGAACCTTGAGGAATCAAATCTACTTCCAATTCACCAGAAAGCATTTGACGTTCAAACTCATCGTTTTCACCCACGTAGGAAGAAATCATTTTGCGAATTTGTTTGTGTTGAAGGAGGAGTCCCAAACCAAAATCATCGACTCCTGCATTATTAGAGATGCAGGTCAAGTCCTTGATTCCCAACTTTACTAATTCTGCAATTGAGTTTTCGGGAATTCCGCACAAACCAAAACCTCCTAACATTAAGGTCATTCCATCTTCAATTCCTGTAAGAGCTTCTTCAACTCCGCTAACCACTTTATTCATGTCGTGCTAAATCTGTATTTCTGGAGTTTCAGGTTCAACTTCATCTAAAGCCGGTGACCATTCTTCTCCTGTATTGTTCATCATACTATCATCAAAACCAGCTGGTTTATCGAAATCAGTTGTGGATAATGCTATTTTCGGATCTTTGTAAACCTTATTCATGTAATAGCCATAAATCGGTAAGGCGACTCGTGCTCCTTGCCCTAAATCAGTTGATTTAAAACGCACACCACGTTCTTCAGCACCAACCCAAACGCCTGTTGCTAAATCAGGAGTTAAGCCAACAAACCAACCATCTGAGTTATTTTGAGTTGTTCCTGTTTTTCCAGCAGTTGGATAGAGAATTCCTCCATATCCGTCAGCATAACGCAAACGTCCCGCAGTTCCACGTGTTACCACACCCTTCATCATTGATAATACGGCATAGGCCACATGTTCATTGATTGCTTCACGCGAAGTCGATTTTGCGCTGTAAATCACATTTCCAGAACGGTCTTCAATCCGCAAAATAGACGTTGGTTTATTGAAAATTCCGTGGTTCACAAATGTTGCTTGTGCACCCACTAATTCATAAAGCGAAAGATCCATTGAACCTAAACACATGGCTGGTACTACATCCGCATCATTCAATTGAATGTCCATACTGCGCATAAGTTTCGCAACTGTTTGTGGACCAGCTTGTGCACCCATTTTAGACATAATGTAAACGGCAACATTGTTTTTAGAAAGGGCCAAACCAGTTGCAATTGAAACCATTCCACCTGCCCCACTTCCATCAGAATTCGCTGGACACCACTGACCATCAGGGTTATTACTTGGATCAAATAGATCAACACAGTAACGTATATCGGGAATTACTAAACCAGGTTTTACCACATTCATGGTAATTCCAGCTCCATAAATAAATGGTTTAATGGTTGAGCCAACCTGACGACGACCTAAACGTACGTGATCATACGCAAAATGATCAATGTTTGTGCCTCCCACCCATGCTTTAACAAAACCAGTACTCGGTTCAATTGAAATCAATCCAGCCTGCAAATACGATTTATAATAACGCATAGAATCCATTGGAGACATAATTGTATCACGATCACCACTCCAAGAAAAAACGCGCATTTCAACTGCGGTATTAAATGTATTGGTAATTTCCTGATCCGTAAACCCAGCTGCTTTCATATTGATGTATCGATCTGAACGTTTCATGGAAGTCTTCAAACTTGCATTTACCTGATCTTGTGAAAGGCTATTCGAATAAGGATAATTTTTTAACCCTCTATTGTTTCTATCAAACTGTGGTTGTAACGTTTCTTTCAAGTGCTTTTCAACAGCATATTCAGCATATTGTTGCATGTCTGCGTTAATCGTTGTGTAAATACGCAAACCATCGCGGTAAATATCCCAAGGAAGTCCATCCGCACGTTTGTATTTCAACGTACCATCTGCCTTTTTCTCTTTGAGCAAGGAAGTCACTTCACCACGCAATGATTCTCTGAAATAAGGAGCCATTCCGCGTTTATGATCTACAATTTGGTAGTTGGTCAATAAGGGCTTTTTGATCAGTATTTCGTATTCTGCACGATCAATTTTAGTGCGAAGACCATCATTATCAGCATTCACCAACCATTGAAACAATACCTGATTACGGCGATCAAAGGCACGGATACTATCAGCGGCTCTTGCTTCTGCAATTTCTTGTTTTGTAATCGTATTCAACCCAACATTTTTCTTCCTCGCGAGGAATTGTCGGTAATTTTTGATTTTAAAGGTATACGGATTAAAAAGTGTTGGATTTTTACACATTCCTACCAACATTGCTGCTTCTTCTTTCGAAAGATCAATTGGTTTTTTATTGAAATAAACCTTCGCTGCATTTTCAATTCCAACGGCATTGTACAAGAAATCGAATTGATTCAAATACATTGTAATGATTTCTTCTTTTGTAAACCGTTGTTCCAAACGGGTAGCAATGATGTTTTCGCGGGCTTTTTCATTTAAGCGACCCCACATGCGACCGATTTTTCCTCTCGGTTCATCTTTTACCTCAATTCCATTGGCACGTGCAAACTCTTCACGTTCGCGTATTTGGAGTGTAAACAACTGTTTTGCTAATTGTTGTGTAATCGTAGAAGCACCTCCAGCACCTCCAGCATTTACAATGGCACGACCTAAGGCACGGGCATCTACACCAGCGTGTTCGTGAAAACGTTCGTCTTCTGTGGCAATCAGCGCATCTGTTACATGTGAACTGATGGCTTTGTATTCAATACTCGTGCGATTGATTTTCCAGTAGCGACCCAATTCGGTCTCGCCATCGTCTGCGTAAATTACAGAAGCCAATAATTCCGGTGGATTATCAAGCATGGCAACTGGTGGCAAATCGTCTTCCGATTGAAAAAGCAATAAACAAGCGATAAAATAAAGCGGAAACGTTGCCCCTAACCAATAAATGATTGTTGCACGTTTGTGTTGTTTTTCAGTAAAAACTGGACCTGCCGGTTTGGTTTGTTTTGCCATAGCACTAATTATGAGTGGTAAAAATACGAGAAACCATCTAAGTTCTGTTGTAAGAAGTATATAAAAAAGTATATTCGATTATTACAGACTACAAAGATGCATAAAACGACAAAAGCGTCTTGGGGTTACAAGACGCTTTTCTCAACACCGAAGTGCTTATTTCTTTTTATTGTACTCTTTTACAAATTGTTCGATAGCAGCGGTCATACTTGGTGCTTGCGGTTGAGGAGCATGAATATCCAAACGCAGGTTGTTTTTGATCACCGCATTCGCTGTTGTTGGACCAAAAGCCGCAATAACAGTTGTATTTTGCTTAAAATCCGGGAAATTTTTCAATAAAGATTCAATTCCACCAGGACTAAAGAACACCAACATATCGTAATAAACATCTTCCAAATCACTTAAATCAGCAGCAACCGTTCGGTAGAGCATTGCTTTTGTAAATGGAATCTTAGCCAATTCAAGTGTTTCAGGAATTTTGTCACGCAAAATATCAGTGCACGGCAACAAAAACTTTTCGCCTTTGTGTTTTTTAATCGGATCGACTAGATCTTCGATGGTTTGTTTACCAAAAAATATTTTGCGTTTTCGGTAAGTAACATATTTCTGCAAATAAAGCGCAATTGCTTCCGAGATACAGAAGTACTTCATCGAATCAGGCACTTCGAAGCGAATTTCTTCAGCAATGCGGAAAAAGTGATCTACTGCCGTTTTTGACGTTAAAATGATAGCCGTATAGTCTGGAATATTTACTTTTTGTTGACGAAAGTCAATCGCAGCGATCCCTTCAACCTGTATAAACGGTCTAAAATCGATTTTAAGTTTATATTTATCCGCCAAATCGTAATATGGCGATTTTTCTCCCTCAGGTTTTGGTTGAGAAACCAAAATTGTCTTGATGCTCAAGGTTTAAAGTAATTTTTTAGTGTTAAACAATCAACCAATCCAAGTTTGAAATTCTTCATAATACAGTAGTTTCGCAACGATCAGTAAGGGCAGAATTTCAAGCGTCCAAAAGTACAAAATAATGTAATACCAAGGCACGCCTTGATTGAGAACTATCCAAAATCCGCGAAAAAAACGAATGATGAGATAGGCAATGTAGGTGAAAGCCAGCAACCAAGTACTCTTTGTGACAAAAGCAGGTTGAAAGTAACTTACAAAGAATTCAAGTAAAAATAATAAACCAAACAATTGAGTTAACACTAAGGTAAAGTAATTTAACTCTAAAACCACCGAAGCTTGACCAGTAATTCTAGCTGCTAGATTGCTGATTATAAATTGGTAAATAAAATAAATGGCGGGAACGAATAAGGGTACGAGCAATTGATTCCAATTACTAAGCGGTGTCCGTAGAAAAAACAACCAATATACTGCACCAGCTGATATTAAGAAAAACTGGAGAATAAATAAAAGGGAGGTAGCAGATCTGGCTTTGTATTGCTCACGTGCCAATTCTTCTAATGGCTTTAAGAAAAAAACTGCTTGTGCGAGGTAAACAAAAACGTATTTTTCTCGGTATCGACCAATAGCAATGAACAAAATGCAAACTACAAACAATACCAAAACCAGCACCGATTCCGATGTAGTTCTAGGAATCAAGTGCTCAGGCAAGTCATTTTGTAAAGTCATAAATGCTGACATGGACGAAGATATGTACGTAAAGCAAATACAAAGTTAGTGTTTCTTTAATCACATGAGTTCAATTTTCATGGATTCCGCCTTTATGACTATCTTTGCACTGTTAAATTGTAAACAAATAACTGATGAGAACTGATTTATACACACATCCAGACTACTTGAACATGGATGAATTACTCACAGATGAACAAAAATTAGTGCGTGATACTGCTCGTGCGTGGGTGAAAAAGGAGGTTTCTCCAATAATTGATGAACATTACGAAAAAGCAACATTTCCAATGCACTTGTTAAAAGGATTGGGTGAAATTGGTGCATTTGGTCCTTATATTCCTGAAGAATATGGTGGTCCAGGTTTGGATCAGATTTCTTATGGTTTGATTATGCAGGAATTGGAGCGTTGTGATTCTGGTTTGCGTTCAACGGCTTCGGTACAAAGTTCATTGGTCATGTATCCAATCTGGAAATATGGTTCGGAAGAACAAAAAATGAAATACTTGCCCAAATTGGCAACTGGTGAAATGATGGGCTGTTTTGGATTAACAGAACCTGATCATGGATCTAATCCAAGTGGAATGACAAGTAATTTTAAAGATATGGGTGACCATTACTTGTTGAATGGTGCCAAAATGTGGATTTCAAATGCTCCATTTGCTGATATCGCTGTTGTTTGGGCAAAAGACGAAACTGGTCGTATTCATGGAATGATCGTGGAACGTGGCATGGAAGGATTCTCGACTCCAGAAATGCACGGAAAATTATCTTTACGCGCTTCTGCAACAGGTGAATTGATTTTCGTAAATGTAAAAGTTCCGAAAGAAAATTTACTTCCTGGACGTAGTGGTTTGGGCGCACCTTTAAGTTGCCTAGATTCTGCTCGTTTCGGAATTGCTTGGGGAGCGCTAGGTGCAGCTATGGATTGTTATGATCAAGCACTGCGTTATTCTTTGCAACGCACCCAATTTGGTGTTCCAATTGGTGCTTTCCAATTGACGCAAAAGAAATTAGCTGACATGATTACCGAAATCACTAAAGCGCAGTTCATTACTTTACGTGTAGGACAATTACGTAACGAAGGCAAAGCAACTTCTTCTCACATTTCTATGATTAAACGCAATAATGTGGAAATTGCCTTGGATATTGCTCGCGAAGCACGTCAAATTCACGGTGGAATGGGAATTACCAGCGAATATTCGATGATGCGTCACATGGCCAATTTAGAATCGGTATTGACCTATGAAGGAACACATGATATTCATTTGTTGATTACAGGTATGGATGTAACAGGTATTCCAGCATTTACACGTGAAATGCCTGATTTGTCGAAACTATAATTTAAAAAAACAACAATTTAATTGTTGTAGGTACGGAATATAATCGTTGTAGGCTCGGGATGCATCCCGAGCCTACATTATTTACGGCATCCCGAGCCTACGTTATTTTATCGATACGGAATAATTATATTGTAGGCATGCGATGAATCGCGTGCCTACAATATTTTTAAATATTCATTCCCCAAACGCAAACCATATTCATAATCCTGTTGAATGGCTTTTTTTGTTGGGGCTATTGAACCTGTTGACAATGATTTTTCTGGGGCAATTTGGTGAATGGACACATCTGTGGGATTCGACGCTAGAAAATCAATTATAGCATTAAAAATCGTATGATTATTCGCAAAAATGGTCTTTAATACACTGTTTTTTCGGTGATATTTTTCCCCTAACCAATCTGGGATGGATTGTTTTTCCTTTTGATACATGGGTGTGGTCCGAATCATCAAAACTTCTGTTGCACCATTCGCTATAGCCCATTCTACTGGCAATGGATCACTCCAACTTCCATCCATAAATTCCATTCCTTCGATCACGTGTTTTCCCTTAGTAACAAAAGGTAATGTGCATGATGCAATCAATCCATCCACCCAATTGTGTTGTGCGGGTTCAAAATAGAAGGGTTTACCTGTTTCCAAATTTGTCATCACAAATCGGATCTTCTTATTGCTATGATTTTTCCCTATTGCTTCCAAATCTAGCGGAACAATGGATGACGCAATTTCATGGAAAAAGTCAACGTTGAGAATGGTTCTCGTGCGAATTAGACGACCAACATTTGGCTGTGTATCTATCAGCAGTTCGTAAATAGAATCAATACACTTTCCATGTTGATTACCCAAATAATAGGACAAGGCATTCGCTCCACCAGAAACAGCAACGTAGACATCAAACGGATTGTAATTCGCTAATAAAAAAGCGTCTAAAACGCCTGCGCTAAAAGCAGTTCTAAATCCACCGCCTTGAATGACAAGTGCTTTATTGACAATTTTCAATGAAATTCTAGTGTTTTATTGATTGGATTAACATGCACAAAACGGAATTAATTCCAATGAATCAATGTTCCAGATTGCAAGGATTCATTAAAAGTTTCACGTAATTTATTCATTTTGCGTGTTGCATTTTCGTCGCCTTTTAACGATTGACGTTTCAACTTGTAATAATAATCAAGCGAATTGCCGAAAACATCTTCTTCAAGCAAGCGTTGAATCTCTGAAATACGTCCGTTTACCCCAATTAAAAAGTGTTCGATTTCACCTAATTCATGTAATTCTGGGTCACTGAGGTTATGACGTTTCAATAATTTGGAATAGCGTGGCAACATCACACCCAACAGATCAATAAATCGATCGAGCTCTCGTTGTATGGCCGCTTGTTGTTCTTTAAATCCCATGATGATAGAAAAGTAGTTGATTCAATTGAGCAAACAAAGTTTAGAGGCTTTTTTAACATTTGATAGCAAATTATAGGAATTCTTATTTATTGCTGTAATTGGATTAATTTCGCGTGAATGGCTGGTATTTATATTCATATTCCTTTTTGTGCGAAGCAATGTTCGTATTGCGATTTTCATTTTTCGACAACGTTTGAGGTCTATCGCGAACGAATGATTGCTGCATTGATTCGAGAAATCGAAATACGGGCAATCAATTGGCAAACTGAAACGGTTGAAACCATTTATTTTGGTGGTGGAACTCCTAGTTTATTGACCAAAAACGAGTTAAAAAGAATGCTAGCGGCTGTTGAAATCAACTATACTACTGATCATTCAAAAGAGATAACGCTGGAATGTAATCCTGATGATTGCACAGAAGTGAATTTGGAAAGTTGGAAAACACTTGGGGTCAACAGATTAAGCATTGGAATTCAATCATTTACCGACGGACAGTTGAGTTGGATGAACCGTACACATTCTGCCAACGAAGGTTTAGAAGCCGTAAAACGCGCAAAAAAAGTTGGCTTTAACGCCTTGACTGTGGATTTAATGTATGGTTTACCTGATTTATCTGCTCAACAATGGTTGTTGCAATTAGAACAGGTAATCGCTTTGGATGTCGATCATATTTCAGCGTATTGTTTAACCATCGAAGAACGAACGCCTTTAGCAAAATGGGTGAAGGCGGGTGCTATTCATCCGTCCAATGCTGATCAACAATCAGAACAGTTTGAATTATTAGTAACCACACTTGCAACAGCTGGTTATGAGCAATACGAAATTTCTAATTTTGCGCGAAACGAACAGTATTCACAACACAATACAGCTTATTGGTTTGGTAAAAAATATGTTGCAATTGGTCCTTCTGCTCATGGTTTTGATGGCAACAATCGCTATTGGAACGTAGCGAATAATCAACACTACATGAAAGCGATTGAAGAAGGAAATTTGCCTGAAACCATTGAATCTTTATCTGCAAATGATCGTTTCAATGAATTAATATTGATTGGTCTGCGCACAAAATGGGGTGTTTCAAAAAACGCATTATTGGGGTGTCTTCAACTGCCTGAAAATTGGCAACAATCACTCGATCAATGGAAAAATTCGGGTAAATTAATTGAAACCGATTCGCATTTAATCTTAACACAAGAAGGGCGTTTATTGGCCGACGCGATTGCGGCTGATTTGTTTATTGTATAGGCTCGGAATGCATTTCGAGCCTACAGAATGCATTACGAGCCAATATCCAAAAAAGACACGTAATTGGCATATTGATACGATTTTGTCCATTTTTCTTCTTGGGCAATCCGACGAACAAGAGCAGTATGATCACTGATTGCAGCGGTCAATTGTTTTGAAAAAGTGTTCAATTGATAAAAATGTGCACTGACCCGAAGATCTTCCTCCGTTTGATAGGCTTCATGAATCAATAATGGAATATGATAACCAAACGCTACGGTAAACGATCCTGAAATCTGATTATTGATGTATTGATCGGCACTTGGTGTATGAGGATGAATGAGTGGCAACAGAAAATCAGTTTGCTTGAGAACACCATCAAATGTTGTTTGATCTACAAATTCGGTGTAATAGCGAATTCGTTCACTTAAACCTTCGAAAACAATTGTTGCTAAAAATGCTTGTGCATCTGGGTGTTGCAAATCTGTTTTACCCAGAAAAACAAACTGAATGTGTTGAGGTGTATTCGTTATAAAATCAATAACTGAATGAAGATCCTTTCGTCTATTTTCAACACCACCTATAATGGTAATCCAGATTTGTCCCTCTGGTTTTTCACTGGTGGAAGTACTTTGAGGAAATGAAATGGGATAAAAACTTCCTACGTTGATTCCTTTTGGTGGAACAATTCTTTCCAACAAATCGTCACTTAGCACCACGTATTTTTTAATTGCTCGATGAATGATTTTCTGCGTAAAACTTCCTTGAAATTTGCGAATGGTGTGAATAATACCGTAGCACTGGATTTGTTTTGGCATTAACAGCGCTAGGTTGCGAATATGTCCACCTTGCGCGGTATTAAAGACGACTTTGGTAACTTGTTGTTCCTTTAGAAATTGCACCAATTGTCGCATCAATCGCCAATCGCCAATGGCTTTTCCAGTTGGTTCAACAAAATAGACAGTTCTAAAATATGCTTTCCAGGCAGGGTTGCGGTCTAATAAACGCTGATTGGTAACCAATATGATTTCTACTCCAACTGCATGAAGCGCCTCCATTTGGGTGAGTAAACATTCGTCATGTGAACCAGCAAATTCTACTAAAGCTACGCGTTGTTGTTTCATTGAGACAAAAATGCAGATTTTCAGACGGATTCGCTAGGAAAGGTTGATTTTGATGGGGTAAATCCTAGAAAAAGTAAAATGAAGGTGTTTAAAAAGTAATAAACTACTGCGTTATTTTCGGAAATCGACGTTGGTCATTTACTTATGTAAACTCCAAACACCTCATCCTCAACACCTTGAATTTTATCAATTTTTAATCCACCTCAAAGGTTGACTCAATGATGATACCTTTTAGACAGCCCCATTTTTATTATTTGCGTGACTTTTTCTTATTTGTTCCTTTTTTGGCAGCTGCTGTTTTACCCTTTTGGTTGTTTTCAGCACTCTTCCCTTTTTCAGTTGACGGCTGATTCGATTTTCCTTTCTCGAGTTTTTTTTCCTTTTCTACTTGCTCTTTATGTTCGCCTTCACCGTGGTGTTCACCTTTTTCCGTATGTTCTTTCTCTTCGCCGTGCTCTTTATGCTCACCTTCGCCATGATGTTCACCTTTTCCAGTATGTTCACCTGATCCATTCTGACCACCCTTTCCAGTATGTTCTTTCTCTTCACCTTGCTCTTTATGTTCACCTTCACCGTGGTGCTCACCTTTTTTTTTCTCTATTTGTTCTACTTCCTTTTTAGGAGTTTCTTCCTTCTTTTCTTGAACTTGAGCCAAAGAAACATACGTGAAACCTGCGAACATTCCAGCTACTACTAGTAATTTTTTCATGTTTACTTTTAAAAATGGCACTTATACCTTAAAAGCATGTGCTTAAATTGATTTAATAAACCAAAAGTTAGATGGAAAAATATTTAGAAATACTAGAAAATCACGGATTCAAACATATTCAACATTATGAACAAACAGTTCTTGGTTTAGAGGAACTTGTTATTCAATTCTATGGTAGTGAATTCGATTTAATTAGAGTTTACGAGTTATTCATTTTATACAAAATAAAAGTTTCTGAGGTGAGACGTGTTTATGACAAACAAGATGTTTGGGAAAACAATGATAGTATCACAGGAAAAATAATTGGCACTAACTGGTTTACCCCAGTGAATGAAATTGTTATTTATTAGAATTCAATTTTTTACACTTGGAACAAATTTTCAATCCCCCCTCTCCTTGTACTATGTTTTCTTTCTCAATATTATTTCTCTCAGTACACTTGTTATTATTGTGATATACTTTCATCTCTTTTTTAGAGTGAATTGCTTTTACTATCATAATGGTTTTTGTTTGTGAATATAGTAGTTTAAGCCCAAGTTATTATCTCAGCTTGTATTTTATTTAGGTACTCTACTACGTTGGAGTAGTTCTGGTAAACAGAAAAATCCCAACCGCTAAACAAGCTAACCTGAGTATTATAAGAGGATATATAGTTAGATTGAGGTTGTGTTAAACTACCCTTTTTAGCTCTAATTTGGGTGACAAGCTGAAAAATAAGGTTCATCCTATTTTGTATATCAACTACACGCTCGTTATATACTCGCTGTTTTTCAGCTAAGACTTTTTCTATTAGTTCATAATCAGGCGTGTATAAAGGTGGTTGTTGAGTGGTAGTTTTTTGTGGTGATTGAGTACTTTGTTTTGTTGACGAGGAAACGTATTTTAGTCCGTCTATCTTTCCATCCAAATACCCAGAGTCCCAATTTCCCTGAACATAGGCAACATTTTTAGGTGGAAGATCATTACAAGAACAGCCATACTTAAAACCTTCTTGATATCCAAAATAGTAATCATTTTGTCCATGCAGAATAGAACATAATGTGAGCATAATTGCAAATATTGATGTTTTCATAATCTTCAATCTTGTAGTTGTCCTTCTATTTGAGCTTCTTCACACCCTTCTTTTGCTTCTTCATAAGAGTAGCCTTGATTCATCATACCTTGAATACAGTCAGATGTTCCACTAGAGCAAGCAGATAAAGAGATTAGAATAACTGATCCGATAATTAATCTAGTTTTCATATTTATAGCAGTGAATAAGACTAGTTTTTTCATGACATAATTTTTGTTTAAGGGGTAAATATAAGAGAAAAACACAAACCGATCATAAATGTTCTGAAAATAATTTACCTCTCGCAATAACTTCACTGAATGAACGAGGATGAATACATAAAAAGAATTGGAAAAACTATTCAGTCCATACGTAATCAAAAGGGTGTCAAACAAATAGAACTAGCTGCTTTAGTTGGTATAGAAGATTCTGCACTAAGAAGGATTGAATCTGGGCGAACTAATCCAACGATTAAAACTCTTTTTAAGATCAGTGAAGCTTTAGAAACTAGTGTTGAGTTCCTATTGTTAGAGAATGACGAAGAAAGGCTATATCTTAGAGCTTTAAGAAGTATGAATGACGACTTGAAAAACAGAATGCCAACCCCAATAAACTGGAAAAAGGACAAATCAAAATAATCCCATACATTTGTACTATGAGAAAGCCTAAAATAAAGTCAGTAGACGAACTAACGAAAGGCTTTGAGGAACTAGAACGTAAACAACAAATTAAGCCTGTCACAAGTAAAGACTTTGACAAAGCTATTGATTTGATTCTAAACCCAAAAGGTTCACCAGTTCGTAAAAAATAGGTTTGTTTCTGTTGTTGAAACGGAAAACAGACTCATCTACGTAAAGCTGTAAGTATTTACGTGACACCTTAATGTAACTTCCTTTTATTGTCCGTTTAAAACAACTCCACACGTTTTCTATTCGGTTGGTTGAATTATCTCCGTCTGTGTACTGTCCTTTGCTGTGGTCTACGAATTGATGGTTATAGTATTTGTCTATACCTTTATAAGCAACCCATTCATCAGTAAAAACGTTTGCACCTGTTTCAATTTGGCTGTAAATAATTGGTTTTAGCGTTTTACCTTTTGTGTCAGGAACAACAAAAGCTTTAACTTGTCCTGTTTCACGTTCAAACATTCCAAACACTGGTGTTTTATCTTTGAATGAGCGTCCTTGTGATTTTGCTACCTTTTTATCTTTGTGCCTGTTTATGTTCTTACCACCTACAAAAGTTTCATCTAATTCCATTGAACCTCCAAACATTGCAGTTTTTTGTGAACCCATCAAAATTCTAATATGTTTTAACATTCGCCAAGCACATTTATATGTAACTCCTAGTTGACGTTCAATCTCTTTTGCAGAAACCCCATTCTTTGAAGCTGTGAAAAGGTAGATTGCATAGAACCAATAAAGTAATGGAGTTTTTGAGTTCTCAAATACTGTCTTAGCGCAAGGATAAATTTGATTATAACACTTACCACACTGGTAACATTGTCTGTTCTTTACCCTAGTATAAGAAAAGCTATTATTACATTTAGGACATTCATTTTGTGATCCATAGCGAAGATCAAATATCTTATCAAGACAAGCGTTATCGTCTGGAAAGTCAGTTCTAAAGTTGGAAATCGTATATTTGTAAGACATAACATTTACAATTTTGATTCATTTATGAGTTAAAAAAGTGAAGAGAATCCCTTTGTTGGCGCAAGGGGATTTTTTGTTATTTCTTCACAGTATAAATACTTTCTCTTCCTGTGCTGTTATCTTTTTGAAGTACTCCGTAGCCAAATAGCTTTGAACAGGTTACAACAACAGAGGATTCAGAAATATCGCTTTCATGTTGGCGCATGAAATCAATAACTTGGTGGGCTGTTGCTTTCTTTAACTCGCTAACAGCGAATAAGACTTTTTCTTTTAAACTACTTTTTAAAGGGTATTCATTCTGAACATAGTTTTCAGCTTCAACAACTTTAAGAAGGTTTACAATTGCTTCGTACTCTTTAAGTACAGGTTTTAATTTAGCTTCGAGTTCATCTTTAATAATTTGTAACTCGTCACGCCTTAGCTTTAATCCTTGAACATAATCCATAACATACCTTTGATTCGTTTACAATATTACAAAATAAATTCATTTACTTAAAACAATTTAACATTTAATTTAAGATGGAGAAAATATCAGCACGTATAGATCAATCTAACCTAGTATTAGATCAGATAGAAAAGATAATCCGTGAAAAAGGGTTAAATGAAGAAAATGATAATGCAGTTTTTGTCAGAATTAAACTGCTTAATCTATATCTTACCCGAATGACTGAGATCACTAAGAATGATTAGGTAGGCATCATCAAATGTACTTATTGGATAACCGTTAAGTAAATCATCCTTTGCTGTAATAACCATTTGTTTTATTACTTCTCTTTCTCTTGGATCATCATAGCCAATATTTAAAAGGTTGATTAACTTGTCCATTGACCCTGCAACGTCATTCCCTGAATGAACATTGTTTTTAATCACTATCAATTGATCTCTTATGCTCATACTCAGTGAATTTTAGTTGTTTGTAAGTTTAAACAAAGTATTATGAAATCTAGTTTTCAGTATATTAAGCCCTTAAATTGGCTTATGAAAATATCAACATCACTCAAAGAGTTTAGAAAAAACGCTGGAATACTTACGACGGTTGAAATATCAAACCCAAAGACTTCAAAGAAGATGCTGGTAAAGGCTCTTTGGGACACAGGAGCTACTTTTACATGTATCTCACCGAGAGCTTTAGAGATGTTAGCTTTAGAAGAAAAAGGATTCTACATCCTCTCACTACCAAACTCTACAACTGAGGTAAAAAACTACTCCATGCTTCTGAAAGTTGATCCAAATAAAACACCACAATACGAGTTGACCGTTGGTGTGTTCGAATCAAGTAACGAGTTTGATATAATTATTGGGCTTGACCTTATATTAAATGGCAAACTCTCTATTTGGGTTGAAAAAGGAGTTTTCAATTTTGAATTTGATGATGGATTTATTTAACCAGACTAAGCTAAACTGTCTTTATGGTATAAGTGCCTTAAAAATTTATGAAGTCTAGTCAATTTTAGTGCCACACAAACATTTAAGGGTTTTCTGCACAAATTATAATCGAACTTGTTTTAATTGGTTTTGTTCATTCCAAAACGGTAAAAAACAGTAGTGTTGATCCCAGCTGAATAAGGTCTTACCTGAATCTGATCACCTATTATTGGATTCATTGAATACCGGAAAGTAGGTTCAAAACGCACGGAAAATGCTTTAAACAATTGAATTTCTATGCCAATACTGGATATACTTACAAGATTTACTTGATTGTACTGGGTACCAAACATTCCTACTTGAGTGGTTTCCCGATGTACACCAGAAGAACCATCAAAGTACTTGTAATGAAAACTATACTGTCGAGCCATAAAAAAATTCGTTGATATGCCAGTACTTACGCTTAAGTGAATGCGATTGCCCAATGGAAACTGATACCCAATTTTAATTGGAATACCTATATAATCATACTTATTGCGATAAACGCCAAACCCAGCCACATCAGCATCAACCGTAGTTATTGAAATGGAATCGGATTTTTCACCAAAACGAACATATTGAAGTCCACCTTCTACTAAAAGTCCATTTTTAAAGGAATGTTGAAACGTTGCTCCTGTATTCAAACCAATAGTTGGATTTTCAAGTTCGTTGAGCCAAACAATTCCTTGTTGGTAGAGTGGATCACTAATTGCTAATTTTCTGTAGCAATAATCAACTGAATAATTGATTCCTATTTTATTAATTGATTGCTTTTCTTGGGCATTAACAAGCAGAGGGAACGAAAATAAGAGGAGGATAAGATGTTTGCGTAAATAGGTCATATTTGTAATTAGTTGAACAATCTAAACGGGACAATTATCAGGATATTGTAATGTATTACAATTATTTTCTTTCAAACGTTTTAGCAATTTTCTTAAACATAACCAAGTTTGTTTCAAAATCGGCTTTTGCAATTCCGACTAACATGTAATAACCATTATCTGTGAAAAGCATTACTTGATAAACAAGATCTTTTGCTCCAGTAACCGAGTTTGTTCCTTCCGCAACTATTTCATAACCAGATATTCCATCGATTTCTATTTCTGACACACCATTATCAGCAATTTTCAGGTCTTTGTAAGGAAGTTGTTTGACCCTATTTAATGCTGTTAATTTTTTGTCGATCGATTGAACTGATGCATAGGATATTCCAACAATAAAATTCGTCTTATCATCTGATTCTGTTGGCAATTTCCCATCTACCGTATAGGAAAGCATTCCTGATATACTTTTGGCAAATTGAAGTTTGGTTCCTTCTGTATCAATCGAAAATGAAATTGCACTTAACGGATCCACAGTTAACTCAGCTTCATAAACAACTGAATAAAGCGATTCCAGCATTTCTTTTTCCAGCGATTTTACTTTTTGCGGAAATGTTGCCATCAACATGTAAGAAGCTTGTTCGTTACCGAATGTAAGGATGTATTTGAAATAATCTATTCCATTCGCAAATTGCTCTGCTCGAATTAACACACCATCAAATCCATTTATTTTTATGGCTTCTTTTTTCTTTAAAATGACCCCTTTCGTTTTAAGACCTTCTGCTGTGAATCCTGTTGATGCTTCTGAGAAGGGACCAGGAATCTCCATAACCATTATAGATGATCCGCTATGCATTTGCTGAAACCCTTGAAAATTTGAAGCATTCGTGAAATCTGGCGGTGGTATGAGAAAAAACTTTGTTCCAGGAACCTGAAGATGATCTGCCGTTTTTGTTGTCGTAATTTCCTTTTGTGCAGCGATTACGTGAATGGATATCAGCGCAATAAATGTCAATAAAAACTTCATAATTGTTGTTCAGTTAGAATTTCAAACGCCCGCATTCTAGAGTAGATTCAAGCGATGGGGCAAATATAGCATTCTATACCCGTGATTGAATTTGATTTTAAATTTAGAATTCATTTTAAACAGAAAAAAGTGTCTAACTTTTAAAAGCAAACTCACCCTTTCCGCTCCACAAAATACATATCTACCGCTCCTTTGTTTTTGGCAGCAACTTTTCCTCTATAATCGGTATTGAAATGGTTTTGTACAAGGTCAAATGTGCTTCCTGAAATATTGACTTTGGCAATTTCTCCACTCGATTCCATACGGGCAGCGATGTTTACAGCATCACCCCAAATGTCATACGCAAACTTCTTGATTCCAATTACGCCAGCTACAATTGGTCCCGTATTTACGCCAATACGGATATTCCATTTAGGCTCGTCCACATTTAATTGGTTGTTATACGATTGAATGTAATCACGCATTTCTAAAGCGGCTTCTACAATGTGGATCGCATGATTATCCATTAACTCTGGAACACCTGCGGCAAACATATAAGCATCTCCAATGGTTTTGATGCGTTGTAAACCATGGCGTTCTACGATGTGATCGAACTCGAAAAAGATGGCATCGAGTTTTTCAACCAACAATTCAGGACTCATTTGCTCGGAAATCATCGTGAAACCAGAGAAATCTGTAAATCCAACACTTACTTCTTTGTATAACTTCGGTTTGGATGAGCCCGTTAATTTTAACTCTTCAGCAATCGCATGGGGTAAGATATTGAGCAATAAACCTTCTGATTTCTCTTTTTCATGTTCAATTTCTTCTTTGCTTTTGGCAATGATGATGCTTTGGCGTTCGATTTGTTTTTTGCGTTTACGCAGTTGTCGATAAGCAAAAAGTATGACCAATAAAATCAAGAAAATGAACAACATGGCTCCAAAAATCAAGCGCAATTTGTAGGTATATCCTGCTTCTTGATTGAGCCGTTTTTGTTGTTCTAGTTCGTTTTTCTGAGCGAGAGAGCGAATTTTTTCTTCATTTGCGGCAATCACTAATCGCTCTTTTTCCAATGCTAATTCCTTGAGTTGATTTTCACGTTCACTCAAGGCCAATTGTTTTTCCTTGTTTTCAACGTTTAATCGCTCTTCTAACAACATCAATCGTTGCAATTCTTCACGGGCTTTTAATTCCTTGTATTGCAAACCAGAAATGCGCAATTCGTCTTCTTTTTCCTTTGTTTTGAACCGTTCTCGTTCTGCTTCTTTTTCGGCTTTTTCGCGCGCTAGATTGAGCACATCGAGTTCATTCTTCGCCCAGATCAAGCGCAATTCTTTTTCAATTTGCTCAATTTTATACTGGTCAAATAACAATTTATTTTCACGCACACGATCTTCTGTTAACAAGGAATCACGAATAGAAAGAAACGATTTATAACTTTCCAACGCCATTTCAAATTCGTATAAATCTTGATGAATCAGTGATTTGATTTCATAACTTCTTGACAAAACAGCTGGCAATTGGTGTGTTTTCGCTTGTTGAATTGCTAAGTTGATTTTCTTCTGTGCATTGAACGCATCATTGGATTGATAATACGTCATTGCTTCCATGTTGAGGCATTGTGTTGCTTGCTCAAAATTATTGATGGCAATGTAATGTCCTTTTGCTTTTTCAAAACAGTAAAGAGCAGAATCCATGTCGCGCTCGTTGTACAAGATTAAACCCAAATTGTGGTAAGCTGCTCCATTTAGTTCATCATCGTTTTTACTTCCTTTGCGCACCGCTTGGAGGAAGGCTGATTTTGCCTCAGGATAATTATTTAAGTATTTATTGGTATAGCCGATGTTGTTCCAAATTGTTGGTTCTAAGTAGGATTGTGATCCATTTTTCACCAATGAAATAATTAACTCATAACTTGTTAATTCTTCTTTATAAGCTTTTAGTGCGTGGTAAATCTCCGCTTTCTCTTTCTGCAGATCAACTTTTTCAGGATTCGTTAATCCATTTTTGTATTCCAATTGCCGCGCAGAAACGAGTGCACCATCTAGATCATTGGAATGCTTTTGCGCACGAATCAAGCCCATTTGGGTTTCAAAAGAGGCGTTTTTTGGATTTTCTTCTTGTGCAATCGCTTTTTTATATTGTTCTACCGATTTGGAATACAGGTGTTCAGTTAAATACAATTTCCCCAATTGATTGTATCCTTGCACTTTTTGATCGGTTGTTCCATGTTGATCGTAAAGGTTTACGAGCATCAATGAATAGCGCAATTTATCATAGATCGTGCGATCGTTTTTGTAACAATTGATTAAGCCTTTACACGCAACAATCTCACCTTGCCAATAACTGATCTTATCAGCAATGAGTTGTGATTTGGTGTAATAATAAACCGCGCTGTCTTTGTGGTTGATTTTCGCAGCTCGTTCATTGTACCGATCAACGTGCTGTCGGTCGACCTCTGATTCCAGAATCCGCATTTCTTGGCTAGTTGCGAATCCAGCAATTAAGGATGAAAGAAGAAAAAGCAGTCCTTTCATCCTTAATTGAGTTTGAATGTTAAACCAATTTTAAAGACTCGTCCGTATTGAGGATTGTAATTCCAAGTATTGGAAATATCCACATTTGGAATCCCACTTTGAACAGTATTGAGCAAATTGTAAACACCTCCAAAAACACTGAGTTGACGAAACAATTGTTTGTAGATTAATAGATCAACATTGCAGAAAACCACATCTGATTCGGTGTAAACAATGGAATTATTGCTACGGAAAACATCGGTGATAAACCTTCCAGTAACTGTTCCGCGTAATGAAACCGTAAGATCACGGTAATTGACTTCTATATTTCCTTTTCCAGCATGTGTTGGTACAAATCGATAACCAATAGAAGTAACTGGTTCTTCACCAGGAAGATCGCCATCCGACTCTACACTCTCTGTTCCATTTGATAATTCGTAACTCAATTGGAGATTCCAACCAACATTTCCGGTTTTAAAACGTAAATCATTTACGATAATCAATGATTGTAAAAAGGATTTAGAATCACCGTTGTAATAACCAAATGAAATCCGTTGATTCGGATTCATGTTTGTAGAATCGGGAGACGGGACATTAATTTGACGCAATACTTTGTTATTCATCCAATGTGCAAAATAGGTTACGCCCAATTTCCAAAAACGTGTTGCTTGCCAATCTACCCCAACATCAATCCCTTGCAAACTCTCAGATTTAATCTTTGCTATTTCCCTTTTTAAACCTTCTCCCTGACCGAAGTTTACAGCAGATTCACCATAATTATTAAAGATGTAATACGATTTTGGAGCTCTGTATCCGCGACCATAATAGGCACGGAATTTTAAATTGGTTGTTGGTTTGTAGACAAGTCCCAATTTTGGTGAAAGAACTTTTGTACTAAAACTATTGACTGTTAATAGTATTGCATCCCCTCTTATTCCAGCTTCAGCAGAAAACTTACCCGATTTGGAACGATAAGAAGCTTGTGCAAACAACGAAAAATCAAGTTTCCCAAATATGTCCATCGATTGAATCGTATCTATCATACTTATAGACTGGATGGCCGCTGACTGCGTGACTCCAGTTTCCAATGAATCTCGGAATTCATCAGGATTTTTGGGATTATAGGGATGACGTAAGAAATTCGTGAACGGTTGAGAAAACGCATACTCTCCTGTTAGACCTACTGCAAGGTTAATTTGTTTGTTGACTTTTATAATTTCCTGGAGATCCAAGTTTACATCTGTTGAACGCGCATACATAAAATTGCGACCATTGGATAACAAATGCGTTACTCCATAGTAGGCAGAGTTGGTAATCGTTCTGTAAATGATGCTCGAAAGTGCAATCCGTGTTTGGAAACGCTTTCCAGCATTGCTATTGTATTTGAATCCAATTGAATTGATGTTTTCGCCATACGTTAGACTCGCATCATAATAGGCGTGTTGGAGTGGTTGACTCCCCAAACCACTGTGTTCTTCACGGTACATGTTGATGACACTCAATTCAAATCCTTTGTAGGTAATGTAAGCACCCAATAAGCGACTTTCACGTTTTAAATTATCTCGTTCTGGAACACCAGCACTATCTCCAACAAACAATTGTTGTTGAACTGGGGTAAGTTGATTGGGTTTTACACGAATCGAATCATCTGGAATCAATAAATTAATATCTGAGGAACGGTATGAAGATGCAAATAACTCATAATTAAGGATGCTTTTTCCTTTGCCAGCTTTTCCTCCAAGTGTTAAATTAAAATCGGTTGTTTTGGGTGAAAGTAAGTTGATATCTGCCCAAGCAAATACAGGTCGATCTATTTCTGGTAATACAATATTAATGACTCCAGCCATGGATTCAGAACCATAAGAAGTTGAAGACGGACCCAAAATAATTTCAATTCGTTCTGCATGACGAATGGGCAATTGACCGCCTATAGGCATTCCTTTTACAGCTTCTGGTTTTATTGGAACACCGTTGATCAGAAATTTTACGTGATCGTTTCCATACAATCCACGCATTAAAAATGTTTCACCTTCAATGGAATTTCCCGGTTGTGAGGTGCGAAATCCCGGTATGCTTTCCAATACATCAACCAAGGTCGTGTAACCAAATTTTCGAATGGTCGCTCCATCAATAATGATGACTTGTTGCGCCATATCATCAGGTGTTTCAGCCAATCGGTTCGCTGATACAATTGTTTTGGATGCTTTACTTCCTGAATTATCTAAATCGCTTTGATTGAATAATTGCAAATTCAATGAATCATCTTCTTGGCTATAAAGCGTTGTTTTCCATTGAGTAAGCAAAACTAAGATTAGTAGAGGCAAAGAGAAAAACGAAGAAAGTCGTAGTATTTTGTCCATTACTCAAAGAAAATAAAATAATTGTTAAAATCGTTTGATCTTGGAAAACAAATTTGGTTTAACCAATAGTAGTTCCTTTATTCGTATAACTGAAAACCAATTGGAATATTGTTGAATAACAATCATTTAATTGCATTTGTAGTTCAAATATTCACTCTATTACCAACCTCGTTTCCATTTCTGAGCTATTCCGATGGCTGTTTCTAACATGTAAGGCGACCATGTTTCTGTTTTCCAAGCAGAATGTGCTAAGGTTGATTTTTCCAATAATTGCTGAGCATCTTCGGTTGAAACGGCAGCTTCTAAAATGGTCGAAAGGTGCATTTGTTGTTGGTAAAGTTGATCGTCTTCAACAGGTTCGCCCAAGATAATTGGGGAGAGTGGCAAAAACAGATTGTTCCAAGAAGGAGTCTTTTTTTGTTGATTAAACGCACTTAATACGTTTTTCATCTGAGCGAAATCTGCACGAAATTGCACTTGACTTGCTGGAGTTTGCAGCGCGATGCCGAGTTGTTCTAAGACCACAAATTTCAAATTCGGGCAAAGTGGGAGCGTTTTTTGTAATAATTCGAACACTTCTGCTGGAACTGCTGCATCATGTGTATCACGGCGAATCGTTGTTGTAGGTAGTGTTGTCGTTTGTTCCCAACTTCCACCAGAAAGGTGAATTTCACGCACCCGATCAAGTGGATACAATGAAATGATTTGTTCAAAATCGAGCGCAAAATTGTGCAGTTGACAATATAGGTTGTGCAAGTCAAGAATGATAAATCCGTTGATGGGCTCTATCAATTTACTCAAAAATTCGCCATGTACTTTCACCTCATCAAGCGAGTAGGAAAAAGCGAGGTTTTCCAATCCAACTGGACAATGACAGGTATCTTGAATGCGTTTGAGTCGGTCAATTCCGATTGCTAAAGTGGTTGAAGTATAGGGAATGCTAATTGGTGCTCCTTTGTGAAAATCTTCGCCAGTCATAAAACCAAAATGCTCTGTGATGTGGTCAAATGAAAAATGAGTGGACACTTTTTTGAGGTGTTCTAACCAGCGTTGTTGCTCAGGCATCCATTTACCCGAAAAGAGTGAAAAAAAGACACCGTGACCAATCAAGCGACCCGATTTACCATAAGTTTCCAATAATTCGACAAACCAATCGGGAATATTTTTCACCTTAAACAGTGTATCAAATGACCATTCAATGGCTTCAATTTGTTCATCAACGAATAAAGGCAAAGTAGCTTGGAGTAATGATTGATCCAAATTACAGGCTACACTTGCCAAGATGTTCTGATCGTTGTTCATACAGTTTTATCCCATGCCACAAGCTGGACATTTATCATGAGCTGAAGGGAGCGCATTTGGGTTAGACGATTCGCCTTTTTTTTCTTTGTTGATTGAACCTGACTTTACATCATCTCGTTTACAAGAAGTTGTTGCTGCGCTAACGGATACACCTAATGCGATAGCTTGTAATAAGGCAATTGAAAGTTTCATTGGAATGTGTTCTTAAGATATCGATGTAAAGATACACAAAGAAGGTGTCTAAAAAGTAATAAACTGCTGCGTTATTTTCGGAAATCGACGTTGGTCATTTACTTGAGTAAACTCCCAACATCTCACCCTCAACACCTTGCATTTCATCAATTTTTAATCCACCTTATGGGTTGACTCAATGATGATACTTTTTTGACTGCCCCTTTTATTGACAGGGCAAGTATATTTAAAGTTTTTTTTCTTCTAAAGAAATCCCTAACAACCTCAGTTCGATTATTCGGTTAACAAAATCAACCCATTCCACAGGCTGCACATTCACCACATTGCGGGTTGTCATCAGGCTGATTTCTGTCATCGTTGATTTCTTTTTTATTCTTTTTCAGCGGTTCCTTTTCGCATGAAGTCATAGTGCTTAGGGTTGCTACCGTTACGCCCAAAGTAATGGCTTGCAACAAAGAAGATGATAATTTCATAATTCCTTTTTTAAATGAACATTGTTGTATTGATTCACTTGATGCAACAAGATTAAAAAGGGTTGCATGGATTAACCTAAGTTCGCAAATACTAGCTGTATAACATAAAAGAAAACCCTCGCATCATTATTCTATACGAGGGTTTTCATTAAACAACTGTTTTACTTATTCTTTTACAAATCGTTCGCGGATGAGATCTCCGTTATTGTCTGTAACAACGATGATGTATACTCCTTTAGTAAGTTGACTAACATCGAGTTTCAATCCTTCTCGCATTGTTTCGACAATTGATAGATTCTGTACACTATTTCCTTTCAGATCGTAAATGATTACGTGCTGTATTCCCGATTCGCTATTAATCGTAATGGATTCATTAGCTGGATTTGGAGCTAATGTAATTATTGGATTGGCAACAATAAGAGACGAAGCTGCACACAAAACAGTCTGATTCAAACTTCTGGCTGTTATACTAGGAGTGTATGGACCTGGATACATTGGTAATGGCAGGTAATTGGCACTACCAACAATTGTTGTTGGCACAGATCCTGGATTAGCTTTGATGGCTTTTTCACAAGCTGAAATTGTACTGATAGAAGAAATATTAAGATCATACCCACCATTAACCGTGTTTTGATTCACAATGTAATTTTTTCCAGATGCTTGGTTGTATGCAGAAATATCGGGTGTATTGATATAAACAGAATTTCCGACTTCACTATAATAACCTGCCAATGGAGAGTTGTTTCCTGATCCATATAATTTACCCGCAACAAGTGCATTGATTGGTGGATTGAATAACATCTGAAACGGAGTAATCAGTGTTGGCAATGCGCCTGCAGGAGTTGAAACATAACCTGAAACCAAAATCTGAAGGTTCTGTGTCTGTTGTAATTTGAATCCATTGACATCAGCACCAGTACCAACCGGAAGTGTGGTGATTACATGTTGGAAAAAAGGACTTAAAATAGCTCCAGTAATTGGATCAAAATAAGTAATCTGGAAGGTATGTTGTATACTGTTATTGCATAATAGATAAACACGATTTAGACCAGCACTGTATAATACCGACGATCCAGCAAATTGGAAGTTGGTAATATCGTGAATAGTTGAATGGGTCGTCACACCTGCGTAATCGATTCCCATCGTTAAAAGATTCTGCTCGTTTACAGCATTATTAGCGGAACCAGAAATAAAATAACCCGTACCTGTGACCTCCGTGATGTTTTCAAGCATATCACTATCATTTGTACCCGAAACAGGTGTTGTCATTGAGCTAGTAAACAGGATTAAATTGAAGTTATTGGCATTTAATCCTAAGATAAATCCATTTTTTGGAATCGTAAAAGCATTTGTCGCTGTGAGCAAACCCGCAACCTCCGTTCCAACAACAACAACTTGATTTGTGGTAGGTGAATGAATAATTTGGTGAGGAATCATCGAGTTTAAACCACTTGACAAATACTCTAAATTGCATTGTATCAATACACCTGCAAAGGATACTTCTGCTACAAATAGTTTGTGAGGAGTCGTCGCAGAAACTGCTGCTGTCATTCCAGTTAATACAATCGTTTGATTGGTCGTATTAATGGTAAAATCCATTAAATAAACGGGATCACTTGGGAAGTTAAGATGAAATGCAGCTATTGGTGTTCCAGCTAAATTCGTAATCTTAAAAGTGGGGCTAATTAATCCAGTAGTAGGATTAATTTCAGAAAAACCTGTTATGACGCGTTGACCATAGGTTTCTACTGATAGATTTTGGTAGTTCCAACTACCTGTTGTGGGTGTGAATTGGCGTTGCGCAAAACTCAAATTTGCTACAATCAGCATCACTGTAAAAAGTGTGTTTTTCATAAGTTTGTGAATAATAGTGAATTACGAAGCTAGCACACTTTTTACGATTTAGCTCTATCCTTCGGTAAAATAAACGTGCTTTAATGTGAATTTTCACCGAATAACGGCCAATCGTTTTATTCTACTTATTTATGTGATTTAAAGCGTTTTACGGTTAGTATTTATTGATTTCCGACATGGAATAATTAAGGAATTAGTAGCCAGCACTAAAAAGCATGACTGTATCAACCATTACAGAAAAAGCGCGCAACTAAAGTGGGTTATGAACACGAAAATTTCAAACCAATTCCACGATATGGTGTTTGATCGCATAGAGAACCAAGCCTGTTACATTGCGTGAACCCGTTTTTTGCATGAGGTTGGTGCGATGACCGTTCACTGTTTTTACACTGATGAATAACTTTTCTGCAATTTCATCAGCTGTAAATTGTTGACACGTCAATTGTAATATTTCTACTTCGCGTTTTGTAATATCAGCAAAGGGCTTAAATTGGGTTGATTTTTTGCCCATGTTACGCTGAATTGCCTTTAAAGTCATTGCATTAATATAAGATCCTTTTGTGTGAACGGCAATAATCGCTTCGTATACTTCTTCTGGATCACTGTCTTTTACCAAATAGCCGTGAGCACCTATTTCAATCAACCGCGAAATGTAGTTTTCATCTTGGTGAACGGAAAGAATGATGACTTTTATCGTCGGAAAGTAGTTACACAAATCAATCGTGAGTTGTTCACCCGAATATTCTTTGGTTCCATCTGGCGGAAGCGATAAATCAACGAGTAATACATCTGGTAATGGGCTAGCTGCTTTTAGACTTTCGATGACAGTATACCCTTCACCGGCTTCAAAAATGACCTCTAAATTTTCCCAACTACCTAGGATTGCTTTGATCCCAGTTCGGAATAAAACTTGGTCTTCTATTAATCCGATTTTTATTGTTTCTAACATGCAGATCTAATTATGTTCAATAAAGTTAACTGACTTTGTTTGATAATCTTTGTTCATCCTATAGTTAGTTGGAAAGAGGTACACTCAATTGAGCAGAAAAACCCCTTTTTGTTGATTGTTCTATTTCCATTTTCCCACCAATAGAACTCATTCGACCTTCCATACTTTTGAGACCCAATCCAGTTGAATTACTTGTCGAATTATTCGAGTTAACAACCATCCCGTTTCCATTATCGCGGTAATTTCCTAGGAGATTTTGCTGAAAACAACTGAGTTCAATTACAATATTCGTTGCTTCTGAGTGTTTTAATGTATTATTGATCAGTTCCATAAAAACACGGTAAAGCGAGACTTGCACTTCTTCATTGAGTGTTGGAATTTCGGTAAGTACTTTCAATTCTACTGCGATCGTTCCTGTAGTTTGAAGTTGGTCTGCGATTGTTTCCAATGTTTTAATGAGTCCGAATTTTTCCAATTGAGGTGGCATCAATTGATGGCTAATTCGACGCATACTTTCCAATGCACTTTCCGTCAATGAGCGAATGTTTTGCAGATCGGTAAGCAATAACTCTTTTTCTTTTCCATGTAAGCGTTCAGCTTGTAACAAGTGCATCCTTGAAATGGACAAGGTTGCTCCCAATTCATCGTGCAAGTCTTGGGCAATGCGTTTACGTTCTCCCTCTTCTGCCTGAAAACTGGAACGCAATAATTCCAATTGGTGTTTATTCTTGAGTTCTTCTTGTTCTAATTGCTGACGGTAGAGGTTTTTACGAAATTGTTGCATCAACAAGACCACCCCGATGGCAATGATGAATACAATACCAACAAATGGCAACAGTGTATTGATAAATGTTACTTCTTCGCTCGATTCCATAGACCCATAAAAAAACAGCCATACATAATTACAGAAAAAAAGGAATGTAGCACCCATGTGTAGCGGCTTAATTCCACACTCACATTTTTGGTAATGAATTCGCCGAAGTAAAAAATAAGTAAGGTCGATGCATAATAAATAAACACACCTGAATTAATCCAATTCAACGAGCGAATGGTTTGTTGATCTTGTTTAATAAGTGTTTTATTCAGGAACAGCATGTAGGTTGAAAGCGAAAGTATGAGTAACAAGATACATTCAACAGTAAGTGCATAGGAATTGAACGTGAAAAAATCTTGAAAATAACAAGAGTTAATCACTGAAAAGTGAAGAAACCCAATTCCCACAATTGGTAAAATCATTGTGTTTAAGAAATCCTTCAACACTATTCTATAAAAGGCGAGCAAGAATAAAAATCCAATTGGAACCAGTAGGTGCAAAACAAACAGGTTGTTGATACTTTTAAACCAAAGTATAAACGCAATAAGTTGCAGAATTCCTGAACAAAAGAGAAATCCAGCAAATATGCGAAGATCAGCTTTTAGACTTTTGTATATAAACAATGCATAGAGCGTTACCACAAACACAGGTATATGCGATAAAATGATAATGATCTTGGTAACGCTCATGCTCTTGAATATAAATTAAATTATTTTTTACAATGCATATATAATGGACTGGTCACATCACATGTGCTTGGGCAAGGAGCATTTAAGTCGAATACATATTTTCCGGTTTTTGGTCCCAAGATAGTGTCTTTATCATTTTTATTTACCGGAGTCATATACAATTTAAAGTGGTAATTAGCATCTAATCCAAGATAAACTCTACCGTGTGGATAGGTGTAGGCAATAGAATCACTTATTCCTAAAATATTCAACATGTCACTCGCGTGAATTTGATACGATCTTATGGGAACAGTATCCGCGCCAGGAACTTTTCTGAAAAGAGAATCACAAGCATCAACATATCGCTGTATATTTCTTTGAGCAGTCAATAAATGTACAGTATCATTAAACATCGTAGTTCTGCGAATCGATGATAGTTGAGAATCATCACTTTCCATTTTAGCATTCTCACACGAAAAAATGGCAAATAACCCTGCAAGAATAAAAGCACTTGTAAAAAGAATTGTTTTCATAGTTTTTCAATTTTTAGTTAATACTGGTTTGCACTAGCGCAAAATCCGTTCAATACCAAAACTAATGAACTATTTATAGCATTTGTTAAATGAGTTTCTAAAACAGGTATTAATAATGATAAAAAAAAGACAAAACAGGTAAATTCTCCTGTTTTTATAAAACAGGTAAATTCCCTCTAACCTAAACATGTAGTTCTTCTCAACTTTGTTTAACTGAAAGTTACTATGATAGTGGAGCAGAACCCACTTAAAAAAACGAACTAGTACACACTAATATAAGAGTGAAGGCGGAATCTGATCACATTCGCTAGAGCTTTAGCGGTTGCAAAAAAGCCTTATGAGTAGGGTGTTTAAAACCAAGTCAAATAAAAATTGTTGTATTTAACTATCAAAATTTGAAACGATGGTGTCTAATTTCATCCATTTTAATCCACCTCAAGGGTTGACTCAATGATGATGCTTTTTAGACGGCCTCTTTCTTTTGTTGTGTGAAACAAATTAATTAGATTCACGCACTATTTAGGTACTAAACATTAATTCACGACCATTATGAAAAACTTAAGTTCTATTATCCTTCCTGTCATTCAGGAAATGGAAAACTCACATTTAAAAACACAATTATTACAGTACATTCCACAACAAGAAGATTCCTTCTCAATCATTGAGAAGAGTT
Source organism: Fluviicola sp. (assembly GCA_043721195.1). GTDB lineage: Bacteria > Bacteroidota > Bacteroidia > Flavobacteriales_D > Crocinitomicaceae > Fluviicola. Next base: position 14,381 of record JAYSRF010000108.1, on the reverse strand, counting down.
TTAAAGAATTGACTTCCACTTCACAATCGCAAGAAGTGTTGCGTCATTTTTTCCATAGTTGGAGTCAAACCAATAATAGTGCAATGACTGTTGCGGGTATTAGTAACCGTCTTTCGATGCTCATTCATAAAAACAAACCTGTTGATGATGAAGCGCAATTGTTACGATCTATCGTAAGCCTCAATCGCATTGTTGATGAAGATCTAGCTGTTGTAGGAAAAGTGCTGCATTCTAAGTTGTTTTACACGATGGCCACTTCCATTTGTGGTGATGACCAATGGCTATTACATACTTACAATCACCCGCATTCTAAAAATTTCAAAGATTGGAAAGATGCAAATTCATTGCATGAGAAAGATGTTATGATTGGGTTGTTAACGACGCTCGTACATGAGATTTACACGCACGGTGAAGTAGAATTCATCCTTCCAATGTTTAAAGATTGGTTGGCATCAACCACTGATTTTACTGAAAAAGAATCGATGTACATCCTCGCTTGGATTAGCGTTCACTGCGGTCCGACAGAAAAAAATCACTTCTTTTTTGCCGTGAATTCGATTCATCATTATGCAAAAGCGATGAATATTCGATTGGAAGATTATTCGTTAGAAGAAATTATAAATACCTATTTGGAGAAAAAGGCGTTGGTTATGCAATCCATTATTCAACCTTGTTTAAGTCACTAGTGTTGTTCCATTGAAATGCAGCAAACTACTTCATTTATTCGTACATCCATGTTGAAATATTCTGTTGTAATTCCATTATACAATAAGGAAAATTATATTAGAGAAACAATTACATCACTGGCACTTCAACGCAAGAATCCTGATGAACTAATTCTTGTTGATGATGCAAGTAGTGATCGTAGTTTAACCGTTGCCAAGCTTGCTTTTTTAGAATTACAAGAGGCATTTGCAACTACTTCAATAAAAATAATTGAACTTTCCAAAAATGGTGGACCTGGAAATGCGCGAAATGTAGGTTTAGAAAAAAATATTCCACTTGGAAGGAGCCGAAAATTCCACCAACTGTTAGTCGTTATAGAAGAAGCAAGGATAAATACGATCAATAATTAGCGGGCATGTTAAGTTTGCGTTGGTTTAAACATGCGCTAAATAATTTGCCCAATTATCGACAGAAAAGTCTCTTTATTTTCCAACATAAATCACTTTTAGTACGCGCATTTAAATACCGATGCGAAAGAGAATTTATTAAAAACCGCGTCTTTTAGAAGCAATCATTGCGGCATACTTAGATGAAAAATCAAGGGTAATGCAAGCTGGAGTAAAAGTGGAAGTTAAAGCAATGAGTATTTAAATTTTTCACACGAATGATTCAAACTAAAATGGACAGTACTATGCAACAGTTGAAACTCGAATTAAGGAAGGAACAACGTCAGGTTGAATTCCAGGAAAAATGGAATCTGTTGTTTACAGCATATTTTGGTGAGAAACCGCAATTAAGCAGTAGTACTTTTGCGAATTCAACCGTGATGTTAACGCCAGCATACAATCAACAAATCATTCGATTAACATCTATTTTAAACAAGGCTTGTACCGCAATTGTGCTCCATTATTTTCAGGATGAACGCATTCGAACATACTACCAATTGGATGAGGAGTTAGAAGCATTGTTGGAAAAAGCGAATAATGAACCCTACAATCAGGGCTTTTACCGTCCTGATTTTTTGTATGATCAAACCAATCAGCCTAAAATTTGCGAAATCGGCGCTCGATATGCATTGAATGGCTGGATGATTAGTCATTACATATCATTGATCAACGATGAACTATATGCTTCAGACAATGGATTAAGTTTTGAAAATCCGAGCTTAAAAAATCTGATCGATGATTTGTACAATGAATTACTGCCTAGTGGAAATGTAGCGCTTGTACACGATGATGAAAAAGGAACTGAGATCTTTTATTTGCAAAATGAATTGGCAAAACGAGGATTGGAACTACTATCTGTTAAGCCTCAAGATTTAGTGTTATCGAACGATTCAATCTGCGTAAACGGACAACCCATTTTGCAGTTTATTTTGGAAATGGACCGTGAAGAATTGAAAAAAATCCGTCCAGAAGTATTAGACAAATTGATTGAACAAAAGGCCTATTTCAATGACATTCGATCGTTGATTTTGATTCATGATAAACGCGTGTTGGCTGTCATGTATGATGCTGAAATAATGCGCGATTATTTAAGTGAAGACGATTATCGTTTTTTGCAGCAATATCTTATTCCGAGTTTTGTCATTACAACACCCAAAGAGTGCGATGCCTATATCCAAACCGATCAGAATTTAATTCTAAAATTGAACAGCGGAGGAAGGGGAATTGGCGCCTATATCAAAAATGAATGTACCATTGAAGAGTGGGAGAAAATCATCCGATTGCATTGGAAAGAATACTTGATTCAACATGTTGTAGACCAGAAAGAATTTAATGATCTTGAAAACAATCGTCAAATTCATTTAGTAGGATCGTTGTTGTGCAAAAATGATCAAACCTATGGTTCTGGATTATTTCGTGGATCAGACGAATTGATTGTGAACGTGCATCAAGGTAGAGCTTTAATCTACCCTTTTCAATTGAACAAAGGATAGGTTATGAGACACACGGTTGTTATTCCACTTTACAATAAGGAAGCTTTTATTTTTGATTCCATTCGTTCGTTGGCTTTTCAGGTTAAAAAAGCAGATGAACTCATTGTTGTGGATGATTTGAGTACCGATCAAAGTTTAACTCGCTTAAAAGAAGCACTGTCATTTTTTGCCCCACAATTGTTGGAAACCACGATTCAAATCATTGAATTGAAAGAAAACAAAGGACCAGGAAATGCCAGAAATAGTGGATTAGAACAGGCAACAGGAGATTTAATCAGTTTTTTAGATGCCGATGATTGTTACACACCGACTTGTTTAAGTGAAGTGGATGAAATCATGGAACGAGAGCATATTGATTTTTTAGTTCTCGGGATAGCGTTCGTTCCCAGTCAATATTACATGCCCAACATTGAATCGTTTAAACAGGAACTCATCGCATTATCAAATGAGTTGTTTTTGATTGCGAATGTGTTGCATACCATTAGTTCTCCAGAATTCATCATGGGTGTTGGGAGCAATGTCGTTATTCGGAGGAACTGTTTAAAAGGCATCCGATACGACACAAGTGTTTCCTTAAATGAAGGCATTGATTTTTGGTACCGTGTTTTGAAAAATTTACCAAAGCAAACCAGGGTTGGATTACTGAATAAAACCTGTATTGATGTGCGCGAAGTGGAAGGAAGTTTATCTCGGATCAGTTATAGAAATTGGAGGGAATTGGAAATCCCACTTTCAATGGTGCGCTACAAAGGAAGTACCGATAGATTCGATCAACAATTGATGGGAATGTTGTCTCAAAGATGGTATGAACACGCCATGGAGCGCTTGCCTTCCCGGAAACAAAAAATCTTGTTTGTATTGAATCATGCGAGCACTCTGATAAAAAACCACTACTATTTAAAAAAAAGAAATTTAATCGATTAGATGATGGATACAGTTTGCATAACTCCTGAAATAGATCAATCCTTATTGCAAGTTTATTTTGAACTGGCAAAAATCAATCCGTTATACAGTGAATTCTATAAAGGAAATGAGTTCGCTGATGATGCTCCAGTGTTAAGTAAGAAAGACCTAATACCACTATTAAAAACGCGCTTTAACCTGCATGAAGAAAAGACTGGGGTTTATTTGGTGCGTTCCGGTGGAAGTACGCAAGATCCTTTAATCTTTCCGGTTGACATACAAGAAAATCACAATCAACGCCTTTCAATAGCAAAAGAACTAACAGAGAATGCGTTTTTTACGCCTCAAACCATTGCATTAAATATTTTTGGTTATTCCGATATGTATCGCACCGCTTCCATTATGGATGATATTTTGGAAAAATGTCAAGCAACCACATTGGCATTAAGTGCACATGCGAGTTACAGTGATATGCAACAAGCAGCCATTTATTTTAAACCCGACTTTATATTGGGAACACCTTCAAAATTATTGCGTTTTGCACAGTTTTTGGAAGAAAAGCAAGAACAATTAAGCATTCAAAATCTGTTCTTTGCGGGAGAATTTTTAAGACCAAACATTCAAAAGTCATTGCAAAAGACACTCGGATTTCAACAAATTTACTCCATGTATGGTTCAGCCGAAACGGGAATTTGGGCCTGGTCTGATTTTACAAATAGACCTTCGCTGTTTAGCGTCATCGATGGTGTGATTGTCGAGATTATTGATCCAGACCAAGATGGCTATGGAGTGATTGCTGTGACGAATACATTTCGCAAACGATTTCCCGTTTTTCGTTATGCAATAGGCGATTTGGGGCGTTGGGTTTACTTGGATGGAAAAAATTATCTAGAATTAAAATCACGAGAAAGTAAATCATTCATCGTTTGTGAACAACATTATGATCTGGAGGAATTAGCCCCACTTACTGCTGAAGCAGCAGCTTTTCAAATTCAATTGTCCTACAATGACGCATTTCAGGAAGTTGTTCGCTTGTTAATTGTTCAACAAGTTCCAAAAAATGAACAACAGGCTTTTATTCAAGAAAGAACGGAACAATTAAAAAAGCTGATCCATTTTAATGAACGTTTGATGCAATTGGAAATTTTAATCGTTTCTGCTGAAGCATTGTACCTTGATCCCAATACGACGAAAGCGCCAGTGTTATTGGATTTGAGAAAATGATCAGTTCAATTATGCTTAACGGAAAAAAACCATGATTCAAACGAGTACGCTTACGATCGAACTTTACCTGCTTTGCTTCAATGAAGAAAAAATGATTGCGCATACCTTAAACTATTATTCTAAAATATGCAGTAGAATCATCATCATCGATAATCAGAGTACAGACAACTCAATGCGTCTAGCAAGTAATTACAAAAATGTGGAAATCCAATTGTTGGATTCTGGAAATGAATTCATTGAAGATCAATTAACAGCATCAAGAAATAATTGTTGGAAGGGAAGCACGGCCGATTATGTCATTGTTTGTGATATGGATGAATTTTTATACGATGAACAACTAGTTGAAAAATTAGCAATGGCTAAACACAAAAATATAGCCTTGCCAACCGTAATTGGGTACAATATGATCAGTGATGATTTTCCATCTAATTACGAAAGACTGATAACAGAACAAGTGAAACATGGAGTGAGATCTCCCAGATTTGATAAACACATCATTTTTGATCCCAAAAGAATGAAAGAAATAAACTACAGACCTGGAGCACATTTATGCAATCCTGAATTTTACGATCACACCGTTGTAGATTCAACCATTGAATTTAAACTGTTGCATTACAAATATTTAGGCAAAGCGTATTTGTACGAAAAACACAAGGGATATGTCAATCGCATGAGCGAAATAAGCAGAGAAAAAAAACATGGAGCTGAGTACTTAGAAGGCGAAGATCATATTAACAACATGTTTGAATTATCTACTCAATTAGAGAAAATCGTCAACTAAAAAAGCACTTTATTATGGACTTTACAATCGAATTTACTTCCGGAGGGAATCATGGTCACCAACTCAAAGACGCATTAGGAGGACTCACCATTGGTCGCTTATTTAACCTAAATTATGTGCATACTCCCTACGATTATTTGGATTATTTTGGACTTGGATACAACTATCCAGTCGTAGAAAGAACGGATCGGGATTTAAAGTATAAAAAAATCGTGCATGTTGAAGGACCACTTTGGTGTGGAATTGATGACTATGACGAGTTAATCGACTATTTTAAAAAGGCATTACCTCCAACGGATAAAGACACGTTAGTGATCTTAGAAAATGCTTTACGGATTCATCCATTTCAAACAATACCGTGGTACCTAGAAGGAAAAACGCAACGGAATATCTTTTCTGACATTCAACAAGAAGTATCTTCTAATTTTAATGAACTGCACTCCTTAGAAATAAAAAACTTCCAATCTCCAATAGAAGTAGCCGTTCACATTAATAGAGGAACAGATTACGATCGCGAAAAATTTCCACAGCACTTTACAAGTCCATTTGCAGTAAGATATATGTTTGACATGGCTTATTACGAGAATACCATTGTACATATTGAGCAAGCGTATGGTGTCGGTAACGTTCATTTTAATATCTATACCGAAAAACAAAACGCAGAGGATATTTTAGACCGATTTCAGAACAGAAAGCATACACGCGTATTCATTGGATCTGATCGAGAGGAAAAAAATTATGATCAAATTCATTCCATTTTTAAATCTTTTGTTGAAGCAGACATCCTTGTTTGCTCGAATAGTAGCTTTTCTGTCATGTGCGCTTATTTCCGTAAAGGGCGAAAAACAGTCTATCACCCTCACCTTCAATTACGGTATTTACCAGAACCGAATTACATAAAAACAGCAGACGATGGTAGCCTAAATATCGCGTTACTAAGACAAGAAATAAAGGATGATACTTACTCGCTTCATCCGGCTTCCAAAGTTGTTTAATAAGCACTGCTCGAATATAAAAACCACTCATTTCGTCAATAACGGGTATATACTCCTGTTTTATCATTTAGGTAAATGCTCTCTTACCTAAAATTATCGTTGTCCCCAACTTTGCTTCAGCGAAAAAAAGAATTCAGGTGGAGCAGATCCCACTTAAAAAAACGAAAGCAGTTTAATCCATTCTTTTCTTAAACAAAACGAGTATGAGTTCACCAATTAATGCCCTAGGATATTCCTGGATTACGAATAGTCAACCCGCTCCTTGCACTGTGGCAGCTCCTCCCGCTCCAAATCTTCCATATTACAACAGTAATTTATGGTTACCTGCCAATGTTGAAGCTGTAACTGTGGGTTCAGTCACTGATGCCTTACAACTCACACTAGCTCAAAATTCAGGCTGTTATTGGGAAACAACAGAAATTTGGGCAGCAGCACAAGCGGTATTGAATCTTCCATCTGGAACATCACTTACGTATGGTAAAATCGTAGCTACAATTGCTCCTGTTGGCGGATGGGCACCTTTCATTGGTGGATGCACGGGATCGGGACAAGATACTTCCACTACATTTGGCATTTTCACATTTGATCCTTCAGCTTCAGCTCCATTCAATGAAATTGACATTGTAGAAGTGGGTTATCAGAATCAAAATCAAACAGGATCTTGGATCAATACGCAGCCAAATGGGCCAACAACAAGTGATGCTCAATTCTGTGTGCAACCGTGGGATGGAACCACTCCTGGTACACCAAGTTGGGATAATGTTAATCGAATTTCACTCGATCTTTCACTGATTCCTGCTTCAAATGAAGTGACATTTATGGTTGACTGGCAAAATGATTCACTGACATTCAACGCCGCTTATGGTAAATACACAGCTGCTACTTTTCCAGCCACTCCGCCGATTTCATGGACCGTTCCTTCAGGCACAGCCATTCCAGCTCCCACTGCTACTACGTCATTGTACATTAATATTTGGCCTTATGGCGGACCAACAACTGGAGATACAGTTCAATTTGTGGTAACACATCTTGAAGTACCTACAAGCAACTAATTTTTTAAAAACGATCCTTTAAAAGACAACAATATCATGGCAAATTATCTTCAAATTCAAATCAATAACAGCACTGGGTTAAGCTCTGCATTTGAGCTGTACTTATTTATAATCGGTGAAGTGGGCGTTCCTGGAGATTATAATTATTATTCTTATGAGCTTAGTTCAGATGGAAACCTCGTTGCTACTCAAGGTGCTGATAATGTTGTAACGGCAATTCCACTCTCTTCACTTGGGGTTGATCCAAACAACTCCGCTATAAGTTATTTTAATTTTGATCAGAGTGAAGCGTTCTCAGGTCGGATCTGGTTTTCAACCAGCAAGAATTTGTTGTCCATTTCTTCTTTGCAAGTGAATCAGCCCAACCCATCAAGTGGAATGCTTTTTGATTTTACCGAACTTACAATTAACGCAGGACAAAATGTAAATTGTGATACCACTCAAGTAGTTGGGCTGGGAATTCCAATAACAATCGTTAACTCAGAAGTACTATCATTTCCACCATCTGGAGACAATTCAAACTACACGTATCCAAATGCCATAGGAATCGTTCCTGGAAATTCATTGAGTTCTATCTGTGAAAGTTTCACGGAGTATGTAAATGCCATTGGCTTAACTGATTTTACCAATTGTGTTCAAACCTACCCTGCTGTTTATCAATTGAATCCTGTACAATGGTTGATGAACCCAGGTTCTAGTGTTCCTGATTTTGAAACTGGCACAGCACCAACTGGTCTTTCTACGTCTCTTGATTCAATGATTAATGCGTTTTTTGATCACTTCAGTAAAGCTGGAAACCAACTTCAGATTACGTTTAATAGTGTGGATTATACTGGAACCGTGGTAACTAAAACTGGTTTCGATCCAGCAAATAGCACAGTGACTTATTGTGTATTAAACCTCGTAGACGCAAATAAGAACTCTTTCCCCATTTTTTATCCTTATTTCAACACGAATAGTATCCTTTCTCAAACAAGTCCATTCAATCCATATACATCACTCCCTGAAGCTCCAAGCTGGTGGAAAAAGAATAATTTACCGTCTGCTATGCCAGCATCAGGTCAGGCATTCTTGTGTGAAGGCGTTTTCAATGATGGCAATCCGAATGCTCCTGATTTAACTATTCTTGCTGCTTTACAGAATATTGTTGTGAGCATGATTAACAGAGGATTGATCCCTGGTGAAACGATGAACAATCTTTTTGCATGTACAGGTAATCTTGCGCTTACGGCACAGACCATAACAATACAAGATCAAAATCCAGCAGCGAGCTCAACGATTGATGGTGCAAGTTTAATTTATGCTCCGTCGCAAATTCCAAACGGCACACTACCTGGTGCGTGCTCTGCAACAGGGAGTATCCAGTTAGTGGGCGAAAATGCAGATGGAACAACATTGACACAAACGTTCAGCGACAATGTTGTCACACTTCCAGCAACTCCTGATCCAACAAATTATTGCACGGAATCAGTAGCCACGCAGTTGAACGCCGATGGTGATGTTCAATTTGTTTTTCAATATGAAAATGCTGTTTGGCCAACCGTATCAGGTGTTCAACAATCACCAGTTCTCGTTGCTCCCATTGCTGTAACCTATGAAACAAATCCTAAGATTAGTCAAACCGCAACATTTACAACGACGGATTCTCTTACAGGGATTACAGATGGAATGAATGTCTTTGATTTGAATGTTCAGAATCCTGCAACTGTTCTAACAACTGGCACAGGGGAGTTTACAATCCAATCTACAATTAATGGGATTATTCCTTCACCAACTACAGATACACTTATTGTAGGGAATTTTTACCCAACATCAAATGGTCAAGCTCTTGGTAGCTGGAATGCATACGCTGCGTTTCTTCATTATGGTGGCAACAATACACCAGCACCGTATATAAGTAATCAAGGATATGCCTTTGCTTACGATGACGATGGAGGTTATTCCAGTGACATTACTGTGAATTTTACCGCGGGTGAGAATTGCAAATTAGGCATCTATCTTGGACCGTTGTATTAACCTGAGATTCTGTGTTGAATTCAAAAGCCGCTTCCATGTGAGGTGGCTTTTGATAACAACCTGATTTCGATTATAAATTGGCAAACAAACCAGTGTAAACTAAAAAAGGACACCAATTGGTGTCCTTCTTAAGATTGTTTTGTAGTGTAGGAGTATAATGCGTTTAAAACTTTTATATAAAAACCGCTTCTTCTGAAGATGTTTCTTGTTCTACTTTAATAATACCAGAACCAACCATTGAACCAAAAGAGGCATCAATATCCAATACAGCAACACCCGCTTGACCCAATTGGTACACATCATTGAAATTAAAGGTTGCTTCTCCATTACTGTTTGCAGTAGTTGTTACATCTAAATTAACCACTGGACTTCCTTGACCAGGAGGAATTGATGATGTTCCATACAAACGAACAGTGGCGCCACCAACTGGAGCACCCAATACATCATAGACATAAATTTTTGCAATGGTGTCTTTCTTTTTTCTGCAACCAGAGGAAGAGAAAACAACTCCCAATCCAACAATGGCAATTAGTGCCAATGGTAAGCGCATAAAATGGTTCATTAGAATTGTATTTGTATTTAAATTAATCCACCACTTGGAATTATGTGAGCATATCCCTTCTATTGTGGAGGAGTTATACAAACATACCTCATCCGCTTTGTTGATAGAATAATGGTTATACATTTTAGCAGTACTCATTAGCAAAGAGCACATTCGAATGAATAATTGAAAACAAAAATGGTTGAAAAACAAAAAACCTCCCCAAATTGGAGAGGTTCAAGATCGTATTCGACTATATCTTATTGAACAAAAACGGCTTCTTCTGAAGTTGTTTCCTGTTCTATTTTAATAATTCCAGATCCTACCATGCTACCTTTACTTGCATCAATATTGAGAACAGCCACACCAGCTTGACCCAATTGATAAACATCGTTGAAGTTAAAAATAGCTTCACCAGCGCCATTTGTTGTAGAAGTTTTAAATAATGCAACAGGTGGAGATTGAGGCATGGTAGACTCACCACTTAAATTTACTTCTGCGCCTTCAACAGCATTGTTGGTGACATCGTACACGTAAATTTTTGCAATCGTATCTTTTTTCTTACGGCAACCCGAAGAAGAAAAGACAACACTTATTCCGATTATAGCAACTGTAAAAATTGCACTTGAAAATAACTTATTCATGGTAGTAATGGTTTATGGTGCAAGATAGACCGTTTCAACTGACGTGATATGAGCACGGCAATGAACGTATCCACTTCCTTGTGAGACATCTTTTTTGGCAACAATATCAAAATAACCTGTTGTTTCTCCATTGCTTACATCTTCGAAAAACTCATCCATTTCGAAATAAGCAAATCCAGATGAATTTGTTTGAACGGTATCCACATACGCTGCAGTAGCAGGATTTGAATTCACATCAGCAATGATGATTACTTTGGCATTTTGCATCAATTCGTTATTCGAAGAACGAACAAACACTTTTAATACAGAAGGATCTTTATTCTTACATGCACTGAATACTAATAACATCGCAACAGTGCTGATGTAGGATAAATTTCGCATAGTTCGACTCATAATGAACATTTTCTTTCGTAAAGATAAACTTTTTACGTTTAATAATGAAGTAACACGCATTTTCGTAATTTCGTACTGTGAATACGTTTCACCCTTAAACTCCAATTCTTGCTAAAAGGTTACAGTAAAAATACCTTTTGTAGTGTTAGTATGACGCAAGAAGTTGCAAAAGGTTGTATTTGAAGAACAAGATGAAAGAAACAATAGAACAAATTCGACAGGAAATTCAAGCATTTGCTATTTCCAATGAACAAACATTAGAACAGTTCCGCATTCATTTTTTGGGAACGAAAGGAAAAGTAAAACACCTTTTTGGTGAGTTGAAATCCGTTGTGAACGAAGAAAAACGCGCTGTTGGTCAATTATTGAACGAACTACGTCAAGTTGCAGAAGAAAAATTGAATTCGGCGAAAGATTCAATGGAAAACACGCAATCGAGCGCTTCTGATGTGGATGTAACCCGACCAGAGGAACCAACACCGTTTGGCTCTCGTCACCCGCTTTCGTTGGTGCGAAGTGAAATCATTGCCATTTTTGAACGCATTGGATATACGGTTTCTGAAGGACCAGAAATTGAAGACGATTGGCATAATTTCTCTGCATTAAATTTCCCGCCTGAACATCCAGCACGCGATATGCAGGATACGTTCTTCATCGAAAAAGGGGAAACTGAAATGGCATTGAGAACACATACTTCTTCAGTTCAAGTGCGTGTGATGGAATCTTCTACACCTCCCATTCGCACCATTTCTCCAGGACGTGTTTACAGAAACGAAGCCATTTCGGCTCGTGCACATTGCTTTTTTCATCAAATTGAAGGATTGTACATTGACAAAAATGTTTCCTTCGCTGATTTAAAACAAACGCTCGATTATTTCGCTAAATCGCTGTTTGGTGAGAAAACCCGCATTCGTTTAAGACCTTCGTATTTCCCATTTACCGAGCCAAGTGCTGAAGTAGATGTTTCCTGTACGATTTGCAATTCAAAAGGCTGTAATGTTTGTAAATACACCGGTTGGTTGGAAATTCTCGGTTGTGGAATGGTCGATCCAAATGTATTGGCAGCTTCGGGAATTGATCCAGAAGTTTATACTGGTTTTGCTTTTGGAATGGGTGTAGAACGCATTGCGCAATTGAAATTTAAAGTAAATGACTTGCGCTTGTATTCTGAAAACGATGTGCGCTTCTTGAAACAATTTGACGGAGTTAATTTTTAATCATGGGATTTTTCAGTAAAACAAAAAATACGTTTCCGTGGACGGAACTTACTTCAGTTGATCAGCTGCATGCATTGATGGAACAATCGGTTGAAATTCCCGTTTTGATCTTCAAACACAGCACATCTTGCAGTATTTCTGCAATGGCGATCAATCGTTTTGAAAACAAATGGACAGCAAGCCCAGAAGCATGTGTTGTCGTTTACCTTGATTTATTGCGCTTTCGATCTATTTCCAATGAAATAGCAACGATAACGGGGGTTCAACACCAGTCTCCACAAGCCCTGCTTTTGAAAAATAAACAGGTTGTATCTGCTGATTCGCACAATGGAATCGATGCAACAACCATTCAATCTTTACTCTAATTCGTATGAAACGTTACGCTATCATTGGACTATTAATTCTGCTTATTGGCGCATTTGTGCTGGTTCCTTTACTCAAAGATTCAGGTGAAGATCCTTCAGAAACGGTGATTTCATCTACTTTCAATTTTGAAGAAAACCTCGAAACCACTTTTGCAAAGGCAGTACCCATTGCATTTACGGTGCATGTTGCTGGTGTAAAAAAAGTCGAATTAATTTACAACGATAGTATTTTCAAGACTTGGTCTGCGCCAAAGAAAGGAAGTTTATCATTTTTATTGAATGCCGATTGTTTTGGAGTAGGAGCACGATACATCGTAGTTCGCACAACCTTGGCTGATGGTTCTGTTGAAGAAGATGAACGCATGTTACGTGTGGTTTCAGATATTGCCCCAAAACCCATGACTGCAACTGTTGTTGCTTCGTTTCCACATAACACCTTGAATTACACACAAGGATTGGAATTCAACAATGGTCAATTGTATGAAGGAACGGGAGATCCAGGGCAACAAGGGGCGACCACAGTTGGGAAAACTTCACTCTCAACTGGAGAATTTGGTGCTAAAAAAATGTTGGAAGCCACCTACTTTGGTGAAGGAATTACCGTTTTTGGTGATGAATTATTCCAATTGACCTGGCAAAACGGAAAGTGTTTTGTTTACGATAAAAACACGATGGAATTGAAAAAGGATTTCACTTATACGGGACAAGGTTGGGGATTGTGTAATGACGGAAAGCAGCTTATTATGTCAGACGGATCAGAACGCATTACTTTCAGAGATCCCAAGACTTTTAGCACTTTACGCACGATTGAAGTATACGATGACAATGGACCTTTTACCAATTTAAATGAGTTGGAATACATCAATGGAAAGATTTATGCCAATGTCTATATGACCAATCTTGTTTTGGTGATCGACCCAAATACGGGAAAAGTCTTGGAAGAAATTGATGCTTCTGCCCTAGCCCTCGTGGGTAAAATGGGTGGAGAAGTATTGAACGGAATCGCTTACGATCCTAAGACGAACAAAATCTACATGACTGGGAAATATTGGGGTAAAATCCTCGAAGTAAACATTTCTGAATAATTCTGAATCCAATGATTAGCCCTTACAACGACGACTATTTCATGCGCCAAGCTTATCAAGAAGCCTTAAAAGCGTATGAGTTGGGTGAAGTTCCAGTTGGAGCTGTTGTAGTGGTCAATCAACAGGTCATCGCACGTGCCCACAATCTTACCGAACGTTTACACGATGTAACTGCTCATGCAGAAATGCAAGCCATTACAGCCGCCGCTGAATATTTAGGTGGAAAATACTTGAAAGGTTGTACGCTGTATGTAACACTCGAACCTTGCGTCATGTGCGCAGGAGCTTTGTATTGGTCACAACTTGATAAAATTGTATTTGCTGCACGCGACGAAAAACGCGGAGCTGGTCGTTTTGAAAATCAATTGTACCATCCCAAAACAATCATCGCGAATGGCAACATGGAGGCAGAATGTGCAGTGTTGATGAAGGCGTTTTTTGAGGAGCGGAGGTGAATGGTTGCGAAGGTGTCTAAAAAGTAATAAACTGCTGCGTTATTTTCGGAAATCGACGTTGGTCATTTACTTGAGTAAACTCCCAACACCTCATCCTCAACGCCT
>JAYSRF010000107.1:0-11887 GCA_043721195.1 Fluviicola sp. | reverse complement strand
TGCTACCTTCTCTTTTTCTTCAGCCTTTGTAGCCGGAGTAATGATCGGTTCAGGAAAACGATCGTTTTCTTTCATACCTTCAGGCATTTGAACACCACAGATTTCGCGTTTACCAGCAGCATATTCGCGGGCAGCATGACCCGCCATATAACCACGAATGACCATTTCAACACGCACAGGTTCACATGCATAACCGATCGCAACAGCAGGATCAGGCGTACCCAATAACCAATTTGGAACGATATCACGCGTAGCTTCCAAAAACATGGTCGCAACTTGATTCAACACTTGTCCTTTGTAAGGAATTCCTTTCGGAAGAATGTGATCAAATGCAGAAATACGGTCACTGGCAACCATTACCAATAATTCATTTTCTAGCGTATATACTTCTCGGACTTTTCCACGATAAATCGCTTTTTGACCCGGAAACTTAAAATTGGTACTTGTTATTGTTTGTATCATTTTTTCTTACTTATCAACTCTAAACTAACTAACTAACTAACTAACTAACTAACTAACTAACTAACTAACTAACTAACTAACTAACTAACCATTCTCTTTCCTCTTCAACTCCTTTGCTACCTTCTCTTTTTCTTCAGCCTTTTCAAATGCATCAATAATTCGCTTCACTAAATTGTGACGGATCACATCGCTTTGCGTCAATCGAATGATCTCTATTCCATCTACATCATTCAAGATGTCCAATGCGTAGGACAATCCAGAGCGTTGGCGATTAGGTAAATCGATTTGAGACATATCACCCGTAATCACAAATTGAGCAGTTTGTCCCATTCGCGTCAAGAACATTTTCATTTGTAGAACCGTTGCATTCTGTGCCTCATCTAAAATCACGAATGCTTTATCCAATGTTCGACCGCGCATAAACGCAAGCGGAGCAATTTCGATAACGCCAAATTCAATCATGTCTGCCAATTTATCTGGAGGAATCATATCTCTTAACGCATCATAAAGTGGCATCATATACGGATCCAATTTCTCTTTCAAATCGCCTGGAAGAAATCCTAAATTTTCTCCAGCTTCAACTGCAGGACGTGTGAGAATAATACGTTTCACCTCTTTCGCCTTTAAAGCACGAACAGCTAATGCAACTGCGGTGTAAGTTTTCCCTGTTCCAGCAGGTCCAACAGCAAAAACCATATCGTTTTTATTCACTGCAGCGACCAATTTCCGTTGATTGACCGTTTTGGCTTTGATCTTAACACCTGCATTTCCATGCACCAACGTCTCTGAACCATCGCCAGAAATCATGGTTGAACCGTCTTCCAACATGAGGTTATCAATGTTGTTTTCAGTCAGTAAATTAAATTCCTTGAAATGCGTCAAGATCAATTCAAACTTACGCTCAAATTCTTCAACTACCTCAGCATCACCAACAATAGTGATTTCATTTCCACGTGTATTGATCTGTAATTTCGGAAAAAAAGTACGGATATATTTCAGGTTAGCGTTGTTTACACCAAACAATTCAGCGATGTTTGAGCCACTAATTTCAATTTTCTTCTCTATCAATGTGAATAAATCTTTCGTTTTACGTAGGGCTTAGAAAATTATAACCCTTATTTTTGACTCAAAATTAATCAATTTTTGTTGCTGTAAAAGCGAAAAAACGAGGATGCAAATTATCACTTTAACAACCGACATGGGATTGAGCGACCACTACGTGGCAGCGCTGAAGGGAAGCATCTATCAATTAGCCCCAACAGCAACGCTTGTAGACATCTCTCACGCGATTCGTGCATTCGATATTGCACAGGCAAGTTTGTGCCTTTCAAATGTATACAATGACTTTCCGAAAGGAACTGTACACATTATTGGCGTGGACAGCGAACCCGTTATTAATTCACGCGATGGTAGCTATCCATCTATTATGTTGTTTAACGGACATTATTTTGTAGGAAACGATAATGGTTTTTTTGCGCTGCTGTTAAAAGAGAACTTACCTGAGGGATTTTGGCAAATAGATGATGTGCTTTCCAATCCTGCAGGATTCAAATTCCCTTCTAAAAATATTTTCGTTCCAATTGCCGTGAAAATTGCACAAGGATTGGATATCGCAACTTTCGCTTCGAAACAAGACGATTGGAAACGTGCTTTCACAGTGAATCCCGTTTTTGAAGAAAATTTAATAAAAGGTTCCATTGTTCACATCGATCATTATGGAAACGCAATTACCAATATTTCACGCGAATTATTTGCCCGATTTGATGAAGCTCCTTTTACCATTTTGTTTCGCAAACGCGATTATTACATTGATACTATTTCAGGATCCTACAATGAAGTGCAACCTGGAGAACGCGTAGCGATTTTCAACAACAATGATGTATTGGAAATTGCAATCAACAAAGGTGCACGAGGGGTGAACGGAGGAGCCGATAGCTTATTTGGTTTGCATGTAGGTGATGTTGTGCGCATCGAATTTACTCCACGTGGTTCCGCCAAAACAATTGATTCATTATTCTAAGCATGATTACACGGATCGTTAAATTAACGTTTGAAGAAGATAAAATAGAGCAATTTATCTCTTTTTTTGACACCATCAATATACAAGTTAGTCGCTTTGAGGGATGCAATGGAATGCGTTTACTGCGCGACATTCACCACCCAGCTATCGTGTTCACTTACAGCATCTGGAAGAGCGAAGAAGCACTCAATCAGTACCGTGATTCAGACTTATTTGGTACTGTTTGGCCAACGATAAAACCATGGTTTGGAGCAAAACCAGAAGCATGGACAGTGAATACTTATTTTGAAGATGGACACTTTTCTTCCAACGAAATAAAATAACTTTCGTTAATGATTGTAACGTGAGGTTGATGAAGTCTTATCTAAATAGTACTTTTGATCCACTTTTAAGACCATGAGAGCATTATATTGGAAAGAAATAAGGAGCTTTTTAGGTTCCACGATCGGATACATATTTATCCTGATTTTCTTGATTACTTCAGGAGTAGTGCACTGGTTTATTACTGGTGATGCGAATTTATTGGAGGGAGCTGAGGTGGATTTGATTCCGTTTTTCAATTCTTCACCTTGGATTTTCTTGGTATTGATCCCCGCAATTACAATGAGAAGTATTGCAGAAGAACGACGAAATGGAACAATTGAGTTGTTATTTACACGACCAATTACAGATTTGAAAATTATTCTTTCCAAGTATTTTGCTGGGGTCACATTGTTGATTATTTCCCTCATTCCAACATTCGTTTATTATTACTCAATGCGGCAATTAGGCGTGAATCCAGTTGCTGAAGATGGAACAATCACTTCTGTTATTGACGAAGGCGCAATGCTTACTTCGTATTTCGGTCTCATTTTGATAGGAGCAGCTTTTGTGGCGATCGGAATTTTTGCTTCATCGGTCACAAGCTCGCAAATCGTTGCATTTATTTTGGGCATGTTTTTGTGCTTGTTCTTTTGGTATGGTCTCGAGTTATTAGGTTCTTTTTCGTTAATGGGCGATTACGATGTTGTGTTTCAATTTATGGGAATGGATTCTCACTATGAATCGATCATGCGTGGAGTTATAGATTCAAAAGATATGATTTACTTCTTCGGTTTGATCATTATTTTTATCACCGCCTCATTAACTGTTGTTAAATCCCTAAAACGTTAATTATGTCGGAAACAACACATTCGGTTAAATCACCAAAAGGGACTTCAAAATCAATTAAAAAATTCTACAACTGGGCTACTTTATTGATTGTGGTCTTACTCGTTGTGATAGTGAATATTATTGGTTCGTTCCTTTATTCACGATTGGATATGACGGAAGATAGTCGGTATTCATTGGGTGAAGGAACCATTTCCTTTTTGGAAGATAAAGAACAGATCAAAAACCGTTTATTGATTAAAATTTATTTGGAAGGAAATCTACCATCTGAAGTAAAACGGTTTCGTAACGCAATCGAAGACAAACTAAAAGAGTTCAAACTGTATGCTGGAGATCGAATAGAATATCAATTCATTGATCCAAATCAGGGAAATCAATCGGATCAGAATTTCCTACATGAAGTATTGTACAATAAGGCAAAAGGAATCATCCCGATGAATCTTGCTTATACGAAAGAAGGTACTCAGAACCAATTGCTTCTTTGGCCAGGAGCTGTGATTGAATACGATGGGGTTACCAAAAATTACATCCAATTTTTACCTGGAACTTCAGCGAAGAATTTCTTTACACTCAACGACGAATTCAATAATCAAATTCAAAATTCCATTAACAATTTGGAATACATGTTGGTTTCTTCCATTCGACGAGCTACCTTGACTGAAAAACCACGTATTGCGTTTCTCCAAGGACATGGTGAATTGAGTTATGCCGAAACACGAAGAGCAAGTGATTTGCTTTCTGATTATTACACAGTTGAATACATTACCTTAAATGACTCCATAAAAGTGTTAGATGGTGTGAAAGGTGTAATCATTGCAGCTCCAAAATTGCCCTATTCAAGTAAAGACAAATACTTAATTGATCAATTTGTAATGAAAGGTGGGCGATTGATGTGTTTTATCGATAAACTAACGTTTCCGAATGATTCATTGAACCGCAATGGAATGGCACCAACAATGCGCATTAATCTAGGTGGACTCGATCGCATGCTCTTTGATTACGGAATCAAAATAAACGACAATTACCTGGTAGATGTGCGCTGTGGACCGAAATTGGTTCCAATGGCAAAACAGAGTTTGATTCCTTGGTTCTACTATATTGCTGCAACGCAAACAACTCATCCAATTTCACGAAACATAGATCCTGTCATGCTTCGTTATGCATCTGAAGTACAATTTGTTGGGAATGAATCGCGATTAGCAACCCCGCTTCTTACTACTTCAACCAATTCAAATGCAACCGGAATGGCACCGATGATTAGCTTGCAAATGCCCATGAATTATGGCAAGAATCCTGAATTAGTGCCAAATCCAGAAAGTGATCTCAATAAACGCTGTTTGGCAGGATTGGTAGAGGGTAAGTTTGATTCGCATTACAAAAACAGAATTGCTGAATCTTTTTCCAAGAACAAAGATTCAAAATTCCTTGATAAAAGTCAGAAAGAAGGAAAGGTGTTGGTAGTTGGTAACGGTAGTTTTATTCGGAATTACTATGATTCAATGCCCAATCCAAGCAATCCTACATTGATGCAATACCGCCCGATACAGTTCAATAATTTGCGTTATGACGAAACAATGGCACAAGCAGGTATGCAACCAATTATTTATGGAAATCAAGAATTTTTTCAAAACATGGTGGATTACATGATGGGAGAAAATTCAGTGTTGGACATTCGAAGTAAGCACATTGATATTCACGCCATTGACAAGGAAAAAGTGAAAACAGATTCCAAATTTTACCAAGTAATCAATGTGGTGATTCCTTCATCTGTAATTATTTTGCTGGCATTGTTACTTTTTTACTTACGAAAACGACGTTACGCACGTTCTTAGTTGTATGAAAAAACTTATTTTTTTAATTCTCGGAATTGCATTGCTCGGTTTTCTGGGATACTATGCTTACAATTTAAGTAAATCAGCAGGTACTTCTGATCCAAAAGTTGCTGCCTTGGATTTCGATATCAAAGACACTTCCTCCATTGATAAAATCATCATCACGGAACCGAGTGGAAATGAAATGGTGATGATCCGCAAAGGAAAAACATGGACAGATAAAGACGGTGGTTGTATTCAGCAAGTGCCTGTAAGTAACATTTTAGAGGCAACCTACAATATTCGCTTCAAGGGATATGTTCCTGAAAATGGAATTAAAACGGTTGTCAATCGTTTAGCAACTATTGGTACAAAGGTGCAATTTTTCCAGCATGGAGAATGGACCAAAACCTGGTATGTCGGAACATCTACGCCAGATCATTACGGAACCTATATGTTGGTTGAATCGGTAGAAAATGGAAAAAGTGACTTGCCCGTTATTGCTGAGATTAAAGGAATGAATGGAATCATTGGTCCACGTTTTTTCTCCGATCCACGTCGTTGGATGTGCACCGAAATTTTTTCCTATGAAATGAATGAATTAGAAGCGGTTTCTGTGAATTTTTTACAAGAACCTGCTCGGAATTTTGAAGTTAAACGGAAAGGTAAAGGATATAATGTAACAACAAATGGTAAGCCTTTTCCTTCCATTGATACAGCTTTAGTCTATCGCTATTTACTGAACTACAAGAAAGTTCATTATGAATTCCCGAATTTTGAGCTATCAAACAATCAAGTTGATAGTGTCAAACGATCAAAGCCTTTCTGTGAAATGGTGGTTAAAACAACCAACGGATCAAGTAGTAAATTAAAATTATTCCACCGAAAATCCGATGGTGGAGGTTTGGATGTAGATGATTTTGGTAACGAAGTAGCCCATGACATTAACCGTTTTTGGTGTTTGATGCCCAATGGACAATTGGTGAAATGCCAGTACTATGTCTTTAATCCATTGATTATGGGACATATCTACTTCAATTATGGTTTACAACAACCGCAACTTTGATTTGGTTGGAGCAACAGAACGAAGTTAGCTCCGCGATTTGGTTGATATCCCGTTGAAAAGTCATTGAAACTTGTCTAAACGAGCAGTTTTAAGGCGAGAAAATTGACTATATTTGTGCGTTAAAACAATCGAAAATCGTATGAATTTCATCGTATCCAGCACGAATTTACTAAGACATTTACAGAGTATCAGCGGTGTGCTAAGCACAAGCAATACACTTCCTATACTGGATAATTTCTTATTCGACATTGTTGATGGTCAATTGACTATCTCTGCTTCCGATTTGGAAACTACAATGCGCACAACCATGGCTGTTGAGGCTACAGAAACAGGGAAAATTGCCATTCCAGCAAAAATGTTGCTCGAAGTACTGAAAAATCTTCCAGATCAACCGTGTACGTTTTTGGTTGACAATGCCAATTACGGCATTGAAATCGCGTATGACAACGGTAAATCAAAAATGGTTGGTTTTAACGGGGACGATTTCCCGAAATCACCATCAATTGAAAACAGTGCAAGTATTCGTATTTCTGGCGAAATTGTTTCTCGTGCAATCAATAAAACCTTGTTTGCAACTGGAAATGATGATCTTCGACCAGTAATGAGCGGTGTTTATTGCCAATTTAGTCCATCCGACATTACGTTCGTTGCCACAGACGCTCATAAACTGGTGCGCTATAGAAGAACGGATAGTCAATCATCAAATGGTGGATCTGCGTTCATTCTTCCGAAAAAACCATTGAATTTATTAAAATCAAATTTGCGTGGTGACGAAGAAGTATTGGTGGAGTATTCTGATTCCAATGCTATTTTCACATTCAACGACATTGTATTGATGTGCCGTTTGATTGATGGTAAATACCCAAATTACGAAGCAGTTATTCCGAAAGAAAATCCCAATGTATTGGTTGTTGACCGCCTGCAATTTTTAGGAGCAATTAAGCGTGTTTCAATTTTTGCAAATAAAACAACTCATCAAGTAAAACTGCGTATTGCAGGGAGTGAATTGAATATCTCCGCAGAAGATTTGGATTTTTCCAACGAAGCAAATGAACGATTGACATGTCATTACGATGGAACAGATTTAGAGATTGCTTTCAATTCTAGATTCTTAATGGAAATGCTCAACAATATTGATGCGACTGAAGTTAAGATGGCAATGAGTGAACCAAGCAGAGCTGGTTTATTAATGCCCAACACTAGTGATAACGAAAGTGAAGATATTTTGATGTTGGTGATGCCTGTTATGCTAAACAGATAAGCAATTACTTATAAATTTGAACTCCGGAGAATTCTTCGGAGTTTTTTTTGTCCTTGAAAATTCAAAGCTTTAAAACGCAACAAAGAGTCCCTAATTGTTAATTTCTTGCCAAAACTTACCCCAAAATACACTTTGGCACGATATCGGATTAACACCTTGCAACGATAAATTAAATGCTATGAAAAAAGTTTACCTTCTAACAGCAATTGCTTTGATAACTCAATTTAGTTTCGGAGCTGAATTATTTGTTCGCGTTGCCCGCATTGGTTCTCATATTGCAACGGCATATAATCAAACACAAACAAATTCCACAAATATTTTCCGTTACTACGAACTTCCTGCAGGCAATATTAATATTCAAATCACAGACCAACAAAACGGATTTAGTATCTATACTGGATTTGTATCGATTGCGCAAAACCAACGAGTAGTTGCAGAATTGGATGCTTTTGGCAGTTTCAAAATCATTCAAATTATCAATATTACAGTATCAGATTGGTATACAACTACTAATGGAGCTGTTGTTTCAGGATCATCATCAAATGGAGGAGCTACGGCTCCGGCAAATGATCCAGGATTCATTCAGTTTTTAAAAGTACTTGATGATGAATCGTTTGATTCTGAGATACTAGAGTTATCAAAATCATATGTTCTTAAAACACAATTGTCTGCGCAACAAATAACCGATATAAGTAAAAAATTCACATTTGATTCTGCTAGATTGGATTGGTCAAAACATGCCTACGACAAGTGTTATGACAAAGCAAATTATTTCCTATTAAAGAGCACCTTTACTTTCTCTTCAAACTATAGCGCACTTGAAGAGTATATTAAAGGCCATTAACAACCAATGAGTTCGCAATTTTGAACTAAAATTACACCCGTCTTCAAAGCCGAACTTGAACAAGTTCGGCTTTGTTATGTTAGTATATAGATATAAATTACATTATCTTTGTTAGACTACAATTGACGTATGCAAGAAATCAATTTATCAGAATTAGAAGCAAAGTTTCAAGCGAAAATCGATCAAGATATTCGCATTGAACCAAAAGACTGGATGCCGGATGCTTACCGCAAAACGCTTATCCGTCAAATTTCTCAACATGCCCATTCAGAGATTGTTGGTATGTTGCCAGAAGGCAATTGGATCACTCGTGCTCCCAATCTTAGAAGGAAAGCTGTATTGCTAGCCAAAGTACAAGATGAAGCAGGTCACGGTTTGTATTTATACAGTGCTGTTGAAACTTTAGGTGCAGATAGAGAAGCCACAATTGATGATTTACACTCAGGCAAAGCAAAATACTCTTCCATTTTTAACTATCCTACACTAACGTGGGCGGATATGGGAGCAGTAGGTTGGTTGGTCGATGGAGCTGCAATTATGAATCAAGTACCCCTTTGTCGTTGTTCGTATGGTCCATATGCACGTGCAATGGTGCGTGTTTGCAAAGAAGAATCGTTTCATCAACGTCAGGGATTTGAAATCATGATGACGCTCGCAAAAGGAACTCCAGCACAAAAAGCAATGGCGCAAGATGCATTAAACCGTTTTTGGTGGCCAGCTCTTATGATGTTTGGTCCAAATGACGACGAATCGCCAAACTCTAAACAATCAATGGATTGGAAGATAAAACGAACCAGTAATGATGAATTGCGTCAGCTGTTTGTCGATGTAACGATTCCACAAGCTGAATTAATTGGTTTAACCGTTCCTGATCCTGATTTAAAATTCAATGAAGTTACAGGTCATTATGACTTCGGTAAAATCAATTGGGATGAGTTTTGGGAAGTCGTAAAAGGAAACGGCCCCTGTAATGTTGATCGCATTACCGCACGAAAAGAAGCAAAAGAAAACGGTGTTTGGGTAAGGGAAGCGGCATTAGCTTATGAAGCAAAACGCAAAGCAAAACAAGTATCATAATTTTTTAAATAAGAGAATATGTCTACGAATGAATGGCCATTGTGGGAAGTTTTTATCCGAAGTAAACAAGGGTTGAACCACAAACATGTAGGAAGTTTAAGGGCGCCAGATGCTCAATTAGCTATAGAAAACGCGCGTGACGTTTACACACGTAGAAGCGAAGGTATCTCCATTTGGGTAGTCCCATCGAATGAAATTATTGCTTCTGATCCAGCTGATTCCGATTCATTGTTTGAGCCATCAACGAGTAAAATATACCGTCACCCGACTTTTTATGACGTTCCTGATGGGATTTCGCACATGTAATTAAGACTAAAGGACTTTAGACTAAGAGACGCTAGATTGAAGACAATTTGTCTTTCGTCTACCGTCTTTCATCTTTAGTCTAAAATCTTCTCAAAAAGAAAACAATGAACAACTCTTTATATACTTATACACTTCGCATTGCTGACGATAGTTTAATTTTAGGACAACGCCTATCAGAATGGTGTGGTCATGGACCAATTCTAGAAGAAGATATTGCTATGACTAATATCGCATTGGATTTGATTGGTCAGGCAACGAGTCTATTTGAATATGCAGCTGAAGTTCAGAACGAAGGAAAAACCGCTGATGATTTGGCTTTTCTTCGGTATGAAAATGAATACACAAATGTTCTTTTGGTTGAACAAGTAAATGGCGATTTTGGACAAACAATGATTCGTCAATGGTTGTTTGATACATTTCGAGTATTGTTTTATGACGCACTACAATACTCAACAGATAAACAATTAGCAGCAATAGCTGAAAAATCTTTGAAAGAAACAAAATACCATTGCAAACACAGCTCTGAATGGATTATTCGATTGGGAGATGGGACAGAAGAATCACATGAGCGTACACAAAAAGCACTTGATTTAATTTGGCGATATGCCGATGAATTGTTCTTCATGGATGGGATAGATCAAGATCTAATTGCTTCAAAAGTTGGAGTTGATTTAGCTATACTTCAGCCAATTTGGATGGAGCGTATTCAGACTGTTGCAGAACAGGCAACGTTAACAATCCCTACAAACAATTGGAAACAACAAGGTGGTAGATTAGGAAAGCACACCGAACATCTAGGATTTTTACTGGCCGAATTACAGTACATGCAACGTGCTTATCCAGGAATGGAATGGTAACCGAAACCGATATTTGGAACTGGTTAGAAGGTGTATTTGATCCAGAGGTACCTGTATTGTCGGTTGTTGATTTAGGTGTTATTCGTTCAGTGCGAATCGTTGATAACAAAGTAGAAATTGTTATCACACCGACTTATTCTGGTTGTCCTGCAATGCGTGTTATCGAAAGCGATATTCGTTCCAAATTGGCTGAAAATAATATCTCCGATATACTAATCACTACAGCATTATCACCAGCTTGGACAACAGACTGGCTTTCAGAAAATGGTAAACGTAAACTCAAAGAATACGGTATTGCTCCTCCTGAAAATGAAGTTGATAAAAGTGTATTGTTTGCTGAACCAACAATTATTCCTTGCCCGAAATGTGACTCTCGAAATACACGAATGGTAAGTCAATTCGGAAGTACATCTTGCAAAGCACATTATCAGTGCAACGACTGTTTAGAGCCCTTTGATTATTTCAAGTGCTTACGTTAACAATTCCTACGACATTCACGCTATTAAATTAACATATGAAACTATTCCCATCCTAAAACGCGTTCTTTTTCCACGTAATTATTCCAAATTTAGCTTTAAAAGTACCTAACCGAGCAAATTCATCTCAAAACTATAGTGGTAAATCCTGCCTACGCATTATCGTTAACTCTAACAAAATATTCTAAGGAAATATTCATCTAGTTTATGTACTTTATGATTTGCGATTCGATTAAGGACTTCGTGAACCATTGCATCAACATTATTGAATTTGCAAGATCTGGTGACAGTATATAACATTGCGGTTTGTTTTGCTTCTTGATCTGAGCCTACATATGGTAGATTTCCTTCAAAGCAGATTAGGAGTAATGCTGTTTTCAACCAGATTAATGAGGATTACGCAGAAATCCCTGGATTTTGTGTTTCCGCGGCGGAATGGCATCAACTTACTCTTCCCTATCGCCAAGGCGGACAGTACCATCACAATGTGTAGCTAAAAAATGAACACACAAAAAAAACATTTCTTTTGGGAATGGATCTGGCACGGTGAAGTGGTAT
>JAYSRF010000106.1:0-4351 GCA_043721195.1 Fluviicola sp. | reverse complement strand
GAACATTTACTTATAACTTAGTAAGCGTTTCAACTCCAGGTGGATGTTCACAAGCTCAAGTTGGTTCTGCAACTGTGACGATCAATCCATTGCCAACTGCAACGATAGCTGGGACAACAACACTGTGTCAAAATGGAACAGCACCTACAATTACGTTCACGGGAGCAAATGGAACAGCACCTTATACGTTTACTTATAACATAAATGGTGGCGGAAATTTAACCGTTGTCAGTGTAGGTACAACTGCCACAGTTACTTGTCCTTCTGGAACAGTTGGAACATTTGCTTACAATCTTGTTAGTGTGAGTGATGCAAGTGCTACCTCTTGTTCGCAAGCACAAGTTGGAGTGGCTACCATTACCATCAATCCTACTCCAACGGCAACAATTGCAGGAACAACGACCGTTTGTGTCAATGATCCTTCACCAACAGTAACGTTTACTGGAGCAAATGGAACAGCACCGTATACCTTTACATATACCATCAACGGAGGAGCTAACCAAACAATTGTAAGTACAGGAAATACAGCTACAATTTCAGCTAGTACTGCAACTGCTGGAACAACGACCTATAATTTGGTGAGCGTAAGTGATGCAAGTGCAACCGCTTGTTCGCAAGCACAAATTGGAACGGTTACAATAACTGTGAATCCATTGCCAACTGCAACTATTGCAGGAACGACAACTGTTTGTCAAAATACAGCTGCTCCAACGATAACCTTTACTGGAGCGAATGGAACGGCACCTTATACCTTTACGTATAACATCAATGGTGGTGGAAATCTAACGGTAGTCAGTGTTGGAAACACGGCAACTGTTACTTGTCCAACAGGAACGGCAGGAACATTTACCTACAACTTAGTGAGTGTTTCGAGTACGAATGGTTGTTCACAATCACAAGTTGGTTCTGCAATCATTACAATTAATCCGAATCCAACTGCTACGATTACTGGAACAACAACAGTTTGTCAAAATGATGTTGCACCAACAATTACGTTTACTGGAGCAAATGGAACTGCGCCTTACACCTTCACTTATAACATCAATGGTGGAGGAAACACAACGATTACGAGTGTTGGAACTACAGCAACATTGACTTGTGCAACGGGAACAACAGGAACATTTAATTATAATTTAGTGAGTGTTAGTGACGCAAGTGCTGGTGGTTGTTCACAGGCTCAAGTCGGCACAGCAACGATCGTTGTTAACCCGTTGCCAACAGCTACAATTATTGGAACAACAACTATTTGTCAGAATGCTGCATCACCAATTATAACATTTACTGGTGCAAACGGAACAGCTCCTTATACTTTCACTTATACTATCAATGGTGGAGCAAATCAAACGATTGTAAGTACTGGAAACACTGCCACAATTTCAGCTTCAACAGCGGCTACTGGAACATTTACCTACGATTTAATTAGTGTAAGTGATGCAAGTGCAACTGCTTGTTCGCAAGCTCAAGTCGGAACGGCAATCATTACTGTAAATCCTTTGCCAACTGCTACTATTTCAGGAGATGCAACTGTTTGTCTGAATGGTACACAACCGACAATTACATTTACCGGAGCAAATGGTACAGCACCTTATACATTTAACTATAACATCAATGGTGGTGCAACACAAACGATTTCAACCATTGCTGGTAATAGTGTAACGCTAACTGTGCCAACCGTAATTGCTGGTACGTTTGCCTTTAACTTATTGTCGGTGACTGAATCTGGCGCAAGTGCTTGTGGACAAAATCAGATTGGCACAGCAACTGTAACCGTCAATCCTTTACCAATTATTTCTGCAGGGACTGACATTACAACATGCGCTGGTCAAACTGTTACTTTAAACGGAACAGGAGCTGGTGCAGGTGGAAATTATGTTTGGACAAATGGAATAACCAATGGAGTAGCATTCCAACCAGCTGGGAATGGCGTGTATACTGTCACTGGAACAGATGCAAATGGATGCGTTGGAACAGATGATGTGAACATCACAGTTGAGCCAATACCAGTTGTTAACTTTGCCCCTGATTTAACTATTGGTTGTTCACCGTTAACAGTAACATTTACCAATAACACACCAAATATGGTGGATTGTGTTTGGACATTCAGTAATGGAACTACCCTTACAGGTTGCGGATCAGTTACCACAACATTTGTAGCTGCAGGTTGTTATGATGTAACTTTAACAACTACCTCAGCGAATGGTTGTACAAATACCTTAACACAAGCAAATGTAGTCTGTGTAACTCCTAATCCAGTTGCAGCATTTACAGCTTCTGAGACATCTCTATCTACGTTGAATACAGAAGTTCTGTTCTTCAATAGCTCACTAAACGCTACGAGTTATCTTTGGAATTTTGGGGATTACTCAGGAACAAGTACGTTGACAAATCCATCACATACATTCCCAGATAACACTTCTGGTTCGTATACCATTATCTTAGTTGCATACAATGGTTTAGGTTGTACAGATACGGCTTATCTCACTATTGGTGTGGAAGAGGAAATCATTTTCTATGTTCCCAATGCATTTACACCAGATGATGATGAGTTTAACCAACAATTCAAACCTGTATTTACTTCCGGATTTGATCCGTACAATTATACCTTATACATCTTTGACCGTTGGGGTGAAATCATTTTTGAATCGCACAATGCTGATATTGGATGGGATGGAACGTATGGTGGTAAATACTGCCAAGATGGTGTGTATACTTGGGTAATTGATTACAAACGGAAGGGTAATGATGAACGCAAACGCATCAATGGTCACGTGTCGTTATTGAGATAAGATCCTGTATATAAAAAAAACTGTAGGCTCGCGATACATCGCGAGCCTACGTGTTTACGCATCGCGCGCCTACAGATTTATTTGGCACAATTTGCGGTGATCGTTTGCATTACTTTTCGAGCAATTGCAATTTCTTCTTCAGTAATTCCTTTCAAAGCGTGACTTCGATTGACAACAACCAACTTGTCTACTGCATGAATGGTTGAAAGCCCCAATTCAGTAACTTTTAACTCTGTTCTTCGACGATCAACTTTACTGACTTTGCGATTGACGTATTTGGCTTTCACCAATAAGCTCAAAATCCGCGTGACCGAGGCTGTATCTTTAAATATTTGTTCCGCTAATTCAACTTGTGTGATGGATGGATTCTCAATGAGGCATTTAATGACTAACCATTGATCAATCGTGATGGAGAAACCGTTTTTTTTTAATTGTTGCTGCGCATATTGGCGATACGTGCGAATAGCACGATCCATTGAATAGAAAATAATTTTTTCTAGCTTTTCCATTAATAAGAGTAGTTTGATCTAAAATTACGCAAGGATTTGCAATAACACAGCATTCACAAGGAAATTTACAAACTAAATGAATTCGGTGTTGTTCCTGTAATCTTCTTGAACGCTTTACTAAAAGAAGGCAAATCGGCGTAACCAACAATGTGACTCACTTCTGTCCAACTTGTTGAACCATTTCGATACAATTCCATCGCTTTTTGAATGCGTAAACGTCTATAATAGGTTCCAGGACCAATTCCAACATACAATTTGAATACTTTATTCAGTTTAGATTCTGAAAAGAAAATCATACTTGCATGCCTGTGCAAATCGAAAGGTTCCGTACAATGATCATTCATGTGTTTCAATAAACGCTCTATTGCAACACGATCTCTTTCATTTTCCATTTTATTCATAGCCTATTTATTAATGTGATTTCGACTTCTACAAATATAATTGATTTATCATTCATTGATATATCAATTATACAATTTACATCAATTAATACAACCATTCAGCATGAAAACAAACCACTTAATGATAGATGAAAAAAAAGACAATCAAATTTCCTGCATAACGACCAACCTTTGCAGAAATAATGAAAATGAATATACACACACTTTTTGCCATCTTAATAACAGGCTTTCTATTTCGTTCAATTGGATTTGGACAAGTAACACTTACTGGAACTGTGAATGGAGCAGAAAACAAACCCGTTACCGAAGCTCTTGTATTTATCTATTCGGCGGATACAACACTTTTGAAATCTGAATTGGTCAATGAACAAGGTAGTTATACCTTTCAAGTGAGCGATAGTCAAAGCTGTTTTATTCAAATCACAGCAGAAGGTTATGAACCTTTCTTTTCGCAATTTTTTACAATTTCTGGAAACACAACCCTTCTGCCATTCGTATTAACCGCTTCTGAAACGGCATTAAAAGAAATCGAAGTAGTGGCCAAAAAACCTTACTTGGAACGAGCGCCTGGAAAACTAATTCTCAATGTGGAGAGCTCAATCAATTCAACAGGTTCATCAGCTTTTGAATTAGTAGAAAAAGCGCCGATGGTTCG
>JAYSRF010000105.1:0-11937 GCA_043721195.1 Fluviicola sp. | reverse complement strand
AAAACCTCTTCTTACGGAACACACGAACTGAGTTTGGTAATCGATTTCAGTGATAAAATCTTATTTGGCAAACGGTTGAAAAACCGATCTACACGGAGAATGTACCAATGCCCGAGTGATTTTAGGGGGTATGAGTAGGGAGATTACTTGAAATCAATTCGCACAATCTCTCCTTAATCGCATTGATTGTTTTTAGTGAAGGGTTGATAAGAAATTTGCGTGAAGGTTATCATTATGCACATCTACTACCTATTATTTTGGATCATAACATATTCCTGTGGAGCTAGAAAAAAACAAGCATAAATTTGGACAAACATTAAAACCAAAAGAATCTAACTAGAATAAGGTTGTTGGTTATACCGTTTCTTATCACTCAGAGGATCTCACGCATTCAAATTTGGGTTGTTTATGTCTTCGATAATGTATTCATACTAGATGCTCCGTCCGCCTTGGCGGACGTAATAGAGTAAAACGACTGTTTTAACTCGGTTTCGCTCGCCACGGCGAGTCGAGATAAACGCTCATACTTCTACATCTCATAAAGTATCGACCCTAACGGGGCGAAGAGGTACTCTGTTTATCACTTTATTACATTATTACGTCCTTACAGGACGATGTTGTTGGATTCAAAAAATAGACTCTTGTCCACGGCCTTTAAAAACCATTATCAATTTTGAGTTTTTCTGTCATTGAAAAGGGAATACTATGTTTATTAATTGCTCAAATTTTCATATTCGAACTATCTGTCCACTAACGTAAAATCCCTTGTTAGCCGTTAACCCATATTTCATTCTTCGGTTTGTTCATTTTTACCTTCTAATTATATTCTATAATTATCAAACGCTTCTTCGTCAGGAAGTCCCTCTAACAAACATATAATGGTACACGAAATACAATCTGTCCAATTTCTAAGCAACTCTATTTGATTGTCAGAAATTAAACTATTTCGTCTTAACATTCCATCTTGCTCAATTCCCCAAACTCTACTAAAATGGCAAATACTCCAAAAGTTTGAAATTACTTGTCTGTCAATATTGTCTTTACCAAATTGTCCTTTAAGTACTTTTATAATCTCCATCAATTCGTGAAAATTATCCTCAAAAAGTTCTCCTTTAAATGGTCGTAACATCCCTAAAAATCCTTTTTCGCTTTTGGGATTGTAAATGTCTTGGTGAGTAAAACTGTGATGTTTTAAGAGTTCAATAGCTTCCTTTTCAGTCATATTACATCTTTGTATTTATCAATTCGATTGCAAGTTACGATCTGTTAATGTAGCCTTCCCAGTTTATTAAGGTGGTTCTTCCATAAATCCATCACTAGAAATTATTTAATTGATAAAAAACAATTTTAGCTTCTAAACAATATCCTTTCTTTGTTCACTTAGTGTCTTCGTGGTTTTATTCTACACTACAAGGGAACAAGGAACACAAGGGCTTATTTAGTTGATAAAAAACAATTTTAGCTTCTAGACAATATCCTTTCTTTGTGTGCTTAGTGTCTTCGTGGTTTTATTCAATGCCACAAGGGCACAAGGAACACAAGTGCTTATTTATTTGATAAAAAATAATCAACTAATTACAACAACTCTGTAATCAACTTATCTGTTGTATACCCTTCTGCTTCTGCACGGTAATTGCGCACGATACGGTGACGAAGAATAGGCAATGCAACTGCTTTTACATCTTCAATATCTGGTGAAAATTTACCATTCAAGGCAGCGTGGCATTTTGCACCAACGATCAAGTACTGTGATGCACGTGGACCAGCTCCCCAAGAAATAAAATCCTTTGAGAGTTGGGTGGCGAATTCACTGTCTTTGCGTGTTTTACTAACGAGTTTCACAGCATATTCCAATACATTGTCTGCAACAGGAATACGGCGAATCAATTCTTGGTATTCAGCGATTTTTTCTCCTGAGATAACCTGATTCAATTTGATCTGTGTATCCGAAGTCGTGCTTTTGACAATCGCTAATTCTTCGACGTAAGAAGGGTAATCGACCCAAATATTGAACATAAATCGGTCTAATTGCGCTTCTGGAAGTGGATAGGTTCCTTCTTGTTCAATGGGGTTTTGTGTTGCCAATACAAAGAATGGATGTGGCAATGTATAGGTTGTTCCAGCAGCTGTAACTCTTCGCTCTTGCATGGCTTCCAATAACGCTGATTGTGTTTTTGGAGGCGTACGATTGATCTCATCTGCTAAAATGATATTGCTAAACAATGGTCCTTTGATGAATTTGAATTGACGGTTTTCGTCCAAAATTTCAGATCCAATGATGTCAGATGGCATTAAATCGGGCGTAAATTGAACACGGTTAAACGATAAACCCAATGTTTCAGCAATTGTATTCACCAATAAGGTTTTTGCAAGTCCTGGTACACCAACTAATAAACAATGTCCACGTGAAAAAATGGAAATCAACACTTGATCTACCACTTCGTCTTGTCCAACAATGACTTGGTGGATTTCTTGTTTGAGTGTTTTATAATCTTTTACAAGTTGTTCAATAGCTGCAACATCTGACATAGTACAAAAAGGTTTTATTTGATTTGTGGAATCCAAACATTTTGAAAAGGACAACCTGTATACGCTTCATCAATGCGAATATAAGCACCAGAAATTCGCGAAGCAGTCCAATCTAGAATTGCTTGTTGTTTCTGTTCGTTTTCAGTTGCTGTACGAATCATGACATAGTCATCTTTTAAGTTAGCGCGGTGAGGCACTGTACGCTCCATTAAACGAACGATACGCAATGCTTGTTTACGTTCCATAAAGTCACTGTAAAGCGTAGGAATGGTATACTGACCTTTTTCCAAACCATCTGTCAAGTGAAACATTTGTGGATCAACTTGATTGACTTCATCAATGTTCCATAATTGCTCACCTGTAATAGGGTTGGTGATGATTCCTTTGTTCTCTTTCGTATTCGGATCGTTGGAGTATTTTTTGACTGCTTCTTCCCAAGTGAGTTGATTTGAAGCCAATTCACTGTGGCATTGTTCAATTTTCAAACTCGCTTCTTCTAAACTTTTTCTACTAAATTCAGCGTAAATCAAAATATGGTAAACAAGGTAATCATCGCCATGACGTGAAATCATTTTCATGATGTGGTAGCCATATTCAGTTTCAAAAATTTCACTTACTTCTCCTGGTTTCAAAGTATAGGCCATTGCTTCGAATGGTTTCACCATCATGCCACGAGTTGCTTCAATTTTACCACCTTCTATAGCACTTCCTGGATCCATTGAATTCTGACGTGCCATTCGCTCAAAATCCTTCCCGTTTTCGACAATTTCCTTGCGAATATCTTGCAATTTTCGGTAGGCAATCGCTTTATCTTCTTTCGTGATTGTAGGGAAAATAGTAATTTGTTGAAAGGCTAATTGCGTATTGATGTAAGGCAAGCTATCAACGTGCTGTTTGTTGAAAAACGCTTCTACTTCGCGTGGTGAAACGGTAATGTCACCTGTAATTTTTCGTTCTACTTCCTGCGCTTGAAGGCGTTTACGAATAACACCTCTAAATTCTTCTTTAATTTGTGTACGCGATTTGCCGTAAAACTTCTCAATGGTCATCGGCTGACCATTTTCGTCTTTGGCATTTTTCATTTGAGCTTCAATAGCGCGCAAACGACCTTCCATTTCAGCATCTACTTGTTCATCGCTGATCACGATACTATCCAATTCCGCTTGATTGACCAATAAATTTTGGTACATCAATTCTTCCAAGTAGGCACATTCGGTTGCTAATTGCACATCAACACCCGCTTGTTTAGCTTGAATCTTTTGATTTTCAATATCAGAAAGCAAGATGATATTGTCGCCCACCTGAGCTACAATTTTGTCTACAATCTTATTTTGACCGTAAAGCGATACGGTCGTTAAAAGGAGAATGCTGATGCTAAGAATTGATTTTATCATGTACAAAAACTCACGTGATTATTTGAATGCGCTAATTTCGCTTTCTTTTTCCAGATTATAAACACTCACGCTTTCTTTTTATTGTATTTTATGATTTGTTTTTAGCAAAGAAAAAGCGAAAGTAATCTTGTAATTATCGAATTCAAGCATAGAATTCAAAAAAAAGCCGATTCATTTGAACCGGCTTTTAAAATTAGTTTCCTAGTGAGTAGAGCACCGCTGAATTCACCACAATTGGGTGTTTCTTCGCTAATTCTTCTAACCACACTTTCTCTAAGTAATTTTGGTAATCTGAAGTTGCAGCACCTTTTGCTTCGCTCAATACTTTCGCGCCTGGTAACAACACTTCGTTTACTTTCACTACATATACTTTACCTTCAAATGTGTACGATTTATTCACACCCATTTTCAAATTTTGACCTTTCAAGAAGGGTGTTTGTTCTACTTCAAACTTGTTGGTGCGGACACGCAGATTCAATTCAGATTCTTTGTTCACTTTACCAATGATTGTTTTGGAAGAAATGGTATCGCTGCTATTCAACATTGCCGTTACTTGATTCGCGACATCTTGGTTCAAACATTCGTATACAAATGCATTGTAACGTTGTCCCCATTGGTATTTCGCATTGTTGCTTTCAAAATAAGCACGTAAACCTGTTGTGTCTTTGATTGCTTTATTCCACACTTTATCTGTCATGATTTCATACAACAAGATTCCATCGTGGTATTCCTGCATCAACGCTTTGAATTCAGGATATTTGTGCTCCAATTGTTTTTCTTCGTAACCCAAAATCTCTGCATTTTGCCAAGCCAAGTATTGTTTTTGAATCACAGACTTGTTATCAGCATTGCGCACATTACGGTAGTTTTTGATCAAGTACTCAGCAAATTGTTTTTGCGTAAATTGTTGTTTACCCAATTTGAACATCGCTTTATTGGTTGTCAAATTATCCGCATTCCATTTACCCATGTAGTAAGTAGAATCGAGGTTGTTCACGAACCAAGTACCTGTTTTTTTGTATCCATCGGAAAATTTGTATTCCTTTTTCAACTTTTTGATGAACGAATCTTGTGTTCTTTTTGCACGCTCATCTTTGTTTACTTTGGATTGAATTTCTTTTTTGAGTTGATCATAAGAACGCAAATCAGTCCATTCCAATCGTTTGATGATGTGGAAACCAACATCTGATTTTACTGGCTTGCTAACTTCACCATCCGTTTTTAATAAAAAAGCTGCTTCTTCAAATACAGGAAGCATACGTGTTGTTGTACCCGTTCCAAATACGGGAAGAACACCTCCTTTATCAGCAGATTGGCTGTCATCAGAAAACTCACCTGCAAGTGATTCAAACGATTCGCCATTTTGAATTTTGTTGTACAATTCTGTTGCTTTTTTGGAAGCACTTTCAACTTCTTCCGGAGTTGCATCTTTTCCAGTAGCAATCATAATGTGAGCTGCTTTCATGGTACCACGCGCTGGACGTTTGTCAACAACTTTAATAATGTGATAACCGAAACGTGTACGAACTGGATTCGAAACTTTCCCTACTGCTGTTGTGTAAGCTGCTTCTTCGAATTGATACACCATTTGGAATGCCGTGAAATAACCTAAATCACCGCCATTGCGTTGTGCTGATGGATCTTCTGAACCACCTTTACTTTTCGCTACAGCAACAAAATCTTCACCGTTTTCAATCCGTTTTTTGATTGCCATAATGCGATTATAAGCAGCCAACGTATCTTCTGGTGAAGCACCTTCTTGCACTTGAATGAGAATATGAGAAGCGCGAACTTCTGTTTTCATACGATCATACGCTTGTTTAACCAAGGCAATGTTTTGAGAAGAATCAACCAAGTAAGGTTGCGCCAATTGTTTACGATAGCCATCCAATTCCTTTTTCAATTTTGGAATCGTATCGTAACCGAGTGCTTCAGCTTCTGCAACTTTAAGTTTGAATTTTTTGAACAATTCCATGTACTCGTCCAATGAGACTTTATCGTACTTAGGTGCATTGTTGTTTTTGAGATAAATCTGTAAAAAATCAGCCTTGCTTACTTTTTTACCGTCAATTTCAAGTACTGTTTCGTTCTTTTGAGCGATGACTTGTAAACCGAATACTAGCCCTAACGCTAGTAACAATGTTTTTTTCATGTGTTGACTAAAATTTTATTAATCCTAACTTCCTTACATAACTTAAGACGTAAGTTTTCAAACCAAGAACCCAAATTTAACATTTTGTTTTGGGTAATTCTTGTTTTTAGAAGAATTAAGAGAAATTTAAGAATTAAAAAGGAAGCCAATAGTGTGTTTGTTTTACATGGAAATAAATTACTTTTAGACAATAAATCTTCAATTCTTGAATCTCATGTTAAAGTGGACAAATTATCTTGTATTCATTACACTTTTATTATTTGGGTGTTCAAAAAAGGAGACAAACAAGGATACTAATTGGACCTATCAGGTATCAAAGTTAAAGCAAGGTTACCTCGATTTATTCCTTAAATTAAATACAGATTCTAATGAGTCAATTGATTTGTTGAATACACGAATTATTGCGTTTACAACTACTCCAGTTAGTGCAAACTTCCTTTCAACAAAGGATAGTTGGCTCAATTCTTTTGAAAAATTTACGTTTTTAGGGCCATTTAGATTCAGTTCAGGGTCCATTGTTAATCCTTATTTTTTAGGTAATAATGAGTTCGACTTGCATACATTGAACGAATCATATATTGACTATACAAGTTCAAATCCTACCGCAGGAATTATTCATGATGAAATCAATTATGCAAACATTGCTCCTGATGAATTGTTGTTGTGGAATCAACTTGGAAGCCCGCAAAACCTTACTACGGGCTTTCATGTGATTGAATTTTTAGTCTGGGGAGAAGATTTGAGTTCTTCAACTGCTGGGCAACGTGTTCATCAAGATTATGTTGGTACGGATGTATTTGTAACCAGACGCAAACAATTTTTAAAGTCGGCATCGTTAAATTTAGTTCATGAAAAAGACCTTGTTTCTTTAGACCAAAATTTTTCAAATGGTTTTTTAGCCATGAGTTCGTCTGCTTCATTTGAGTATATGTTTTCGGGGTTGCTTGAATTTATTGAAAAAGATTTTGCAGAAGAGTCTATCCTTATTCCTTATACAAGCCAAAGCCAAAATGATGAAATCAGCCGATTTTCTGATAATTCATTGACTGATTTAAAAAACAAGTTTCATGCGATTGAACTATTTTTGGATCCACGTGATCTACTCACTTCGAACTCAAATTATTACTTCATAGATTTTATAAAGGAAGTAGATGAAACAACGTACACAACCGTTTTGGAACAAATGAATGCTATTTCAGCTGATTTGAATTCAATTACTGTCGATTTTGATGTAGCAATTGCTTCAAGCGCTCAACGACCGAAAGTATATAAACTCTATCAAGATGTGTTGGCTCTTCACGCTACATTGAAGGCTTTTTCTTCGCTTGTTCTTGATTGATTCAGAATAGATAACTTATTCCTAGCTTTAAATTTACCGTAATCAAATTCTTCCGTTGCGCACTAAAGAAGATTGATTCATAGCTAAAAGGTGTTGTATCTGCTATTTTTAGAATCTCGTCTGTTGGTTTTAGATAAATATTGATGAGATTTTTTATACCTAAATCAATAGCGAAATGATCAGACAATGGTAAACGCATATTGATGCCATATTGCAAAGTGATCGCTTTATATGCTTTCCAATCACTCTCGAAGTAATACCTATCTGATGGAGTCCACAACTCTTCAGCGGACGCATCATTGCCAAATTCATTGATGGAATAACTATACGGTTTTATAACGGGTTTTGTGATGGAGAAACCAATGCCAAGTTGATGACTGAACCCAACTGGACCAAGCCCTTTTTTCGTATGAAATTCAAACTGAAACATCCCTGCCATAGAATTCATTGCGATAGATTCCATTCGTAGCCAGCTACTGTCTAAATCATTTTCGGTGTAACTAATGGTGTAAAAAGTGGTGTAATTATCAGGAGTTGGTACAAGGAACTGTTTCGCGACAAATGATAAACCTAGGCTGTATCGGCGATTAATGTTTCTCAGATAATAGGCACCATAACCATAATTGAATCGATCTTTGGATGCAATCATTTCTTCTCCCTTTTCTCTGTAAATATCTTTAGAATAGGATCCAGATAAAAGTGGGGAATTAGCTAAACCTTCAATTCCAAATACATTTCGTTTTCCTAAATAGCCAGATTGAGCAAATGATCCTGAAATAAAGCAGATTAGGATTGAAGAATAAAGTAGTGATCTCATATTCCTGCTGGATTAATAATGAGTTGTTGAAAGTTGTTCAACGAATTATAGATACGCCCTTTGATAAGCTGTTTGGTTAAGGGATCTCTAAAATTCTCGTGGTCTAGTTGTTCAATTCTTCCTGTTAAAGTGTTTAAATAAAGCATAGTGAATTGACTGTGATTCCCACCAATAATTAAATCTGGAATCATAAAAGGAAGTGGCGCAACCATAAAACTCAGAAAATGGTATCCTTTCGGATTTAAACGGTAATGATTTTCAAACAATGTAATTGCCAAATAGTCTTGTTTATAGTGGCTTTTTAATTGTCGAATTTGTTGGTAATCTATTGGAATAGTTTGTTCTTGATACTGATTGAGGTAGTATAACTGATTCAGAATGCTCAAGTAAAGTGCTCGTTCATTGTATTCGATGGTCGTCATTTCCTCTGTTTGACTACTCGGATTTGTAAACGAAGTAGTAAATTGCTTGATGTTACCAATCTCCGTTATTGATTGTTCCAAACTAGCTTCTCTTTTAGCCGTTTTTTCAGTATTTAATGTGTGTTTATGATACAAAGTGATACTTGGATCAACGACTAAAAGTTCTGTAAATGTTCGAGGGGTTCGAATCGTTTTGGTTGCATTGCTTCTGATTGATTGTACAAAAGTAGAATCCTGAATTAAGTCACTAATTCCATAAAAATAGAATTCATTAGTGTCAATCGCAATGGTCTTTGTCTGATTTCTTTCCGCTGCTAATTTGTCGTATTTGTTTCCCACACTATCGGCAATTGTCATGGGAATTGTATTCACAGCAACATCAAAAGGTGTTGTTGAAAATTTATTCAAAGGGAAACGACCACTATTTGCCAAAAGCTGTACGATTTCTGATCGAACTGTGGTTAATTCTTCTTGTGTTTCAGGTGAAGAAATAGCGATG
This sequence comes from Fluviicola sp., assembly GCA_043721195.1. Lineage (GTDB taxonomy): Bacteria > Bacteroidota > Bacteroidia > Flavobacteriales_D > Crocinitomicaceae > Fluviicola. Next base: position 2,785 of record JAYSRF010000105.1, on the reverse strand, counting down.
AGATCACTTATAATGCGCAAGGCAAAAGCAGCTTTTCCTGTAGAATTGAGTTTGGTGAGTACTCTAAAAAATCGAACACTTTCACTCTGTGTAGAACCAATAACTGGTCTTTTGGCGCGTGTAGTGGAATTGGTATATGAATCACGAACTAATCCCAACCAAGCGTGTGACTTCATTCGGTTTAAATAATCCGAAGTGCCAATTGTTTTTTCAAGGATAAAAATGGCATAAAGTGCTTGCGCATATTCTAATTGAACAATGTGTTCATGAACACTTTGAAGACGGGCAATATTGCGTATTTCAATAAAATTAGAAGTGCTATTTGAATTCGACACCGGAACTTCAATGGTTTTTATTAGAGCAAGGAGTTTTACTTTTCGCTTTGAGACAATCGAATCCTTATCGGTAATTCCATACGGATTTTCATTTGGTGAAACACCTTTTTTGTCCATTACATCAAAATGAGACGGAGGAACATACATCAAAGGACTCGAAAAATAATTCGTTGGAACATACAGGTCTTCAAAAGGCAAATCTGCATAGGCTATCACATCCATACAAGTTGGAATTTCTTGTACTGAAAATCCGTTCTTTATGCAGATCACTGTTGCTAGTGAATCGGTAAGCTCTTCGTGTCGTTGACTATACTTGCAGAGTAATTGTATTCGATCGTTGTATGTTTTCGCTGAAGCAAAGTTTTTACTTACAATTGGGTGTTGAAGCTGTATGTGTAGCAATTGTTTTAACAAGAAAAATCGCAATTGGTCTGAGTGAGTTAATTGTGCCAGGAGTCCTGTAGTTATGAAAACTACACTGTCGCCACTAGAAAAAATTCCAGCATAATTCGATTTAACAGTAAATAGTTGAACAGTTTGCGGGAATCCACTGTTTTTTAGTAGCAATAAGTCGTCTACTTCTTTTTGACAATAGGCAGTAATCGGATCACCGTAAACAACCAATCCTGAATTGTAGAATTGAATCAACAATTGACTCATTTCTAAATCACTTACATTACCACGAGTAATTAATGGATACAATGATTGTTGTGGAGATAACTGTTGAAGATGTTGCGAAATAACATGCGGCATGGTGCCTTTCGACTGAATTGGAATCTGCTCTTGTGAAAACCCAATTAAAAGAAAACAACAACTACTAAGTAACAATTTGAAAGTAAGCATCAGATTAATTTGTCGCTGGTTATGTTGAACGTAAATAATGGTGAAGGTATGATTTAAAAAAGGGTGTTTACTAAAAGATGTAAACACCCTTTTTGGAGGTCATTTTACTTCAAACTATAATTCGGTGCTTCTCTTGTAATCGTAACATCATGTGGATGCGATTCACGCATTCCTGCCGAAGTAATCCGTACAAATTCAGCACCTTTCAATTTTTCAATTGTTGGAGCTCCACAGTAACCCATTCCAGCTCTTAATCCACCTACAATTTGGTAAACTACTTCTTCTAAATTTCCTTTGTAAGGAACACGACCTGAAATACCTTCTGGAACCAATTTTTTAATATCGTCTTCTGCATCTTGGAAATAACGGTCTTTTGATCCTTTTTGCATGGCTTCCAATGAGCCCATTCCGCGGTACGATTTGAATTTACGTCCTTCGAAAATGATTGTTTCTCCAGGTGATTCCTCCACTCCAGCAAACATGGAACCAATCATAACGATATCTGCTCCTGCAGCGATTGCTTTTACAATATCTCCTGTGTAGCGAATTCCACCATCGGCAATAACTGGAACGCCTGAGCCTTCTAATGCCAATGCAACATCATTGATCGCAGTTAATTGCGGTACACCTACTCCTGCAATTACACGAGTTGTACAAATGGATCCTGGTCCAATTCCCACTTTCACTGCATCCGCTCCAGCTTCAACCAAGTATTTAGCGGCGGCGGCTGTTGCGATATTCCCTACGATTACATCCAATTGTGGGAATTCACTTTTTACTTCTCGCAATTTCTCAACAACGCCTTCGGTATGTCCATGCGCTGTATCAATTACAATGGCGTCCACTCCTGCTTCAACCAATGCTTTTACACGCTCCAATGTATCAGCAGTTACGCCAACAGCAGCTGCAACACGTAAACGACCGTATTGGTCTTTACATGAATTGGGATGCGTCTTTACTTTGATAATATCACGGTAAGTGATCAAGCCAATTAATTTATAATTCGCATCAACAACAGGTAATTTTTCAATTTTCTTTTCTTGGAGAATGTCTTCTGCTACACTGAGACTTGTGCCATCTTTGGTAGTAATGATATTTTCACTAGTCATTACTTCACGTACCGGTCGGTTGACATTTTTTTCAAAACGCAAATCGCGGTTGGTCACAATACCTTTTAATAAACGATTCGCATCAATAACTGGAATTCCTCCAATTTTATTTTCGCGCATCAATTCCAATGCATCACGCACCAGTGCATCTTCTGAAAGTGTAACAGGGTCTAGGATCATTCCGCTTTCTGAACGTTTCACTTTACGCACCTGCAAAGCTTGTTCAGCGATGGTCATGTTTTTGTGAATGACACCAATTCCGCCTTGTTGTGCTAAAGCGACTGCTAAATTTGCTTCCGTTACAGTATCCATTGCTGCCGATGCGATAGGCGTGTTGACTTCAATGTTACGCGTAATTTTACTTTTTAACTGAACGTCGCGCGGTAAGACCTGTGAAAATGCTGGGACTAGGAGTACGTCGTCGTATGTGAGACCTTCTCTGACTGAATTAAGATTGGACAATGCCATGTGAACCTATTTTTCTGTAATAAATTCTCG
>JAYSRF010000104.1:0-4391 GCA_043721195.1 Fluviicola sp. | reverse complement strand
AAACAGCGTCGAGTTTTCTTTTGCTTACTTTTCTTTTGCGGAAAGAGAATTGGCTACAATTCGAAGTCCAAGCGTCAGCGCAGGTTAGAAAAGTAAGGTTAATTTATAGAAGGTTCTAGGATTTGGTTTTTAATCTGACAATAATGTTCAGAAAACAATAAAATATCAATTATGAGGGTTCAATTAAACCTTTCTGAAAATCAATCATCTAACTAAAAAACAGTAGAATTATGAGAAATCTAATTAAAATAGTTATCGTAAGCTGTATCAGCGTCTCTTCTTTTGGTTTATTCGCTCAAGATGACACTGATAGCACAGGTTTAGCAGGAGATCATTTTGACCTTCAAGGTGCGATGGAGTTGTTTAAAGATGCAACCTCTATTGAATTGTTCGAACAGGCATTAAACACAGAATCAAATCAAGTCAATAACTTGGATTTGGATGGAGATGATGCTATTGATTTCATTCAAGTAGTTGATCGCGTTGATGGAACAAATCATGCCATTGTACTTCAAATTGCAGTCAATGAATCAGAAACACAAGATGTTGCTGTGATCATGATTGAACAAACGAAAGATTCAACTGCACAACTTCAAATAATTGGTAATGAAACACTTTATGGTGAAGAAATTATCATGGAACCGTATGATGAAGTGAGTGAAACAGCACCAAAAGGACCTTCATCGATGGTTGGACCCATGCGCATTGTAGTTGTCAATGTTTGGGGGTGGCCTACTGTTCGTTATATCTATAGACCAGCATACAAACCTTATATTTCACCTTGGAAATGGCGAACTCACCCAGTTTGGTGGAAACCGTGGAGACCCGCTATCTGGAGAGTACATCATGCACGTGTTCGCAGGTATCACGTTATGTATCATGTAACACCAGTTTGCCATTTAAATCATTCAAAATCGATTTACGTGAAAAACAAATCTGTTTCTAAAACAGTTACAGTGAAGTACGCTACTCCAGAAGCGAATTACAAAGCTAAAAAACAAGTTGCCAATCAACAAAAAGGTGGAAACGGTAATGGAAGTGGAAGTGGAAATGGAAGTGGAAATGGAAACGGCAAAAACAAAGTTGAGAAGAAAGCAACGAGTGATAAACAAGTGCAGCATAAGCAAAGACCAAATTCAGGCACTAAATCATCTACTCCAGCTAAAAAAGGAGGTGCTAAGACGAGCGGTTCAAAGAGAAGATAACTGTTAACTTATACATATTGTAGTAAAAGCACGCTGACTAATTTAGACAGCGTGCTTTTTTTCTAATCACAAAAAAGAACAAAAACTAGCATTATCACTTTTAAACGCCTATATTCGGTAAAAATCAATTATATATGAAGAAGTTAAATTATTTTCTGTTTTCGTTGTTATTAACTACGTTAGCTGGTTGTGAATCTGAAGTTGAACCACAAAAGGAAGTTATTGCCAAAGGAGACGATTTTAATTTGCAAACAGCAATTGAATTGTTTAAAACATCAGAAAACCCGGCAAATTTTGAAAAAGCCCTCAATACCGAATCGAATTTTGTGAATAACCTCGACCTCAATAAAGATGGTGAAACGGATTATGTCAAAGTTATTGATCGTGTAAATGGCACTAGTCACTCTATTGTAATGCAAGTGGCTGTCAACGACAAAGAAAACCAAGATATCGCAGCAATTTTAGTTGAAAAAAGTGGTTCTTCCAATGCACAACTTCAGATTGTTGGAAATGATGTCATTTATGGAAAAGAGGTCGTTTTCGAACCAATTAAAGCTGCTGAGAAAAAGGAATCAAACGCACTATTTTTAGCATCCAATGCTACTATTACAGTTAACGTTTGGACATGGCCTATTATCAGACATGTTTATAGAGTTCAATACGTACCTTATGTATCGCCTGTTCGATATGAAGTGTATCCAACTTGGTATAAGAAACACAAACACCATCATGGAAAAGGACATGCTTATGGTTTACACAAAAATGACCATGACAGTCATTACCGTCCAATGGAAACATGTGAATTGACAAATGCTCATAGTATTTACATTACAAACCGAACAAATTCCAACCTTGTTATTATCCGATTTGGTCAACCGATCGATACGCACCATAGAGGCAATGATCAAGGATATGAAGAACACAATGGGAAGCATCCTGGTAAAGGAAATAAGCACCATGACGAAGGTAAACACAAAGGTGAGGGTAATGGAAACGGAAATGGTTTTGGCCACCATAAAGAAGATAAAGAAGATCACAATGATAAAAAGCATGATAATGGACCTAAAATCAAGATTGAATTGAACCTCAACGAATCAAAACCAATGAAATCGCACGGTTCATCGAACAAGAAAAACCACGATAATGACAACGATCATGGAAATGACAAGGGCAATGGAAATGGTCATGGAAATGACAAGGGGAATGGAAATGGTCATGGAAAGAAAAAATAGGAACAATAAGAATAACAAGTCATAGTACAACAAAGGACCATCAACGAGAGCTGATGGTCTTTTGTTTGATACCTGTTTTGATCACGCATCAATGAACACACAAAGAGTTGTTTAGCATGAAAATCGATCAATCTCCATCATTTAGATGGACTTTTATATTTCACATCACACATATAAAGTGCTTTCCCAAGTGTATCAATGGCGAATCCTTTTTTGTTTTCTTGTGCTTCAAAGTATGTTTGAAATTCACCAGTGAAATAACCATCGTAAACAACAGCCAATTTGGTTACGCCACCTACACGTGCTAGTTCTTGAATCAGTCCTGGGGAAACATCGAGCCAAGGAATAGAAAAACCGTATCGGTTGGCTGGTTGTAAAATGAGTGGACATTGAGGTGTTAGTCCACCAAAAGCAACGAGCACAACATCGTCAGGATCTGAATTCAGTTTAATTTCTCGTGCAATTTTCTCAAATTGTTCATTGACCGTATAATAATTCGTTTCAGCATAATCAATGCTTTCAAAGGCGAAAAAACCAACGAGAAGAATACCAATTATACCTTTTAATGAAGGAACCTTGAAGCGATCAAGGATGAATTGAACACCCATCGCCATTAGAATTGCAAGCGAGGATACAAATGGTAATTGGTAATAATTGTGATTCACATTCAAATTAAAGAATAGTGCTGCGTAAATGATTGTTCCAAGAAGTATTACCAATGACCAATAATAGGCTTTGTTTTTGGGTGAAAACACGATTCCAAGTAGAAGTAAAAATATGCCTGAATAACCCACTATTTCAACCTCGATGCGACCTAAAATAGTGAGCCAGTTTTGTGGATTTAGCCGCTGATCCATCGTACCGAAGTACCAATACCACATGTCAGTGAATTTATTAAAGTTCGGTATGTAATTCCAACTAGGAATAAGTTCGTTGGTTTGACGAGAATAGTTATTCCAGAGAATCAAACAAACAACTGGTATCACATACAATACAGCACGTTTTAAAAACCATTTGAGTTCCTTTTGTTGATAAGCATAAACGATAATCGGCAGACTCATGTAAAAACAATAAGGTGCTTTTTCTACAAAGGCAATTGTGGCAAATAGAACTGATAGAAGGAGAAAAAACAGGCGTTTGGTTGAAATAGCTTTCAGACAGAAATAGAGCATTCCAAATGAAAAAGCCAATGCAAAATAATCAATGTGGATGGCACGTGAGTAATACAAGGCTAAAGGTGCTAAACCATAAAAACAAGTGGCTATTTCTGGAACCCAATTCGTGAAAATGAAGCGCAACGATTTGTAAAAATAGTAAGCAGAAATGGCGAAAAAGAGTAGGAAGAAAGCACGTGCTAGCCATAATTGGTAACCAACAACGCTGAATAGCTTGGAAATGAGGAATTCAGGGAGCGGAAATTCCAAAATCAAGGTTTTGCGCGCACCCATCCAACAGACGGAAGGCTCTAAAAACGGATCCCCGCCATGATAATATCCATCAATGTATTGTTTGGTATCGTATTGCCGCCAAGCATGTGGATCATCTACGGCATCTGAGAAATGTAGCAAACGAAGACTGACTAATGCTATTAAAAGCAACCATAATCGGTGTTTTTTGATCAATTGAGTGACTTGCATATTATTCAAAATGACGGTGATAATAGTGTGTAGAAATGGATTTTAACTGAAGATCGCTCTTCGCATTTCCAAATGAAATGATTTCTTGATAGGATATCAAATCGAAAGTAGAACGAATCAATATAACTTTTTCCTTACCTGTAATATTTGCCCCATTCAACTTGCCTAAACACCTAGCTTCCGGCGAATAGGAGAGTTGGGTGCAATGTAACTTTAACTCAAGCGATTCCACAAAGGGTTGAAGCCATTCTGCACAAGAACCTGAAACAACAATCCATTCTGTTTCAATGGAATCTTCTCGCATAGATTTGATATAG
>JAYSRF010000103.1:0-4395 GCA_043721195.1 Fluviicola sp. | reverse complement strand
AATTTTCACAGTAAAGAAGTCTTTGTTGCTAAAATTGACCCCAATGGAAATTACCTTTGGGTGAGAACAGGTGAGAATTACTACGATGATCGTGGATTAGGAATTTGTTTGGATCCACTAGGAAATGTGATCGTTACTGGAACTTGTTGGGGTGGATTGAATTTCGGAACAATGACTACGACTAACTCCACAGCATATACCGATCAAATCTATGTCTTAAAATTAGACAATAACGGAAATGATGTCTGGCTCATTAGTGCTGGTGTTGACGAAACGGAATCGCATTATTCAGACGATCATGGACACAGTGTAGTAAGTGATCCTTCAGGAAATATTTTCATTACTGGCTTTATTTCAAATCATACGAGTATGGCGAATCAAGCACACTTCGGAACATTAAACATACCGATTGGTGTCGAAGATTCACTCGCTTTCGTAGCGAAATTATCTAGCGGTGGTTTGTGGCAATGGGTGAGAACATTTGACGGAGAAGATGGTTCTAGAGACAATCGAATTGCATTAGATGCGAATAACTATGTGTATGTAGTTGGTGGATTTAGAGGTACAAAAACATTTGGCACCTCAACAATTAGTAGTGTTGGAGCAACAGACGTCTTTGTTGTCAAATACGACGAAAACGGCAACTTTATTTACGTTCAACGAGCGGGAAGTACTTATGACGATCGAGCAGATGACATTGTTATTGGGCCAGATAATCACGCTTACATTACAGGCGAATTTAGAGATAAAGCAGGTTTTGGATTAGATTCCATTAACAACAATGGCGGTGCAGGAGGTAAAGATATATTCGTGGCGCGAATGGCATTGGATGGCACTTGGAACTGGGCAAAAAAAGCAGGGTCAAATGGTGGAAGCGATCGAGGATGTGGCATTACCATGAACAATAAATACAACATTTTTGTAACAGGACAATTTAGAGGAGACGCAACTTTTGGAAATACCATCGCGCTATCATCCGGAACGGATAGTGTACAAGTATTTGTGGCCGCAATTGACACCTTAGGAAAATGGCGTTGGGCATTGCAAGGTGGCGGACCTGTAGAAGATAGAGGAACTTCAATTGCTTGTGATACATTATGTAATGTTGCTATATGTGGGTATTATTCCAACTCAGCCTCATTTGGAGGAATCACACTTCCTGGAGATGTTAAAAAGGATATTTTCGTGGCAAAAATCAGTGACGCTTGTTTCGGTTATGCGCCAACTCCAGAGGAACCAGTCCTACCGACAGATTATTATTGTACCTTCTTACATTCAAATGTGTTTAGTCCTAATGGCGATGGAATCAACGATGAATATGCTTTCACCAGTAACTGCAATGCAAAAAGCGTCACCATAAACATTGTAAACCGATGGGGAGTAATTGTCTACGAAAACAATGATCCGTTAAAAAATTGGGATGGTAAAGACCAACACGGAATGGAAGTTTCTGATGGTGTTTACTTTTATTCGATAAAAGCGGATCTAGCTAACGGAAAAAATGAATTTGCAAGTGGATTTATACAAGTTGAACATTAATCCCATGAACTTGAAAAATTAATTCCGCCTAGGTTGTTCTCTACATAGAAGTTGTTTAATTTCACCAAATGAATAAGCATCAAAAGGCAATTAACACAGCGTACTTCAGTATGTTTGGCAACCTATTGCTTGCTATCGTAAAAGGAATCGTTGGTTTTTTCGGAAATTCATTTGCCCTAATTGCAGATGCGATTGAATCAACAGCTGATGTCTTCTCTTCCTTTTTAGTGCTTTTTGGTTTAAAATATGCCAATCGTCCACCAGATGAAAACCATCCTTACGGTCATGGAAAAGTGGAGCCTTTAATCACATTTGTTGTTGTAGGATTTTTGTGTACATCTGCAACTTATATTGCTATTGAAAGCGTTAATAACATTCAAACACCGCATAAAGTTCCACATGCTTATACCTTGTGGTTTCTAGGAGTTATCATTCTGATAAAGGAACTGTCTTATCGTTTCGTAGCCAAAAAAAGTAAAGAAACAGGAAGTAGTTCATTGAAAGCAGATGCGTGGCACCATAGAAGTGACGCCATTACTTCCTTGTGCGCGTTTGTTGGAATTTCCATTGCACTCATTTTAGGCGATGACTATGCAGAGGCAGACGATTGGGCAGCACTGCTTTCTTCTGGTTTCATCTATTTCAATGCTTATTTGATTTTTAGACCAGCTTTAGGCGAAATTATGGATGAGCATAGACACCATGATTTTATTGATCAAATCCGCGAAATTGCAGAAGAAGTTCCCAATGTGGTGCGAACAGAAAAATGCCAAGTCAGAAAATCAGGGATGCGCTATTGGGTGGACATTCATGTGCATGTAGATGGAAATTTAACCGTTGATGAAGGTCACACGATTGCCCATGCTTTAAAAGCTCATTTGATGGAACAACGCGAAGAAATTGAAGATGTGTTGGTGCATATTGAACCGGCTTGATGAATTATCAATTGAAAATGTCAAATTGAAAATTATCAATTGAAAGGTCTTAACAGTGATCTTCTTCATGATTGATAGACCTGGTGGTTGTAATGAATACTCCTAGAATTAGTTCTCATAAGTGTCAATCGTGATTAAGACCAAAATCCAATTGATAATTTTCCATTTTCCATTGATAATTAACAAACAATGAACGTACCTTTGTACTACAAAAATTCAAACAGCTATGACGCAGATTCCAATTACAGTATACGTCGAAATGACACCCAATCCAAACACGATGAAGTTTGTTGTCAATAAATACTTATTGATTTCAGGTGATTCGGTTGAGTTTACCTCACAAGCAGAAACAAAAGGCTACTCACCTTTAGCAGAAGAATTATTCAATTTTCCATTTGTGAAAGGTGTGTTTTTCGCTGCTAATTTTGTGACGATTGCCAAAAATGATAGTATTTCATGGGATTTTGTGACCATGGAATTGCGTGAATTCGTTAAAAATTGGTTAGCTGACGGGAAAGATGTCTTAATCCAAATGCCAGCTCCAAGAGTAAAAGAAGATCCAACAGATAGTTCGAAACCACTCAAAACGTATGAACCATCTGAATACGATGATGCCATTCGCGATTTATTGGATGAATTTGTTCGTCCTGCAGTGGAAAATGATGGTGGCGCAATTGATTTCGTAGGATTTGAAGAAGGAACAGTTACCGTTGCCTTACGTGGTTCTTGCTCTGGTTGTCCATCGAGTACAGCAACACTCAAAGGAGGAATTGAAAATCTATTAAAATCACATTTACCAGAAGTAAAAGAAGTAGTAGCTGAATCGCTTTAACTTGATACGATTTGATACTTAGAAAAGTAGAGAACCTAAATGATTTAAGATTTTAAAGGGCTGTCTAAAAAGCATCATCGTTGAGTCAACCCTTGAGGTGGATTAAAAATTGATGAAATGCAAGAAATTGAGGATGAGATGTTGGGAGTTTACTCAAGTAAATGACCAACTTCGATTTCCGAAAATAACGCAGCAGTTCATTACTTTTTAATCCACCTTCTTTTTTTTGTGAATCATTTATGGAATTTAGAAAAGATTATCATCTATATGGAAATCTTAATTCTAAATACCATGAGAACAATAATGACACTTGGAATGCTTTTGCTCGGCACAGCTTCCTTCGCACAAAATAACTACGGAGATATTACAGGAACATTGGTTGACGGTAATTCAGAAGGAATCAGTGACGCTACAGCTATGACCTATTATGGTGAAACCATGTACCGCACTAAAACAGATCCGGATGGTCGTTTTCGAATCACTGGAATTCCGGCAGGATCTTATACCGTTTCGTTTATTTATGAAGGCGATACGATCAACTCACCACGAACAGCAGAAGTTGCACCTGATGGTTACGGTGATGTGGGAATTGTGAAATTTGAATCAGCTACCGATCTTACCTCTGTGGATATTACAGTAAAACTAGTGTTGGAAAAAGGCGAAGCACCCGTAACCAAAATGACAGCCAAAGAAATTAAATTCAGTTCTGCCAAAAACAATATGAAAGGACTTATTACAGGTATGACTTCCGAAGTGCGCCAAACAGATGATGGTTCATTGGTTTTTAGAGGGGCACGTAAAGGCGATTTGATTTATTACGTCGATGGTGTTAAATTGACTCAAGTATACAACCTACCTAGTTCTTCACTCGGATATGTAATGGTCTATTCTGGTGCTATTCCAGCGAAATACGGCGACACAAACGGTGGTGTAATCGTGGTAGAAACCAGAAGTTATTTTGATTTATTGCGCGAATACAATAGTCGCATGTCATTGGGCGGAAATTAATTCCATGATTTGAAAATTGAAACATTCTGACAACCAATCATAAAACAACAAATGCGCTTTTGCGCACAGTAGGCTCGGGAT
>JAYSRF010000102.1:0-12105 GCA_043721195.1 Fluviicola sp. | reverse complement strand
GCAGTTGTTAGAAATGCTGGGAACGTCATTTTAAGCAATCAGGCAGTTGGAATGCGTTTAACGATTCAACAAGGAAGTATTGGTGGAACTGCTGTTTATTCGGAAACATTTACACCTACAACCAACGCTTACGGTTTGGTGAATTTACAAATCGGAACTGGAGTTAGTGTAGACGATTTAGCAGCAATCAACTGGTCAAATGGTCCTTATTTTATGGAAACAGCCATTGATGTAACTGGTGGTACTTCGTATGTTATTATGGGTACAAGTCAGTTGATGAGTGTTCCTTATGCTTTGCATGCAAAGACAGCTGAAAACGTATTAAACGATCAAGTAAATGATGCAGATGCTGATCCAGCAAATGAGATTCAAGATATTTCTTTATCGGGATCGAATTTGACCATCTCTGACGGTTCAACAATCGACTTATCTGTTATCAATACACCCGATGCTGATGCTAGTCCAACGAATGAGATTCAAAATATCTCTTTATCAGGAACGAATCTAACCATTTCTGATGGTGCAACAATCGACTTGTCTGTTATCAATACACCTGATGCAGATGCTAATCCAACGAATGAGATTCAAGACATTACTTTATCCGGAACCAATCTTACCATTTCTGATGGATCTACAATAGACTTATCTGTTGTTGATACACAAATTGACTCGTTAGGAATTGTTGCGCTTGGCTTTAAGGCACCTGTTAATTATTCAACTTTTGAATACCAAACTGGAGTTAAATGGCTTGATGGAAAAGTTATCTATAAAAGAACATGGGTGAAAACTGGAACTGAATTCCCCAATTGGTCACTCATGTCAGGTTCTTTTTATGAAACTGTTGTTGATTATGAATGTAAAATTGTAGGTGTCAATCCAACTACAGCAACTACAATTGTTAATAGTCCATTCGTTTGTTTAACAACAGATGATCCATTGGCAGCAGGCTGGTTGGTGTTGTCAAACATCAATCAATCACAAGTTATAAAAGTAGGTTCTACTATCACGGTTTATTACACAAAACCATAATTAGGGAATTAGAAAATTAGAAAAAGTAAAAACGGGAGGGGATTACCTCTCCCGTTTTTTTGCCCATAGAAAGATCGATTTACTCCTTAAACCAACCAGCATACATCACATAATTATTCGCAATCCGCATGACTTCTCCTTCAAACAATTCAGGAGAAATTTCTTTTACTTTCTTAGCAGGAACTCCGGCCCAAATAGAACCAGATGTCACGCGCGTTCCTTCTAAAAGAACAGCTCCAGCAGCAATGATACTCCCCGATTCGATGTAACAATCATCCATTACAATTGCCCCCATCCCAATCAACACATTGTCTTCAACTGTACATCCGTGAACTAACGCATTGTGACCAATTGAAACATTATTTCCCAAAACTGTTTTTGTTTTCAGATACGTACAATGAATTACAGCTCCGTCTTGTATGTTTACTTGATTGCCCATACGAATGGAGTTTACATCACCACGAATAACAGCATTGAACCAAACCGAACAACGGTCGCCCATGATCACATCACCGACTATTGTTGCATTTTCAGCTAACCATACATCTTCACCAAATTGAGGATCAATACCTCTACAAGATTTAATAAGCGCCATGTTTTTAGTATTTTCAGTAAACTTACTTAATTAGCACCTTCCAGTTACTTAGTTTCATAAAATGAATGGATGCCGAATCTTTATTTTTTTCTTGATCGGTTCGAAATCGTCGTTAGTATTTTCTAATAGTGGAATAACTGATACTTCCAAAAATTCCAAATCCTCCAACGATGTTGGTGTGTACTTTTGAAGGATCAGAGAGTTCACTTACCTGCATGTTTTTAGGGACACTTTTAAAGTATTTATAGGTGTCTTCTGTAACATTTAACAAGGTGTATTTATAGATAATATGTGTTGTATCATCATAATAGGATACTAAATTTTTCAGCGTAAAATTCTTATACTGATTCGCAAAGGTTGCGTCTGTAAAAAAAACACGTGATGAATAGTTCACATCACCTGAAACATCTGACGCTTCATTGTCTACAGCAGCATCATTTGAATATGCTATATACCCGTTTTCAAAAATGGTATCAATTGTTGATGGGTTGATAAACGCTTGCTTATAGACAGCCAAGTACTTGTTTTCACCTGGCAGGTCATTGAATTTAAAGACCGAGTTTCGTTCACGCTGGTATGAATTGAGTTCAACACTTGATGTATCCACATCATCCAACACGATATCACCCACTGTAATTAATTCACTGGAAATAGTGGGATATTTTGGATGAGTAACGACAATTGTATAACCTGTATTTGGAGTTACATCAAACGGAAATGTATATTCTCCAACTATTCCGTTTGTTAAGGTGAAAACTTCTCCCGTAGATAGGTTGGTTAATGTAACCGTTGCATCGGAAATTGCACTGGAGGTTTCCCCTTGATTACTGAGAAAAAACACACTTCGTGATATATTTACTGTAAATGGTTCATGGTTGACCAAAATGCTGTTGAGTACCAAAACGGGCGCACTGCCCTTTCCTGAATAAGTGAGTTCTTTCTCACAGGAAATCAAAAGTGTAACTGCAATCGTGATAATAGAAAGTAGACGAATCATTCTTTTATTGAATTAAGTTTAATTTGCTTTATTTTTTCAAAATCGAATTTAAAATTCCAGCTTATGGAAGGAATTATTGGGAAAAGAGACACACCCATTAAGGCAGGATTACCGCTTTTATTCACTCCTTTATAAATGAAGAATGGATTTTGACGGTTGTAAACATTGTAGATGGAAAACGAAAGGGTCGATAATCCATATTTGCGTTCGGTTTTTCGATTTGCTCCAATATCCAGTCTATGGTAAGCTGGCATACGGTAACCATTCAACTGATCATAATTGATCAATTTATTTGAGCCAAAATTAAAATTTGCTTGCTGAACATCTACGCTATTGTAACCTTGCGTACCAATTGTTACAGCATTTCCTGTTCCAAAGACAAATACCATTCCGATATCCCATTTGGCTGTAATATCATACGATGCAACAACACTGAGATCATGCCTTCTGTCATAGCGATGATAAAATGGTTTGCCATCATTCAGCTCATCAAACTGGCGAATAGCCCAACTTAGCGTATACCCTATCCAACCTGAAAAATTGCCGCTTTTCTTCTCTAAAAACAACTCTGCACCATACGCTTTTCCTTTTCCATAAGTAATGTTGTTTTCCCAATTCGGATCTCCTTCTGAAAAATCAATTCCTTCTTTGTATTGAATCAAGTTACTCATGGTTTTGTAATAACCTTCAATTGAAAAAACAATGGTTTTGGTAAGCTGTTGGTAATACCCAACACTCGCCTGATTGGAAACAACTGGTTTGGTTTTCTCCGTTACTGGAACCCATAAATCAGTTGGAAGTCCTGTACCAACATTCGATAAGAGGTGTAGGTATTGGGCAGAACGAGAAAGTCCCACTTTCACACTTGATTTCTCTGTTATTAGAAAATTAAAATTGGCTCTTGGCTGAAAGTTCTGATAGGTTTTTGAACGAATTATGAATAAAGATTGGTGAATTCCAAGGTTGGCTTTCAGGCGATTTCCTATACTAAAATCATCTTCAATGTAAGCGTCTACCTCATGTGAATATTGTCTGGATGCTCCAATTTGTTGATCAATGTTGGTTTCATCGTCTATCGCCTTTAACGAAGAAATTCCTGGTGTGAATGTGTGGTAGATA
Source organism: Fluviicola sp. (assembly GCA_043721195.1). Taxonomy (GTDB): domain Bacteria; phylum Bacteroidota; class Bacteroidia; order Flavobacteriales_D; family Crocinitomicaceae; genus Fluviicola. The sequence goes on along the minus strand of JAYSRF010000102.1, from coordinate 8,365 downwards.
TCTGAAATACCTGCTCTAATTGTATGGTTCGGATTGGGAACGTAGGTCAAATCACTTTTCAATGACCAATCTTGGATCCCAGAAGTAAAGCCATTTGCATAGACTGTCTTTTTTTCATCTCCAAATGCATTTACGATGGTCGATTTCTGTTCTTGACCGACAAAAAAATTGTACTTCGAATAATTTCCAGTAGTATTTAAAAAGAGTTTGGAAGATATTTTGTAATTCCAGCGAATAGCGCCAATGGCATTTCCCCAAGACAAACGGTACTCCTTATCATCTTGGTAGCGGTTACCATTGTCATCGTAATACGCTGCTTGATTGCTTTTAATCGATACTTTATCGAGACCAAAATACCCACTCAAAAAGAGGTGGTGTTTTTCATTGATCTTATGTTGAATTTTCGCGTTAAAATCTTCGAAAAAGTAACCGCCGTTTGTACTGTTGTTTTTGATAAATGGTTTGATCAACACATCTAAATACGTTCGTCTGGCACTAAACATAAAGGATGTTTTATTCTTTTTTATTGGCCCTTCAACAAGAATGCGAGAAGAAATGATTCCAATTGATCCCTCTACATTGTAATGCTTCAAATTTCCTTCTTTCATACGCATATTCAAAACTGAAGAAACACGACCACCATATCTAGCAGGAAATCCACCTTTTATGAGTTCAACATTAGAAATTGCATCTGAATTAAAAACCGAAAAGAAACCAAATAAATGAGATGCATTGTAAATAGGAACTCCATCTAATAGAATTAAATTCTGATCAGGTCCACCACCACGTACATAGATGCCACTGGAAGCTTCACCTCCTGATTTTACTCCTGGTAGCAATTGAATCATGCGCATGACATCTTTTTCCCCAAGAATTAAAGGCAACTTATCGACTTTATCCATCTGTAAACGGATTGTACCGTTCCCCGAATTCTCGATTTCACGCTTGGCTCCAATAACCGTTACTTCTTCGATTTCATTCAGTACATCGAGCGCAATATTAATCACATCAGTTCCTAATTCACACACGACATATTGTGGCTTTAGTTCATAATAGCTAATATACAAATCAGCTCTTTTAGCTGGAATTGTAAGACTAAAAAAACCGTACTCATTCGTGGTTGCTCCTTTCTTGGAAACAGTATCGACCACAAGTGCGCCAATTAGTTTTTCACCTGTTTGGCCATCAGTAATGTAACCTGATATGGTGCGTTTTTCTTGCGCAGAAACAATCCCATGAATCAATAGAGTGAGCCCGAAAAGATAGAACTTGATCATTTTAGAGCTAGAAAATAAATGCTTGAGTGAATTCATGGTATAGTAACACAATTATTCTTAAAAAATTGCGAAACTAACAATAATAACTTGAGATAATAAGTGCCCAAATGAAAAACAACCACCTCTTTTGTTAGTGATTCTTGGTATTAACGCCAACTTAATAATTCAAGATTTATTCGTGTATCACGACCATATCTGAGTTGCATTGAGCGAATAATTTTCTCCATTGAATCCCAATTGGCATGTCGGTAAGCACTTACGGCGATAACAGATCTTCCTGGAGAATGATTGACGCCATCAACAATTTGCTTAAACGCTGATTGTTTAGCTGGAAAATTTGGTTTATAATTTTCGGGAATCAATGTATAACCACCGTTCAAATCAGCCATTCGCATGAGCAAATCAATATTACCACCTGTGTAATTCCATCCTTTTGCTCGTTCGTCATTGAGTGAGCAAAAGTGCATCATTTGTGTCCTCAAACAATTGCCTTTACTCAATAACCAAGGATGTAAGGCTTGTAATTCGTTGACTGAAACAACTGTATTTTTAGATTTTGGTATATACGCCCAAATTTCTTCTTGGTAAAGCGGAATAGAACGCCAATTAGTCGATTCAATTGGACCAGCTAGAATTGCTAAATCAATTTTACGTGCTTCTAACGCTTCTATCAACTCTTCAGTTTTTAATTCTTCAATATGCAACTGAGTTGTAGGAATCAATGATTGCCATTCTGCAAAACAATCTTCTAACAAATAACAGGCAATTGTTGGAATCACACCAATGCGCAATTGTTCGTGATACGTTCCTGAAAACTCCTCTGTCAATCGTTGAATTGAACCTAAATCACCTTGGATTTGACGTAGAACAGGAATCAATTCAGTCCCAAAATCACTTAATTCTAATTTGGCGGTATCTCGATTAAAAATAGAAAAGCCTAATTGTTCTTCGGCTTTCTTTACCTGCATGGAAAGTGTTGGTTGCGTTACAAAACATTGTTCCGCTGCACGACTAAAACTACGTGTTTCTACAATGGCCAAGATGTAAGCAATTTGCTGAGTCGAAATCATATTGATAATATCTATTGAAATATAAAAATAATCAATATATCTTATAGAGAACAACGAGTACCTTTGAAAAAACAAACAATCATGGCAACACAAACAGCATATATAGCACAACTCAATCAGCTTTTAGCAACTTATCAGATTCATTATCAAAACATTCGTGCTTTACATTGGAATATAAAAGGAACTCACTTTTTTGAATTACATGTGAAGTATGAAGAATTGTACACTCGGACTCAAGTAATCATTGATGATCTTGCAGAACGCATTTTGACATTAGGAGCTTCACCGATTCACCGATTTGAGGATTATTTAAAAGAAAGTCGTTTGGCCGAAAATCAGACAATTAATGATGGGAAAACAGGAATGGGTTATTTAGTATCGGCACAACAGACCATTTTAGAGCTTGAACGCGAATTATTGGCCCTTTCAGGCAAGTTAGAAGATGAAGGAACCAATGCATTAATGAGTGATTTATTAAGAGAAAAAGAAAAAACGAATTGGATGTTTAACGCTTGGTTGAACAACTAATAACCTGAATTGTCTAAATTTGCACCAAAATAGAAACACCAATTATTCAAACATAAAACAACAAACATGTCAGTATTAGTAGGAAAAAAAGCACCATCATTTACTGCAGACGCAGTGATCAACGGTAAAGAAATCGTAGACAACTTTTCATTGGATCAATTCATTGGAAAAAATCCAGTTGTATTTTTCTTTTACCCGAAAGATTTTACATTCGTTTGTCCATCTGAATTACACGCTTTTCAAGCAGCATTGAGCGAATTTGAAGCACGTGGAGCCAAAGTTGTTGCTTGTTCAACAGATACGCCTGAGTCACATTGGGGATGGTTACAAGTTCCTAAAAACAAAGGTGGAATTGAGGGTATTACTTACCCAATGGTTGCAGATACAACTAAAACCATTTCAGAAGCTTACGGCGTTTTGGCTGGAGAATATGAATACGATATGGAAGGAAACTTAGTTGCAAGTGGTCCAATGATCGCTTACCGTGGATTATTCTTGATCGACAAAAACGGAATTGTTATGCACCAATTAGTGAACAATTTCCCTTTAGGTCGTAACGTTGATGAAGCGTTGAGAATGGTTGATGCATTGCAATTCTTTGAAGAAAACGGGGAAGTATGTCCAGCAAATTGGACAAAAGGTGAATCAGGCATGAAAGCTTCTTTTGAAGGTGTAGCTGAATACTTGACAGCTCACTAATTTATCTCATCATTTTGTGAAAGCCTTTCGTTCATTCGGAAGGCTTTTTTTTGTTTCTAAAATACATTATAACTAATTTGAATAAACTTAGTTGTTAGGCAAATAACAAGCAAGTATTAATACCTGATTATCGAAACCAAGTATAATTAACCGTTTTAAAAAATCATTTTACAAATATGTTGATTGGAATAAAAAAAAATATATATTTGGTACGAACATTTAAAACTGAGGCTATTTACATTAAAGCTATTCATGAAAACTATTCGACATCGGGCAAATCAACAGCTTTTATTAGAAGAAGAATTCATTGTGATGGAATTAAAATTGCGTTTGATTTTAAGTGGTTTATTATTTAACCTTTAAACTGGTAATAACTATGACTACAAAATTAATCAGAAACAAAAAAAGCCTCCATTTCGAGGGAACAACTAATCTATAATCTTGTAATTCTGCGGCTTTTCTTTTTAATCTAGTAAAAATGTGATTCTCAAAGATGCAATCATGAATTTTCTAAATAACAATAAATAGTAACCAATAAACATCAATTAATATGGAAGGAACAATGGCAGTCATAACCCCAGTGGCTTATGATTTTACACCACGTTATTGGCTTCAATGCAGCGGGCAATTATTATCAATTGCCTCAAACAGTGCATTGTTTTCATTACTCGGTACAACTTATGGAGGAAATGGAATTCAAACATTCGGTATTCCAGATTTGCGAGGTCGCGTTGCAACGGGAGTTGGTCAATCTCCGGGGCTAATGGATTATACGCTCGGTGAAGTAACAGGTTATGAAAGTGTTACGCTTACTATGAATAATTTACCTCCTCACAATCATAATGGTGCTGTTCAAATGACTCCACTTGGAGGTAGCGGAGCAGATTACGAAACACCGTCAGGAAACTATCCAGGACAAATTCCAAATGGGTATACAACAAATTTGACTGGCGCAACACCAATGGGCTCATCCTCATTTACAAATACCGTTATCGGTCAAAGCGGGAGCAGTTCACCAGTATCTATACTAACTCCATACACGACACTCAATTTTGTGATCTGCACGCAAGGTATTTACCCATCACGAAACTAATTTATTTTATTCACTCTTAAATAACAACTATGTTTGTAGATCCATATATAGCAACAATAACTAATTTTGCTGGGAATTTCGCTCCTTTGAATTGGATGTTTTGCCAGGGGCAATTACTATCCATTGCAGAATACTCTACTCTATTTGCACTTATCGGTACAACTTATGGTGGTGATGGTCAAGTCACATTTGCATTGCCTGATTTGCGCAGCCGAGTTGCAATTCATCAAGGACAAGGACCCGGACTTTCAAATTACTTTATCGGTCAGATGGCTGGAACGGAAAATGTAACGCTTCTATCTCCTCAAATGCCTTCTCATAACCACTCAGTAATAACATTTACAGGGGCCTTCAATGCTTCTACTGCAACAACAGGACTTGTTGGAACTCCAAACAATGCTATCCCAGCAGCTGGAGCTTCTGTCTATTCAAATGTTCCAGATGGGGAACAACTCGGTACAATGCATTGTAATTCTATTACAACTATTGTAGGAGGGAATGCACCGTTATCCATTGTTCAACCATATTTGGCAATGAATTACATTATTGCAGTTGAGGGAATTTTTCCTTCACGTGCTTAATTATTATTAACAAACTAAAGAATCTATATATTATGGAAGGAGTTATTGGTTTTACAACATTATTTGCTGGCAATTTCGCCCCAAAAAGTTGGGCGTTTTGTGCAGGGCAGACGATTAATATTGCATCAAATACGGCATTGTTTTCAATACTTGGAACAACCTATGGAGGAAATGGTACAACTACTTTTATGTTGCCTGATTTGCGTGGCCGTACAATTGTAGGTGCAGGTACCGGACCAGGTTTATCAACATATAACATCGGGCAAAAGGCTGGTAGTGAGTATGCTACTTTGTCTAACAACAATATGCCAGCACACATGCATGGAGTTACTGCACAACTTAATATTTCTGCAACAGGAAGTCCTGCATCTTTATCAAATCCAATAGGCAATCTATACGCAGCAGACCAAAATTCAGAAACAATTTATGGTGCGGATGGAAACGTTCAGATGGCCAAAATAAATGCTAATATTACAATGACGAATACTGGTGCTGGAGCACCATTCGAAATTCTACGTCCGCTTTTAGGGCTGAATTATATCATTTGTCAATATGGCGTTTTTCCTGCCAGAAATTAATTTTTTTAGATTAAAAACAGAAGATGAGAGCTTAACTGTTCTCATTTTCTGTTTTCTTTGCATTCCATTCATTATTATATCATGTTGAAAAAAATTGGCCTATTGTTGCCACGTTCAGGAGAATTTCCAAGTATGAGTTTTGATCTCAATGATGGTTTTCGATTGGGTTTAAATGAATTAGGTATTTCAGATATTGAAATCATCAGCGATAATACTGGCTTTGGAGATGATTTACAATCTAACCACTCTAAAGCTGAAAAGTTTGTTATGAGTGATGATGTGGATCTCATTGTAGCCTATATGACTTCACTCAATGCTGAACCATTGTATGAATTTTCAAAAATATCTGGCAAACCAATTCTATTTCTAGATGCTGGGATGGAGCTATTCGAAACTCCAATATCACCTAATTGTTACCATATTACTTTACAAGGATTACATGCTAGCTATTTAACCGGTATAAATGCTGGTAAGGCGTCAAACAAGTTGATTGCTGCTACTAGTTTTTACGACGGTGGGTATCGTGGTCCTTGGGCAATTTTTGAAGGAATGAAAGTGGAAAACAGTACTACTGTTGGAAACTTTGTCAGTGTTTTTCAACCAAATGAATTTTCAATTGATACGTTCATTAATCTCATTCAAGAAAGTGGAGGCGAAGCTGTAACAGCTTGTTTCAGCATGTATCTTGCTGAATTATTTATGAAGGAATTAAAAGCAAAAGGTCCAATAGCAACCTCACTTCCTTTTTATTGCACTCCTTTTATGGCTGAAGAAGTATGGCTGGAAAAATGTGACTTTCCTGGTGGCACCTTTCACACAATTGTTCCATGGGCTTCAAGTCTCGATAACCCTGCACAAAATGCAATGAAAGATTCGCTTGAAAAAAATAAAAATAAAAAAGCAAACATATTCACATCACTTGGTTGGGAAGCGGCACATGTAGCAGCTCAAATCCTTTCACATGGTGTAAGTTCACTTGACAATTGGTCATATGAAAGCCCTCGTGGTACAATTCAATTTCACCCAGAATCACATTGCGCTTATGCACCTCTCTACAATGGATTTATTGAAGAAGGGGAAAACGGAAAATCAAAACTTCGCGTAACGAATGAAATAGAAATCACTGCAGAAGATCACCTACAAACTTTTAATTGGCGAATAGATGGTGAATATACCCGCTGGCGTAATAACTATTTCTGCATCTAACGTTATGAAAATTGCTATTCTTTGTAACGACAGACTTGGATTTCCTGCAATTCATCAGTTGATACCACATCGACTTATTGTGGCAGTTGGTACAACAAATCGAGTTCCTGAAACAAGAATTGTCCTTAAACAGCTCTGTGATCAAGGTACTATTCCACTTCATCTTTTTTCAAATAAAGATTTAGAAGAAAGTTTGACAAAGTGGCTTGATCAATATCAACCAGATGTTGTTTTGGTCAAAACGTTTCCATACAAAATCCCAAAATCAGTTTTATCTATTCCAAAATATGGATTCATCAATTTTCATTACGCACCTTTACCCGGTTTTAGAGGCTCTAATCCACTGTTTTGGATGATCCGAAACGGAATAAAAGATGGTGGAGTTACGATACACAAAATGGATGAGTCATTTGATACCGGTGAAATCTTGCTGCAACATCCAGTAATAATGACCCCTGAAACAAATTATGGATTAGCTATCTCTCAACTTGCAGCCACAGGTGCGGCCTTAACAGGAAATTTGTTACAAGGTTTGTTAAATAATTCCCTACAATCCGTTCAACAAGATTCATCACAAGCAACTTGGTACGGCCGACCAACAGCAGAAGACCTTACCATAAAATGGTCTGAAATGAATGCAAGTGAGATTTGCTCTCTTGTTAATGCATGTAATCCTTGGAATAAAGGTGCTATTGTGCGCTACAGAGGCTGGATATTTGCGCTTACTGATGTTTCTGTTTCAAATCTTCTGGTTCCTCAAGGAACTATCCCTGGAACTATACTTGCCATCACAGAACAAGAGGGACTTATTATTTCATGTAAATCTGATCAAGCGATACGGGCAAATGTGATTTACTCTGAAGAAGGTTTTTTTAGTGGATTTCGACTAAAGAATTTTGGAATAACGAAAGGAGCTAGACTGGATAGTTAAAAAATAGAACTAATTATTTAAGATAAAAAATAATTCTTTTAGAAGTAAACAAAACTATAGGTTAAAATTCCTTAATTTTAGCCTTGATTATACCTAGTAAGTTCAATTAATAAACTGCTACTATGAAACAAATCATAACCATGAATATACTTTTTTCTCGCATTTTACTTTCATTCATTGTAACTACTTTTTTCTGTACTACAACGATAAACGCACAAACATGGACATTTGCAGGAGCAGGCGGTTCAGCAAATGCTGAAAACGGTAAAGCCATCTGCGCTGATGTTGCTGGTAATGTTTATGTAACTGGTCAGTTTACCAATACAGTTGATTTTGACCTAGGAGCTGGTGTTGCCAATCTTACTTCAAATGGTAGTAACGATATTTTCATTGCAAGCTACA
>JAYSRF010000101.1:0-4414 GCA_043721195.1 Fluviicola sp. | reverse complement strand
CGTTAACTGAAATCCCACCTGTCCTTCCAGCAGGAGTACCAGCTAGTTCACCAGATTGCCTTCTCATTTGTGTATCTGTATTCAAGGACTTAACCGTTACTTTTCTATACCCCACATTAGCGCCAGGAAAGAGCTCTTCATTCATGGGTGCCTCGGCAAACAAACTGTTTCGTGTAAATACGGTTTGTTTATCGTAATAATTGATGGGGTATTTTAATGCATTTTCATCTCCACCAGCCATCGGCTCGTATTGTGCAACACCACTTGAAATAACTTTAGTGATTCCATTTTCTGTTTCAGACATCGTGTATTCAAATTTCTGACCGTATTCACGGGTTTGTTCACCTGTATCATCAGACCAGTTATCCGTCATTGAAATTTGTTTCACGCGGTATCCACCACCGTATTTGATCTTATCAGGACTCGCCAAACGGATACATGATCGTTCCAAATCAATGAAACGTGCCATGTCTTTCGATTTACAGTATTTTCGAATAGAACCCAATGAGCTTGCCAGTGTTGGCATTACATTCAATAGATCAATTACTTTTCCAAGAACTTGACCTTTGGTAGCGTCATCTGAAAGTTCATCAGAACTAAAACTATTTGGGTTATTCAACAAGTTTGGTGCATCTGTTTGCAAGTAAGTCCAAGCGACCAATGCCATTGGGTGATATTTTCCAAAATAAATAACCTGTCCGTTTTCTTTATCCTTCTTTTTAGTCGCTTTTATTGTTACAAATCCGTGTGTGTAACAGGTTTGCCCATCAATATTCGCAGTGCCACTCCCAACCCCATAAGTAATGGACGAAAACGGTTCTAAGGGCAAATAACCAGAAATATAATCATAGACATCAGGTGTTCGCGTTAAACGCATCCGTGACTTGAAGTAGAGGTTTCTATTTCCAGTTTCGTCAACCATGATCGGTTCTACATAATCCTTGTAAACCTTTTGTTGAATTGTTTGTTGCGACTCGTCCATATTCGTAGGAATAGGATATTCCAATTTAAAATAGACCCTTCTTCTAGCTTCATCAGTATTCCCATTGGGGTCATGGAAAGGGGATTCATCACTCTCATTCTGGTTATACAATTCATTTGGTTCTGTATAATCACCCATCTTCGTGATTTTGAACATTTGATTTGTTGTTTTGTGTTGCACATAACCATAATCATCTGATTCGTACTGGATGTTTATATCACCCCCTGATGGCAGTTTTATCTTGGTTAAACACCAAGCGGACGAATAATTATCTTGCAAAGTTTGGGTTTGTATTTTTGCAGCTTCATTGGCAAGCGTATTATTACCATAATAACTAGAAGACGGAAGAATAAAATCTTGGTTAAACTGATTGGTATACGGAAAACGCATCTGGTGTTCCGCAACATTTGCATCAGGTCGGTAGCTTCCCCAGCCATCATAAGCACCTAATTTATAACTTGGATTAATTCCAGGGTTGTTTGCTGACCCAGCGTATTCAAATTCATACTTATTCAAGCTACCACGTGTTGAACCATTGTTTTCGAACCAGATTTTTGTCAAGGTTAGTTTCCCGCCATTTGCACTTGAAAGGGGTTCACTACTATTCGGAACATCGTCACACAAAGTATAACCGTGTTCAAAATGGATTACTTGTAACGCTTTTGCGGATGGTCCAAATGATTTTTTGTCATATACCCGAATTTCTTTTAATCGTTTTGCATGTTCACCACCTCCATCAGAGTCACCTGGATGCTCACCATCTGATTCTTTACCATCTTTACGTGCCACTTCATCCAAGATAAATAGGGCAATGTGTGTTTTGGTTTCTATTCTTCCAAGGTGCCAAATTTCCTTTTCCCCGTATTGATAGCTCAACCGATCATCAGCAGGTGTATATGCCGCACCACTATTTACTTGTCCATATTCCTTATCATAAGGAGCTCTCCAATTAAACTTTTCAGCTGCTTTTATGTAATCAAATTTCACCCAGTAACCCATGTCATCATCGCTAGGTCCATTATTGGCCAAATCAATATAGTCAGCACCAAGAACAGATGTCAACAAATAGGAATGTGCATAAGGTGTTTTTGTTGTTTTGTAGATGGATTCATGTGTACCACCAATATGATAGTCTACTTCAGTACCATTAGCATTGATATATTTAGTTCGTTGATTTGATGCGATTGGATCTCCAGAAAATGTATTTTCAACCTCCTTGGTATTATAAGCAGGAAGACCATATACATAATAGCTGCCTTCTTGGTTCAATACTTTAAAACCTGCGTTGTGATTTGAAATATCCATTAGGTTATCCGCATCATCCATAACCATGTTTCGTTGAGAACGATTAAATATTGTATTAGGTGCCAAGTACAAACTTGCGTTAGCAGTAAAGTAGGAAAAATTAAATTCTCCTAGTTTACTAACCTCATTGTTTTTTAGGGTATGAATCAATGTATTTCTTACAACTCGGTCACCAATTTCGCCATGTTTACGTTCATTGTTGTACCATGTGTTTTTAGGGTCTTCATTTTCAATTTTCCGTTTACCATTGTGCAAACCATCATTTACTTTTGGTGAAAAATAAGCTGTTGCTAAATCCAATCCATTAATATGTGCATATTCTGAAGGATGAAGAATTGTTTGTTCGCCATGTGACTGAAAATAGACATTTTCATTGATACTATTTGACGGATGAGGAGCCGTAAAATCAACATCCAAATCATTGTCTGTGTTCCAAAATCCTTGATCACTACTTCCCCAATTGACCCCTGGATCTATACCCCATTTTCCACCAGTACCAACACCTAATTCAAGCATAAAATCTATTCCTTGACTTAAACTTGTCATACTTTCATTTCCAACTTTTCCAATATCATTTCTTTTGGCCCTGAAATAACCAGACAGACCTTGACCAGTTGAATTATAGGTATCGTACATGTAGTTTGACTTTGCAAGAAAAATAGCAGCACGTGTTAACTGACCATCATTTGACCGCGCATAATCACGCAAATAACCACCTGCAGGAGCATTTCGTTCATAGCCAACAACTGGCGTTCTTCTTCCAGATTTATCTGTATCATCCAATTTTTCCCAATTGTACCAAACATTAACTGCACCCTTTCCAAAAAATCCAACTGCATAAGTACCACCAGAAACACCAATTTTTATATTGTTGTTGTTAGATCGTGACCCTGTACCCGGTGAGTAACTTGTTCTAGCAAACGAATAACCTGTACCAAAACTGGAACTAGACTTACTATTGAAATGTGAAATCTCTGGAAATTTAAATTTCGTACTTTCACTTCCTGCAATCTGATATCCTATTGAGAGATTCCCATCAAAATTAAGAGATAATGTATGGCTTGTTGTAGAGTGATGTGATGCAACGGGATTATTAGATACAACATCTTTAGTTTTTAGCGACGCAGTAACACCCAAACCATTATCTCCATCTAAAGAAAGCCCAAATGTAAATGGAGAATTCTCTGTAAAACTAAAATCGGCGCCTATACTCATTCCCACACCTCGGTAATTGTTGTGATAAATAGATGCAGATAGATTAATAGAAGAATTGTCAACATAAGCCAACGGATTAACATCATCAACAGGTACCTCACCTCCAAATATTTCAGGATCAAATTTAACAGAAGCCCCTAAAGTTCTATTCGGTTTACGATCTTGTTTTACCAATAAGTGATCTGAAAGTGCACTTGCTTGGTCGTTATCAAAATCCTTTGTTTGAAAATCATCAGGTAAACCACGTACATCACGCACCAAACTCCCTACATTGATATTCCAACCCAAACCTACCCAAGAAGCTTCGTCATCCATTGTAGAACCTGCGTGATACGCCAAGTTTACAGGATAACCACCGTTTGGACCAGGCAAGTTAAACAAGGGAATGTTGTAATTAAAATCTCCTGTAAACAAGTCTACCATTTGAGTAGTACCAATGGGTTCAAATGACTGCACTTCGGGTTGCGAAGGACCTTCGGTTAATGCCAATGATACGGTTGGTTGAGCAATCTCAAAAACGATGGATAACAACACCAACATACAGGTACCTTTAAAGGTTCTGCTTTTTCTGATTTTCTGGATGATTCCTTGATTAGTTTTCAACATGGCAACTGGTAAATAATGCTTTATTAAATAATATTCTAAACATTCCCTGATCAAATAACTGATCACGATAGACAAAGGTCACATCGTTTACAGGAGTAAATTGATTGAACTTAAAGAACAGATCAATGGATGGTTTTAAACCGTAATTACGTTCGTAGTGATGGAAAATTGCAGGTTGTAGTTGATCGCCGTCTTCCAAGTAAATGTTACTCAACACTTCAAAAGATAAATACCCCTCACTACGAACGTAATTACGGTTTAAAACCATCCATTGATCTGTTCTTTAAGTTCAATCAATTTACTCCT
>JAYSRF010000100.1:0-4423 GCA_043721195.1 Fluviicola sp. | reverse complement strand
CTGGATTAGCTGGAGCTTTTTTTGCCGCAGCAGGTTTCTTAGCTGCAGGTGCTTTTTCTTTTTTCGGTTTTTCACTTACTTCAGTTGCCTCAGCAGCTGTTTCAGCTACCACAGGTTCGTCTAATTTCAATTCACCAGCTTTGTGCAATAAATTGTACCACTGGAATAATTTTTTGATATCAGAAGGATAAACGCGTTCTTGATCATAATTAGGCAATACCTCCATTAAATAAGTCGAAAGCTTACTTAAATCTTCTTTATGAGAAATGGTGATGCCACCTTTTTCTTTTTCAAATAATGCAGTGTAGATTTCTTTTAATGGTTTGTCTTCATCGTAAGTGTAAATACTGATGTCATCCAAAGCGGAAATACGGTCGGTAGAGTAGGCGGGAACCCGCTTTCTATCTTCCAATGATTCAACAATGATGTTGTTCTTTCCTTGAGCAACTACTTTAAAAAGACCTGGTTTTCCAGAAATAGCAATGATACCTGTTAAATTCATTCGTTTACATTATTTGAAGCCAAAAATAGGTGTTCTTTTTAATTATGACGTTAATTCTTAATGATTTTCATCCATCCAATGCTATTTTCTGATTTTATCAATGCCAAATAGGTGCCTGATGAAATCATTGTCAAGTCAATTGAAGCTATGTTTTTGGTGGTCATTAAAATCTTATTCCCTTGTATATCATATATTTCCACGGATTGAATCATTTCATCCGATTGAATAGTTATGATTCCAGTTGTTGGGTTCGGGAAGATTGAACAATTCAATAAATTAGTTTCGTTCAAAGCTGCAGAAGCATTATAAGGAGCAGATTCTACCTCACAACCAGTAGTACCTGTTGCTACTACTGTATAATTATTTGAATTCGGTAACGTAATTGTAATCGAGTTTGAGGTATTTCCTGACATTAAAACTCCGTTTTCATACCATTGAAGGGTTGGGAAAACAGCAGTAGTAAGTACAGCACCTGTAGCCGAAATGATCGGAGTAGCAGGAATATCTCCTGTTATCAATGAAATAGTATCCGAATAAGCAACACAACCGTAAATGTTATAGGATTCAAACGAATAATCGCCTGCTCCAGGAATGAGAATGGAATCATTTAAGTCGCCAGTATTCCAATGAATACTATCAATAACAGAACCAGTTACTGCAAATGCGGAATCATAACCACAATACTGCGTTGGACCATCAATAATGGCTGAATAATTACTCGCTAAAAGTGTGTTTAAAGCATGTGCTTTCCCGTAACCATAAGCATTATTAGGTACAGCACCTGTAAAGCCATCTGAAAATGCTGTTGATGTAAGATTTGCTTTAAAGGAAGCATACGTTCCTTTGTTACATTTTTCTAAGTACAATGCTGCAATTCCAGCTACTACAGGTGAAGCCATTGATGTTCCGCCATTTCGTACATGTAAATTATCTTCATCGATGACACTATTGAGTCCAAGATTGGTAAAGATCCACATTGGACCAGCACTCAAACTCACATCACCACAAGCGGAAATATCTGGTTTTGTCACACCACTACTTGTTGGTCCTTTGGATGAATTGGGACTCAATTGCCCCACAACTGCACCGTAAGATGCGGCTGGTTGGTAATAATTTCCATTTTTATCGGTGTGCCCAAATCGGTTGCGTACATTTCCAACAGAAATCACTTTTTCTGAGCAATTCCAAGATGAAACAATGGTTTGTAAAGTATCCGGCATGTTGTAATACACAATTGGCGGATAAACAGCAGCACTTGGTAATGTAGTAACAACGTCATTTAAACCAAGCGTTGCTCCACTCCACGCATCATAATTACCAGTTCCTGTTGTTTTAAAGGCGAAATTATAAGAAGTGGAGTCAATAGTTGAGAAATAGACCTCCATGTGGAAATTTCCTCCTACAATCTCAGGATAAAGTTCGATAGTAGCAATCCGGTTACTACCATTATATAACGTGTCTAAAATAGGAGTAGAGCCAATACCTGTTGTTGACAGTCGGTAAATTGTTTCAGCACGTTCTTCATACGTCCCCGATCCTTTATTAGCAGCTAAAGCATAACTCCAATTGGCATCAGCTACATCTGTCCAAACATCAAAATAAACAGTATTTGGCCCCAGTTGACCAGAAGGGTTATTGAGGTACCAAACAAATGAAGTATCGGCATCTATTTCTTCATGAACGTGGTATTTACCCCAAGTTCCGGAGTTTCCTGCAGCACAAACGATAATTCGACCAGCTTGTTCATCTAACAATTGTTCCATTAAAATAGAAGCAGGATCATCGCCATCATGACTACCTAAATAAGAACCCAATGATAAATTAACAACTGCTGGCAAGCCTAAGGAGTCTGCTTTCTTAAATATGAAATCACAAGCATCAGCGATTGTGAGTGTCCAATTGGGCAAATTAAAATTGGTTTCAACTATAATTATTTTGGAATCTGGAGCAACACCTTTTTGTTTTCCGTTTCCTAGTCCATTGGAGGATCCAGCTCCTGCAACACTTGTTCCATGTGCAGTTGTTTCTTCATTGCTCAAACAGTTTCCAGCTTGAATTTCGTTTCCATACCACAATTGACCGTAACCATAAGGCATTGGAGTGCGCAGTGCACTAAATGGAAGCGAATGATCCCAGTAATACAAAACGCGAGTTTGTCCATTTTCGTCAATAAAATCGGGGTGATTGTAATCCAATCCCTGATCAATGTAACCAATAATGACATCTTTACCTGTAAATGGAACCTGTAATCCACCTAGTCCACCATGGACCTCAGTGACATGTTGTGTAACAAGTGTCGTGTCATTCATCGCCATTGGAATGGTATGCTCAAAATAGTAATTCTCAATAACACCATTTTGTTTCGCATCAGCAATCCAACGTGGGCTAGCTTGAATAAAAATCCATTCTGGGGTTATCGATTTCACACGAATCGATTTGTCGTTTAATAAG
Source organism: Fluviicola sp. (assembly GCA_043721195.1). GTDB lineage: Bacteria > Bacteroidota > Bacteroidia > Flavobacteriales_D > Crocinitomicaceae > Fluviicola. The sequence continues at coordinate 1,470 of JAYSRF010000100.1, read as the reverse complement.
CGTTCTAGAACACCATTCGTATTTGTAACACTGAAAGCAATTGGTGTTTCAGGATCCTTTTGTAATTGTTGTTGAAAGCCAAAAGGCGTTTGCTGAGCTATAGCTAGATGGTGGGATGCAACGAGTAGAAGCAAGGCCACTAAAAATTTGTTAGATAGAACCATTGATGTAGTATGTTTTCCTTAAAGACGCTAAAATAGACCATTAAGTTAAAAAAGACAATGATTTATTGAATGGAATTAGCATATTTGTTATTCGGTGAATAAAAATATACAAACGAAACGCAATACCGCGCTATGAAAAAAAGAATAATTGCATTATCATTTGCACTCTTCTCCTTTGGAGTAATGAACTACTTCTATGGTCAAGAAGATGCTGAAATTGTTAATTGGTACAATGGAAAAGCACCGGGAATGAATACTGAAAAGGCTTATTCAGCTTTGAAGAAAAAAACTTCCACAACTGTTATTGTTGCAGTGATTGATTCAGGTATTGATATTGAGCACAAAGATTTACAAGGTAAAATTTGGGTCAATGAAGATGAGATTCCGAACAATGGAATTGACGATGATAACAACGGTTATATTGATGATATTCATGGTTGGAACTTTTTAGGGTCGGCAACAGGTGAGAATCAAAAATACGCACGTTTGGAAAAAACGCGTTTGTTGGCTCAATTGGAAACCCGCTTTAAAGGAAAAGAAACGTCACAAATATCAGCTGCTGATCGAGCAGATTTCGATTTATACAAAAAGTTAAACAAAGAGATTAACGCAGAGCGAAAAAATGATCTTCAAACATTAGATCAATACCAACAGTTACTAATGGTTTTTCCAGCAATGAAAGCTGAGTTGAATAAACTATTGGGAGAAAACTTCACCTTGGAGACACTAGAAAAATGGAATGCTACTACTCCTGAAGAAAAACAATTGAAGGAAATAGGAAGATACATGGCAATGGATCAAATTTCTGAAGAAGCAATCAAGGAAGGAATTGATCACTTTGAAGCGTCAGCTAATTATCATTTAAATACAGCATTTGATGATCGTATGTATATTGGAGATAATCCCAATGACTTCAACGATGTACATTATGGAAACAATGATGTTGAAGGTCCAGATGCTTTGCACGGAACGCATGTTGGTGGAATAATTGGTGCTGTAAGAGGAAATGAGCTGGGGGGTGACGGTGTTGCTGAAAACGTCAAATTAATGTCACTTCGAGCTGTACCAGATGGAGATGAACAAGATAAAGATGTGGCGTTGGCTATTCGTTACGCTGTAGATAATGGAGCAATGGTTATCAATATGTCTTTTGGTAAAAGTTATTCGAATCACCAACAAGAAGTATTTGATGCACTAGCTTATGCAGATTCTAAAGGTGTATTATTCATACATGCAGCTGGAAATGACAATGAAAATGTAGACGAATCAGATAATTATCCTACTTCTAATTATTCTTTCCAAAAAG
>JAYSRF010000099.1:0-4431 GCA_043721195.1 Fluviicola sp. | reverse complement strand
GCAACCCAGTTTTAACCACCACTGTACTAGCAGCAGCTTTTGTACTTAATAAGGCTACAACAGAAGCAGAACTCAAATGAGTTGCATCTGGCTTGAAGTTTTCCAAACCATCTCTAAACAACTCGTCTATTTCATTATGCTCTTTCATAGCGAATATTCATTTTACTTTCAAGTAGACCTTTGATCATTTTTCGCGCCTTCAATAATTGCGTTCTAGAGGTACTTTCTGTAATCTCTAGGTATTCTGCTATTTCTTTATGTGTTAATCCATCTACCGCATACAAATTGAATACCATTCGGTAACCATCGGGCAATTCTTGCAATATCTTCACCAAATCTTGTTGCGTGAATTCTTGATCTTCATCCTCTTCTGATTGAAAACACATGCCTGAGAAATCGCGTTCATTTTCAATTAATTTGTATTTGTAATTTTTTCGGATGTACATCAAAGCAGCATTAATGGCAATACGTTTCATCCATGGGGAAAAAGGCTTACTAGAATCATACTGAACATAATTTGTGTACATACTTATAAATGTTTCTTGCACAACATCATTTGCATCTTCTCTGCACCGCACGTATCGTAAAGCCACACCAAGCACCATTGACTTGTGGGTTTCGTACAAGTGTTCAAAGTTATTCGGATGTTGCTCCGAGTTACTTACTGTTTTCCTATGTTTTTTCGCAAACAAATTATTCTCAATTGACTATTCTACAATGTAAACAAATAAACCACTTTCAATTGCTTGTAAGCAAGTTTTGATTCTTCAAATCATCTTACATTATTGGATGCCTTCGTTGCTTTTCACCTAATAGGAATTCTCTTTTTTTAATTTGTCGTTTCAATGTGTCATCTCCTCATTTTGCTGAATCAGCGCTACTTATCAGATATTAAATGATTTAACTTCTTATCTGAATCCATTTTCAATGCAGGATTCTGGTTTCTTCTGTTACTAATATGCAGGAAATGGCAAAGCGTTGCCTGAAGTATCACTTTTTTTTATTAAAATGTCGTTTTTAGACAAAAAGTCAATTGTACGGTAAACGACTACATCGTATAAGAATGTTGAATGATTATTGGAATGCCACGCTAAGAGAAAGTGATCGTCTTAGTTGAACTTACACTTACGTTTTTTGCTTTTTCTTTTTGGCAGCTGGAAACAATATGTTGTTTAGGATCAACCGATAACCCGGTGAATTTGGATGCAAACTAAGGTCTGTTGGAGGATCTCCAACTCGATGTTGATAATCTTCAGGATCATGTCCTCCATAGAAAGTCCAGGTACCTTGCCCCAATTCTCCATGAATATAGCGAGCAGTTTTAAGTGTTTCGTTTTCTCCTAAAATAAGCGCGTTTGATTTGATGTATTCTTTTTTAAAGTCGGTGGTTTGCCCCATAAATCCATTGATTACATCTGTATGACATTGTGTAAGCATTGTAGGCACTACATCCCATTTGGCAGAGAATTCAAACAAGGTAAACTTATCTTGACTTTCAGGAATACGGTGAACATCTGTACCATCAATGGTTGAATATTCATACACCATTGGATCTCGCACTAATTTAAAATCTTCAAAAGCCAATGTATTTCCGAAATCGAGTTTTTCCTGTGCATTGGGATCTGAACCGTCTCCATCAAACATCCGCTCACAAATATCCGTTTCATGTGCTGCGAGTGCGATATCAAAACTGTCTGTTCCGCTACACATGGTAAAGAGAAATCCTCCTCCCATCACAAAATTTTTGATGTTATTCGCTACAGCCAATTTCATTTCGGAAACTTTTGAAAAACCAAGTGTTTTTGCCAAACCTTCAAGATCATCGACTTGATTTCTATACCACGATTCATTGCGATTCGCAGCGTAAAATTTACCATATTGTCCAGTGAAATCTTCGTGGTGTAAGTGCAACCAATCGTATTTGGGAAGAACACCCATCACGATGGAGGAGTCATAAATTTTATCATAAGGGATTTCGGCATAATCGAGCACCATTGTTACTGCGTCATCCCACGGAAGTGCGCTTGATGGCGTATACACAGCAATTTTAGGCGCTTTTTCCAATTGAACGACTTCCATATTTGTTTCTGGATCGCCAATTTGAGAACGAATGGCATTGGATTGCCCATCTGAAATGATTTCATAGCTGACTCCTCGAACGATCAATTCTTCTTCGATCGCTTGCAAATGCGGGAATAAAAATGAACCACCGCGGTAATTGAGCAACCACTCCATTACTAACTCATTATCGAGTACCCAATAGGAAACACCGTAAGCTTTGAGGTGATTCGTTTGTCGTTCATCCATCGGTACTAGAATAGAACTAGCAAATGTCGATTTCAGACAGAAAAAACAGGCGATGATAAGTATGTATTTCATATTCGAATTGATTCCCCTAAAATTACGAAAAAAAATCGCCCCGTTTTACCGATCAAGTAAGTTATGTATGGTTTTACAGTTACCAGATAAACGATTAATTTTGCTTCAAACTTGTTGAATCGTGAATAAGCCAATTGAAAATGCCATTTTATACATTGCTAAACAGTTCAATAAAGAGCTCAACCTAGAGCAGATTGCAACTGAAGCTGGATTGTCGAAATTTCATTTTCATCGGTTATTTCAGAAAGAAATGGGTGAGACTGTATTGAATTATATTCATCGATTGCGAATGGAACATGCGCTCCATTTATTGGCAATGTACACCACGATTCAATTCATGGAGGTTGCATTTCAATGTGGTTATTCTTCACCAGCCGAATTTTCACGCGTTTTTAAAAAACAGTTCAAGCTCTCTCCTACTGCGTATCGCAAAACATTACGCGTAAAACCGATCTATACACCCTTTGTGAAAAATGAAATCCGATTACCGATTGTCTATCAAAAAAAACGATCACTCATTGTATCCGCCTCTAATCTGGTGAAGGAAAATCTTGACGCATTATTCGAAAAAACAATTGAATTACCCAATTATCACCCAGAGTATTTCGGCGTATTTATGGATGTACCGATTCATGTGAAACCAGAAAAATGCCGATATTACGGTGGATTTGAAGGAGCTTCAAGTGGTCATTATTCAGAATTAATCGTTGAATTAGAAGAAGGATATTACACCTATCTAACAGTTTCAGGAGATCTTGATGCACTCATTCGTAGCATTGTTGCATTTAAAGAACAGCAAATCGATCATTCGCCGTATGAAATTGCTTCGTTTATTGCATTCGAAAAAATTAACCTTCCTAGATCCAATCAACAATTTGATTATTTCAGCGTAGAACGCAAGCTTTTTATCCGCATTCGGAAAAAACAGCAAGATTCGCCAAGTTTAAGAACTTAATCGAGTGTAGTATTGCCTTCAATTTAAACAATAAGGCATGCAGAAAGTGATTCAATTTGGGGAGAAAGTAGATGGATTCGAAATTCCAGTATTAAACGAACGTGAAATCCGAGCTGCTTCGGGAATTCTATTCGTGTTTGCATTGATTGCGCTAATGATCATCCTGTTTAAAGGTGATTTTCAGTTGGCCAAATACTTCGTTGTAGGATTTCTTACGGATTTCATTATCCGTGTTTTTATCAACCCACAGTTTTCTCCAATGCTCATTTTGGGGCGATTTATAGTTCGTAAACAAACACCAGAATACGTTGGTGCTCCTCAAAAAAAGTTTGCTTGGAAAATTGGGATCATCCTTTCTTTAATCATGTTCGTGGCATTGAATGTGTTCAATACTTTTAGTTTTATTACCGGGATTATTTGCCTAATCTGTTTGATTTTCCTGTTTTTTGAGGCCGCATTTGGAATTTGCATTGGCTGCATCTTCTACAAACTGTTTTACAAAGAAAAAGCACAGTATTGTCCAGGCGAAATATGTGAAATCAATGAACGCAGCCCTATTCAATCCATTTCACGATTCCAAGTCTTACTCTTCATTGGCTTTGTTGCATACATCATTCTTACTGTTCTCTTTTTCCAATCGCAATTTTCAGAAAAACCAATGAATCTCTGGTTGAAATTGCAGTTGAAATGACACGTTTCTATGATTGAATACATTTCTTTAGCTGGTTGAAATAACAACAGGCATAGCTTAAAACTACACCTGTTGTTGAGCGATAAAAGAAGAAACAATTAAATATTCTCCAAGTCAATGGCGCGCATACCGCCGAAGAACTTCACGATTTTCTCACCGATGCCTGGTACTTCTACATGGATGATGTAAACGCCACTTGAAATCGGAATGGCTTTACTGTTCTTCAAATCCCAGTCAATCGATGTTATTTGATTATCTTTCTTGAAAGTACGGATCAATTTACCACTTGTGTTATAAATCGTTACTATACACTGATCTGGAAGATTCGTGATTTTCACTCGGTTATCTAAACGTGTACGCTCGTATTCAGAGAATGCATAGTATGGATTTGGTACAACATTGATCA
>JAYSRF010000098.1:0-12223 GCA_043721195.1 Fluviicola sp. | reverse complement strand
ATCCGTTCGTTATTTGTGTCCAACTTCGTATGCGGCAGATGGTGGCGCAGGATTTTTTAGAAAAATACAAGAAATGGGAGGCGGCAAAACACCAGAGTTCTTGAGCACTCACCCAAGTCCAGAAGGTCGAATTGAACATTTTGAAAATGCCCGTATAGAACAAGGTTGTCAAGGAACAAGTTCATTTGATGTTGAATACAAGGCAATGGTTGCAAAACTTCCGTAATTTAGGCCTCTATGCAACTATTCTTAGAAGACGGTTCTTATGTATTGACCGATGAAGCAATTGATTGTTCGATTCCTTTAGAAGCTTCGGCAACAAATCCAAGAGCGTGGTATGTCAATGCTCCAGTAATTGAACCAGTTCGAACAGCAGATTGGAATGGTTCTGTTGCAGAAGGTGGTAGTGTTAATTTCAGAAATATCTTCTTTAATCCGCACGGTCATGGAACGCATACTGAATGTTTGGGTCACATCACGGAGGAAGTTTATTCTGTTAATTCAATTACGTTTTCGCCTTTCATGAAAGCTGCTTTGATCAGTGTTGAACCGATGCAACAACCAAACGCTGATGGTTCAATTGATTCAGTTATTACCTTAGAACAATTGAGTGAGCTTTCTAATTATCCAGCTACTGAAGCAGTGTTGATTCGTTCACTACCCAATAATACCTCTAAATGCAGTACGGATTATTCGTCCACTAATCCAACTTATTTGGAGGTTGAAATTGTTTCGTTATTGGACGAAATGGGGATCAAACATTTATTAGTAGACGTTCCTTCTGTAGATCGTGAGCAGGATAACGGTGCGTTGGCATTTCATCATGCATATTGGGGAGTTCCTGACAATCAGCAGTTTGACCGTACAATTACCGAGCTAATCTTTGTTCCTGATACGGCAAAAGACGGCGTTTATTTACTCAACTTAGAAACAGCGCCTTTTGTCAATGATGCAACTCCCAGTAGACCTGTTATTTACCCCTTACATCGAAACGAAGAGGATCAATAATTGACACTTAAAGAAACCTTTTTAAATTTCCACTGTGAACGGCATTGATTTTGCTAGCTAACAGTTACATTTGTAAAAAATTAATCTATGAAAAGTATTGTTTTTTTCGCTTTATTATTGATCGTAGCAAGTTGTGGAACAAAAGTTCCCTTTACAGATCAGTTAAAAGAGGAATTTGATTTGACACCTGAGAACATGATGAAGGTGCAGTTTTTCACTTCTGCTGTTATCATTTTGGAAAAAAGCAGTTCATCTGGTAATCAATCCACTGGAGATGATGGTGCTTTGGTTGTCAATTCTAGTAAAACACAAGATCGAATCATTATCAATCCAGGTACAAAGTGTGTCTTTGAGAAAATGGGTGAAAACAATATGATCGTTGTACGTTTTGAATTGGGAACAGGAAAAGTATTGAAATTCAATACCCGTTCTACCCAAACAAGTGGTAAGTATTACTTGGTTACTGAAGCAAAAGAAAATACTGCTGGTATTGTTGAGTATGGAAACGAAACGTATACAGTTGCCCAAGGTGCTGGAAACTCGCATCTGCAAGTAATCTTGAAAAAGCTACAGAAAACGAAACGAAAAGACCGCGTAGTAAAAGGTTTAAAAGTATAAACATGAACGCTCCGCCTCAAAACGGAGCGTTTTTTTTGAGATAGATTATGCTTGAGTATTATTCCGTTTTTAAATCCTTGCACATTATTTTTGTAGTCAGCTGGTTCTCTGGGCTGTTCTACATTGTGCGTTTGTTTATTTATCACACGGAAGCCAATCAGAAACCTGAAATCGAGAAAACCATTCTTCAACAGCAATTTAATATCATGCAATGGCGTTTGTGGTATATTATCACGACACCTGCCATGATTTTAACCGTGGTTTTTGGCACATTGATGTTGATTGCTCAACCAACGCTTTTAGAGCTGCCTTGGATGCATGTAAAATTGGCATTCGTGGTGATTTTGTTGGTCTACCATTTTATTTGTCAGGGAATCATGAATCGCTTAAAAAACGGGAATTCAAAATGGAACTCCATGCATTTACGCCTATGGAATGAAGCGGCGACCTTGTTGTTAGTTGCCATTGTTTTTGTGGTGATCATGCGCGATGCGCTGAGTTGGATTGGTGGAATAATTGGATTTTTTGGCGTTGGGATTGGGTTGATGTTGGGGATACGGTTGTATAAACGTCTGACAAAAAAATCATAACAAATTAATATTCAATGTTATACGTTCGGTAATATTGCGGGATTACGGAACATTTTTTAGTTTAACTTAAGTCTGTACAAAAGAGGTAGGTTCGAAAACCGACTGCAATTCCTTTACTAAAAACTCTGCTGATCCATATAACCGATAATAGTGCCTGTCTCTAATAACCCCAATTCGATGATAAATTTTGTTCAGAACGCCCATAAATGTTAGAGTTTGAGTAAAAAGGATGAAGGAATAGCGGGCTATTTCGAGGTCTTTTTAGGATAAAATCTGGTATTTATGGGTGAATTACTACATGTCTATCCAATTAAATCTTTGAAATAATTCGTTGATTTTATTCGCGATAACTCGCTATCACTCATAAAACCGCCTTTTCTTTCAAATTTTAATTGGATTCTGAACTGAAATTTATAATCGAATTGAGGTTAATATAAAACTCGGTAATAATCCCAGCGTGTTCCAATTCTTTTAGATGTTGACAAACAGTGGCGTCACATAATTTGGTTGCTTCCATAAATTGTCGATTGGTACCTAATCCATGTGAAGAAAGAAATTCAACAATTACAATTCTAGCAGGGTGTCCCATAGCTTTTGCTGTACGTGCAAACCCCTTTTGTTTCAATGAATACTGTGCTGTTTTTGATGATCCCATAAGGCTTTTCTTATTTAAGTTAGTGAAAAACAAGATTTAATGCCAAACAATCATTCAAAAAAATCACGAAATAGAACAAAAAAAGTAAGTATAAGAAGAGAACTCTTTTGTATTGAAAACTTGAAGAAACGATTGGTTGAAGAATAAAAAAACACAGCTTTTAATTTCTTATGTCAATGATAAACAACTAATTACAGCCAGTAATCCCGCAATATTACGGAACAATTAACAAATGGGTTAAAACCTTTATCTTACATTGCAATAGGTTTCTAAAAATAAGTCGATATTTTTACAAAAAGAATCAAACATGTCATACGAAAATATCCTAGTCGAACAGGCTGGACACATACAAACAATTACCATTAATCGTCCTGCTCAACTCAATGCTTTAAACAAAGCTACGATTGAAGAATTGCATACTGCGCTCAGTGCCGCAAATAATGATGCAGAAACAGGTGTGGTGATCCTCACAGGTTCAGGAGAAAAGTCATTTGTTGCAGGTGCAGATATTAAAGAATTTGCGCATTTTTCTACCGAAGAAGGCAAATTACTTGCTTCGAAAGGACAGGAATTGTTGTTTACCTTCCTAGAAAACATGACAACTCCAGTGATCGCCGCTGTCAATGGTTTTGCCCTTGGTGGTGGATTAGAATTGGCAATGGCTTCGCATATTCGAGTGGCTTCTGACAATGCAAAACTGGGGCTTCCAGAAGTTTCGTTGGGTGTCATTCCTGGATATGGAGGAACGCAACGTTTGGCACAACTCATCGGTCGTGGAAAAGCAAATGAATTAATTTTCACTGCTGGAATGATTTCCGCAAATGAAGCATTTACTTGGGGATTGGTGAATCACGTTTGTACGCAAGAAGAATTACTTCCTTTGGCGCAGAAGATTGCTCAAAAAATCATCAATAATTCATCAACTGCCATTGCTGCAGCGATTCGTTCTGTGAATGCTTTGTACAGTAAAGGTGGTCAAGCTGGATTTGATACGGAAGTCCATGAATTTGGGAACTGTTTCGGAACGCCAGATTTCGTTGAAGGAACCACTGCATTTATTGAAAAACGCAAACCAAACTTTCGCGGATAATTGAATCCATTAAAGAAATTACTCGGACAAACAGCTGTTTATGGTCTGTCAAGTATTCTTGGCAGGGCGATGAATTTTTTACTCGTTCCGCTCTATACCACATTTTTTGCGGCAGCTGATTACGGTGTCATTTCTCAATTGTATGCTTTGGTCGCTTTTCTGATGGTGTTTCTCACTTTCGGAATGGAAACCTCGTTTTTTCGATTCATTCAAAACAAACCTGATAAACAGTTGGTCTACCAAAATAGTTTCCTAACTGTCGTTGGCCTCAATGTTTTCTTTTTCTTGCTCATTCTGTATTTTAATCAGGATTTTGCTGACCTATTGTTGATGTCAGGTCACAATGATTACATCATCATTCTCGCCGCAATTGTTGGGGTAGATGCAATTGCAAGTATCCCATTGGCACGCCTGCGAGCTGAAGAAAAGGCCAAACAATTTGCATTGATTCAATTGGCTTCAATTGGTGTGAATATAGGATTGAATTTATTCTTTCTGTTTTTCCTTTTCGATCCAGAACACCCAGAAGAAGGCATTTGGTTCATTCTACTTGCCAACCTGATTTCGAGTTTGGTAAAACCCGCTTTACTCTACAAAGATTTCCTCAACATTGCCTTGAAATTTGACTGGAAACTCTTTTGGGAAATGTCCAGATATGCTATTCCTATTGTTTTTGCTGGATTTGCGTTTATCGTCAATGAAACCATTGATCGGATTATGTTGAAACAAATGCTCTATGATCCAGAACACGGTGTTACGGCAAAAATGGCAGATGCGCAAATTGGGATTTACAGTGCGTGTTATAAACTCGCCATGTTGGTTTCGATGTTATTACAAGCATACCGATATGCAGCTGAGCCTTTCTTTTTTAATCAAGCAAACAATAAGGATCGCAATAAGCTCTACATCAAACTCATGAATTACTTTGTGGCGGCGATGTGTTTAGCATTTCTTGGCGTTTCGCTCAATTTAGACATCTTCAAGTATTTTGTAAGCAATGAAAATTACTGGGTTGGTTTAAATGTTGTTCCCATCTTGCTCATGGCAAATGTCTTTTTGGGGATTTACCTCAATCAGAGTATTTGGTATAAGTTAACCGATCAAACAAAATTTGGGGCTTACATAGCTGTTGGTGGCGCGTTTCTAACCATTCTGATCAATTACCTTTTTATTCCTGCTTACGGCTACATGGCAAGTGCTTGGGCAACTCTGATTGTGTATGGCGCACAAATGGTAGCATCTTATGTTCTTGGACAAAAATACTTCCCGATTAAGTACAACTTGCGCAAGTTCGTGTTGTATTTGGGCGCAAGTTTACTCCTATTCTTCTTAGCAAAAGCGCTGAATTTAGAGGACGGAAGTACACTCAAGTTTATTGTACAAAATGGATTAATCCTCGTGTTTATAAGGTTGGTGATGTTCATTGAAGGGATAAAACTGAGACGACCACGCTTAAACTAATCCCCAACAAGAATTACTCGTTATTTTCAGGAAAACAACTTATTGTAGAATTAGAAAAACTATGCAGCTGTATTTGTTCTCCCTAAGCGCGAAAGCACAATCAATGGAACAATCGGAATAAGAATTCCAGCCAATGTCCAAACGGTCGATTGTCGTTCCAATAGATTTGAAAGTCGTGAAGTAAAATAAATACTCAATAAATAAATCACGAGCGTCAAGATAAATGCCATTGTTGTATAATCAACGGGCACCACAACAATTCCAAACGAAAGAATGGTATACAATGCAACAACAGCAATTCCACCAAATAAACCAATTTGACGTGTGAGTGATAATTCTTTGTTCAATTCTGATTCAGAAGCTGTAACAGCAAAATAAGAACGTTGACGAAGCACAATCATGACAACACCAATTGAAATAGATGAATCAGCAATGTTCCAAATAGCAGGGAAAATTTCAGTTCCACCTACCCATGGCATCCAAGTTGGCCATAACATGTTGAATTGAAACATGTCAACAACATTTCCTAGTAGAAATCCAGTATGACGCGTTTCTTGTTTTCCTAAAAATCCGCAATCGGTGAATACACCTGAACCTTCCAAATGATTGAAACTAATACAACCATCATAAGGGAAGATAAAATCATAAAACATGGAATCAATCAAATTGCCCGTTGCACCAGCGAAAATGAACCCGATGGCAATCAATAATCCTGTGCGAACACCTTTTTTGGCTTGTTTCCACCAATAATAACCAATCCCAATGATTGCTAAAATGCGGAAAATGCTCAAACCTAATTTTGCCCACATACTGGCACCAAAGGTTGTCCCGAAGGCCATACCTTGGTTTTCAATGTACAAAAGACGAAACCAATCACCAAAAACAGGAACAGGTTCATCATTGTAATGAAAAGATGTTTTTACCCAAACCTTAACGATTTGGTCAATGATTAGAACTGCTAGAACGATGGTTCCAACAATCCACAATTTGCGTTTTAAAGAAGGCATTTATTTATTTTGCATGTTTTTGGCTTCGATGCTCAATGTTGCGTGAGGCACCAAACGTAAACGTTCTTTTTGAATCAATTTTCCAGTAACACGACAAATTCCGTATGTTTTGTTTTGAATGCGGTTTAATGCACTTTTTAAACTGTCAATGAATTTCTCCTGACGAGCAGCCAATTGTGCCACTTCTTCACGTGATAAAGTTTCAGAACCGTCTTCCATCATATTAAATGTACGACCGGTATCATCAGTACCATGATTATCACTATGTGAAAGCGAACCTTTCAATAAATCATAATCTTCATAAGCTTCTTTCAACTTGTCATTGATCAATAAACGGAATTCATCTAATTCCGAATCTGAATATCTTGTTTTTTCTACTGACATCTATTCACTGTTTTAATGTGTCTTTATACAAAGACGGACAAAAATAATCGAAAAATCAGACCATCGCATCTGATTTTGCATTTGGTAGCAATTACTTATTCACAAGATAAGCCAGATTATTAACGAATGTTACTCATCTATTTCAGTTACACTGATTTTATCTACACCTGCATCCTTATTCACTTGTTCTAACCAACAGGTCAATTCAATGAATTCTTCTACGCCCAAACGCTCTGGTCGCAACTGTAAAACTGGGTTATCAGGATAAGTTGCTGGCAATAATACTTTGATGGAATTACGAATGGTTTTTCGACGTTGGTTGAAGGATGTTTTCACCACTTGTTTGAATAATTTCTCATCGCATGGCAAGCTCGTACGTTCATTTCTAACGCAACGAATCACTCCCGATTTTACTTTTGGTGGCGGATCAAACACATGTTCGTCGACCGTAAAACAATAGGTAATATCGTAATAGGTTTGTAGCAATACGCTTAATATACCGTAGGTTTTCGAACCTGGTTTTTCTGCGATTCGCATGGCAACTTCCTTTTGAAACATTCCCATAATCTCAGGGATTTGATTCCGGAATTCAATACACCGAAAAAGGATCTGCGAAGAAATATTATACGGGAAATTTCCAACCACAGCAAAAGGCTGATCTCCAACCAAATCGCGTGGATTCATTTTTAAAAAATCGCCTTCAATAATCCGATCACTTAATCCAGTATAATGTCCTTTTAAGTAAGCAATGGATTCTTTATCCACATCTAGCAACCACCATTGAGTATCATTAATTGGAAGTAAAAACTCCGTCAACGCGCCCATTCCTGGACCAATTTCAATGGCTACTTTACAATCGTTGTGGCGACCGTATTGCGCTGCAATTTTTTTACAAATCTCTTTATCCTTGAGGAAATGCTGTCCGAGGTGTTTTTTAGCTCTAACCTTCATGTACAAAATGTTCAATTACCGAAAGTGTTGTTCTGAATGCTGCAAAACGACCATTAAAACGTTCCGAATGATCTGCCTGCAACGCTGGAGCAAACTCACGACCATAGTGATCGAGTTTTTCTTGACTGTAACAAACGTAAGTAATCGCGTAGGTGACACCACCTTCTTCTTCACCTATCAAGCGAGACAATCGACTTTCAACAAAACACTTGGTTGCCATTACTTGGGGGATATGAACAGAACGCATCCATTCTACCCATTCGTGTTCGCAAGTTGGATCAATACTTACCGTAACATTATACAAAACATGCATGTTTCTTTCTTTGGAAAGGCAAAGGTACTGAGAAACTGCATGGAATTTGTTTTCATGATTGATTATGACTGATAAATTCAAAACAGTTTCTAAACTTAACTGTAACTTTACGGTTCTTAAATTGAAGACAAAATGATTAATTACAATCCTAAGAGTTGGATGAACATGGTTTTTCACTTGGCAAAAAGTGATACGATTCAAATACTTTGGAAAGAACTGGTTTTCATTTTTTTGTTTACCCTTGGAGTTGCAGCCATTGAGATCACTTTTTTTCCTGAAGTAGTGATCTTGGAAAAATTGTTTTCCGTTTATCAAATTCTTGGATTCGTTATTTCATTGCTCTTGGTTTTCCGAACCAATACTGCTTATGACCGTTGGTGGGAAGGACGCAGAAAATGGGGAGAATTGACCAACGATTCACGCAATCTAGCTGTGAAAATCGCCGCATTAGATTTGGATGAAGAACACAATGCCTTCTTTGCTCGACACATCGCCAATTTCGCTAAAAATGCAAAGGAGCACTTGCGTGAAGGAACAAAATTTGAACTATTAAACCTCACTCCAGAAGAAATCACCTTCTTGAAAAAGATCGATCATATTCCATCTGGTATTGTTGAATTGATCTATATCAAATTCAATCAACTCAAAAAAGCGGGAATAATTTCAGAAGAAGATATTCTACGATTGGATCGGAACCTCAATGGTTTTTTAGATTGTATGGGTGCTTGTGAACGCATCAAAAACACCCCAATCCCCTATTCTTACAGCATTTTTTTCAAAAAATTCATTTTCATTTACGTTACAACATTGCCGCTTGCCTTTATTACGAACTTCGGATATTTCTCTTCCATCATTGTAACATTCATCTTTTATGTCTTCGTAAGTTTGGAGGTTTTAGCTGAAGAAATTGAAGATCCATTTGGGTATGATGACAATGATTTACCCACAGATCAGATGGCAGATCGCATTGAAGCCATTGTAACTACCACATTGCTTAAATCAGCAGAAAATTAACGCTATCTTTGCGCCATGAAACACATTCGTAACTTTTGTATTATTGCCCATATTGACCACGGTAAAAGCACCTTGGCTGACCGTTTATTGCAAACTACTGGAACTATTTCTGATCGAGATATGCAAGCTCAGGCATTGGATAATATGGATCTTGAAAGAGAACGGGGCATTACTATTAAGTCGCATGCGATTCAAATGAGTTACCATTACAAGGGTGAAGATTATATTCTCAACTTGATTGATACTCCCGGACACGTTGATTTTTCCTACGAAGTTTCGCGTTCCATTGCTGCGTGTGAAGGAGCATTATTGATCGTAGATGCATCTCAAGGAATTGAAGCACAAACGATTTCAAACTTATATTTGGCCTTAGAACACGATTTGGAGATCATTCCAATTCTGAATAAAATGGATCTTCCTGGCGCGATGCCTGAAGAAGTAACCGACCAAATTGTTGAATTAATTGGTTGTGATCCCGCTGATGTTATTCAAGCATCTGGGAAAACAGGTTTAGGTGTTTTGGACATTTTAGCTGCCTGTATTGAGCGAATTTCTCCGCCTGTTGGTGATGAAAACGCGCCTTTACAAGCCATGATTTTTGACTCAGTTTTCAATCCTTTCCGTGGAATTATTGCTTATTACCGTGTGAAAAACGGGGTTGTGAGAAAAGGTGATAAAGTACGTTTCTTCAACACAGGTCGCGATTACAACGCAGATGAAGTTGGAATTCTGAAAATGGATCTTAGTCCCAGAAAGGAAGTGCGAGCAGGTGATGTAGGTTACATCATTTCTGGAATTAAACAAGCCAATGAGGTAAAAGTAGGTGATACGATTACGCTTGCAGCGAATCCGTGCGATGCTGCTATTCAAGGTTTTGAGGATGTTAAACCGATGGTATTTGCTGGGATCTATCCAGTAGATACAGATGATTACGAAGAATTGCGTTATTCGATGGAAAAATTGCAATTGAACGATTCATCCTTGGTGTTTGAACCAGAATCTTCAGCTGCGTTAGGGTTTGGTTTCCGTTGCGGATTCTTAGGAATGTTGCACATGGAGATTATCCAGGAACGCTTGGAACGTGAGTTTAATATGACGGTGATTACAACGGTTCCCAATGTATCGTATTTCTGTTACATGCGTAAAGATCCAACCAAAGCATTCACTGTCAATAATCCTTCTGA
Organism: Fluviicola sp.; assembly: GCA_043721195.1. Lineage (GTDB taxonomy): Bacteria > Bacteroidota > Bacteroidia > Flavobacteriales_D > Crocinitomicaceae > Fluviicola. Next base: position 1,948 of record JAYSRF010000098.1, on the reverse strand, counting down.
ATTGCCCGATCCTTCTGGAGTTGAGCGCATAGAAGAACCGTATATTAAAGCACAAATCATCACCAAGTCTGAATACATTGGACAAATCATGACCTTGTGTATCGAGAAACGCGGCGATTTGAAAAATCAGGTGTATTTGACACAAGACCGTGTTGAAATCACCTTTGAAATGCCATTGGCAGAGATTGTATTCGATTTTTATGATCGTCTAAAATCTGTTTCCCGTGGTTATGCATCGTTTGATTATCATCCAATTGGCTACAAAACTTCGGATTTGATCAAGATGGATTTAATGCTCAATGGTGAAATTTTAGATGCCCTTTCTGCTTTAGTACACCGAAGTAATGCGTACGATTTGGGTAAAAAAATCTGCCTAAAACTAAAAGAATTAATTCCACGTCAACAATTTGAAATTCCAATCCAAGCTGCCATTGGAGCAAAAGTTATTGCCCGTGAAACCATCAAAGCATTGCGTAAAGATGTAACTGCCAAATGTTATGGAGGTGATATTTCCCGTAAGCGTAAATTATTGGAAAAACAAAAAGAAGGTAAAAAACGGATGCGCCAAATTGGACGAGTAGAAGTTCCACAAGAAGCGTTCATGGCGGTTTTAAAATTGAATGATTAAACAACCAATTAACTGTTTAACTGCTTAACTCGTTCAGCTTGAGCAACATGTCGTTCAATGTGATAAACATAAAAACGGAATGTATCTCCCAACCGTAGACGGATCATTTTCGATATAGAAATAGCCGTTTTAGTTTTGGTTAGATCTACTTGTTTGGAGAGTTCAAGCAAACGCAATAACTGTTCTTGTTGTTTCAAAAAACGATCAATAGTTGTGATAGAAAGTTGAGAACTTGTCGGTTGTTTATCAACGGGTGATTTCATTTTTTTAAGCTCACCGTTTGGTTTTGGCAACATCAACTTGGCAAAGTAATTCCCGATTATCCCAGATTTAAAAACGTCTACCTTTTTTCTAGGAGAGGATAAGATATTGCGTTCCATTTCAGGCAAGTAAAAATCGCCGTATAGATTTAAGTGTTCCAAACATTCCAATTTACTCCAACTGGCTGAATGGGTTTTGTGATTTAATTGAATTGGATCCAATTCGCGGTAACGATGCACTTGTTTTATAACACGTTCAGTGCGAAGGATTAAATCCTGAATCAATTCCTCTGTTGCAAATTTCATCTTGTTGATTTTTAAGTTCGCAACAAAATTCTAGGATTATCGGAACAAAAAAATTGATTCAAATCAAGATTTACGAATTCGGCTAAGTGTTTCGGGAGTCATACGCAAATAGGAAGCAATATATTTAGATGGAATTTCTTGAAAAACGTTAGGGCTACGTTCTAAAACACGTTGTAATCGTTCGGAAGGTGAATAGGTTAATAAATCGATTTCACGTTCCAACTGTTGAAGTACCAAACCCTCAAGTATAGCGTTATATAACTTCAGGTAGCGGTCGTCGCGGTCGATGTATTCTTGAAATTGCACTTTTGAAATGACACGTAATTTAGTAGCACGAATTGCTTGAATGTAAAACTCAGAAGGTGTTCCTTTGATGAACGAAGAAAGTGAAGTGATAAAAGATCCTTGGTAACCGAAACGGATGGTTAATTCTTCGAATTCAGATTGCAAAAACACACGGACTGCGCCACGTTCAATAAAATAAATGTGTTGATCTACTTTTCCTTCAGGAACAATGAATGCGTTTTTAGCAACTGTTAATTCGCTAGAAACAGTAAGTAACTCTTGTAATAATCCATCTTCCACCGTTTGTTGATTTTGAGTTGCAAAGTACGCATTTGATTTTTTATCCCATAAAAAAACCGAGAACACATTTCTGTGTCCTCGGTTTTTTAAAGCGTCTATTAATTACTTAACAACATTCAATTTTCCAGAGAAAACTTGGTTGTCAGAAGTGATTTTTAATTGGTATGTA